>NC_010407.1:325864-651729 GCF_000069225.1 Clavibacter sepedonicus | reverse complement strand
CACCGTCTGGGCCGCCAGGATGACGATGCCCGACCACGCGAAGCCCTGCCTCCGGCGGGCGGACGTGATGGTCATCAGCGTGCCGACGGCGGCGACGTGCCACGTGGTGAACGGGGCGAGAGGTCCGGGCGCGAGCTGGCTGGTCACCAGGACGGGCACGACGGTCGCCACGGCGAGGTTGAAGGACGCGAGCCACACGGGCATGACCGTGGGGCTCGTCGGCCAGAGGCTCATGAGCGTGGCGACGAGGTAGAGCGCGACCGCGACGAGCGTGACGGCCGGATCAGCGGGGGCGGAGATCGCGACGAGCGCGAGCACCACGTGGTACGCCGAGAAGAGGGCGGCGAGGCCGAGGACGATGGAGCGCGGGACGACGATCACCGGTCGCCCCTCTCGCGTTCGGGACGCTCGAGCGGTTGCGCGTCGAGGTCGTCGGGGAGGGGAGGGACCGTGAGCGCCGCGGCGTCGACCGGGGCGGGCCAGCGGATCCGCACCGCCGTGCCCTCCCCCGGCGCCGAGTCGATCGTGACGAGCCCGCCCGCCTGCGCCACGCGCTCCTTGATGGACACGCGGAGCCCCAGGCGCTCCGTGGGGATGCGGCGCTGGTCGAAGCCGACGCCGTCGTCGACGACGTCGATCGCCACGCCCTCGTCGCCGTGGCCCGAGATGACGAGCATCCGGGTGATGGTCTCGGCCGAGGTGCCCGCGTGCTGGAGGCTGTTCATCATCGCCTGCACCGCCGCGGAGTAGATGGCCTCCGCGGTGGCCACCGGGACCGTGCGCGCGCCGAGGTCGCGCGTCTCGAGGACGAACGGCGCGGAGAGCGCGGATGCGGCGTCGACGATGCGCTTCGCGACGGCGCGAAGCGGCACCGAGGCGTCGTCGTCGGTGCCCTGCTCCGCGGCGGCCAGGTGCCCCATCGCGTTGGCGGCCATCGTGGCGGCGAGCGTGCGGGCGGCCGGATCCCCGGTGCGGGCCGCCGAGAGCAGCGTCGTGAGGACGCTGTCGTGCACGATCGCGTCGACCTGCACGCGCTCCACCTCCGTGGCGTGCTGCCGCACCGCGTGCGAGTAGCGCGTCAGCGCCGTGCCCTGCGCCCAGTCGACGCCGAGGGCCGCCTGGCGGAGCACCGTGACGATCATCAGGACGGATCCGCCCAAGATGATCGAGTAGAGGACCTGCAGGAACGAGTCGAGCGGCGTGATGACTCCGTGGCGCAGCACCACCTCCATGAAGCCGAGCCCGAGCGGCACCGCGACCGTGTAGATCACGGCGATCCACAGGCGGAAGGCCATCGCCGCGCACGTCGTCGCGACCGTGAGCTCCTGGTAGAGGAACGGCTGCGGGACGGTCGCGAGGGTCTCCGGGACGATCGCGAACGGCCACGTCGCGAGCGCGAGCACGAAGACCAGGGCGACGGTCGCGTGCGCGGGCACGACCCCGCGGCGGATCACGCCGGCGACGCACGTCCAGACGAGGCTGCCGAAGAACACCAGCAGGAAGGCGATGCTCCAGGCCGGGCGCATGGCGTCCAGCTGCTCGCTGATGACCTGCAGCGACTGCAGGGCGAAGAGGAGGCCGAACGCACCCGCGCCGCGACCGAGGATCGTCTCGATGCGGGCGAGGCTGATGGGGTTGTCGGGGGTGCGTGGTGGGGCGCCGGCGATGGCGCGCGTCACGGGAGCCGCGGAGGGCGGCGCGCTGGCCGGAGGCCTAGCTGTACTCGGCCATGACGTTGGTGACACTTCGGGGCGTGTGAAGAGGCCTCCTGGCTTGATGGAGCTGTTCAGTTCAACCATCGCCAGGAGGCCTCGATGTCCCACGGTAATGCTCGTCTGACGGTTCACGGGAGGGTTCTCCTCGTGCGGCGGGTGGTGGAGGATCGTCGGCCGGTCGCGCACGTCGCGCGGGAGCTGGGGGTGTCGCGGCAGTGCGCGCATCGATGGGTGAACCGGTTCCGTGCCGAGGGGCTGCGAGGGCTGACGGATCGGTCATCGCGGCCCCGGTCAGTACCGAGGCGAACGAGCCCGGAGCGGGAACGGGCCGTGCTGGAAGCGCGGGCCCAGTTGCGGGCGGGTCCTGCGCGGCTGGCGCCGGTGACAGGTGTTCCATCCCGCACGATCTCCCGCATCCTGCGCCGGCACGGGGCGCCGCCGTTGGCATGGTTGGACCCCGTCACCGGGGCCGTGATCCGGGCATCCCGGTCAACGGCGCACCGGTATGAGCACGAGCATCCGGGTGATCTGATCCACGTGGACGTGAAGAAGCTCGGGAGGATCCCGGACGGAGGCGGCTGGCGGGTCCACGGGCGCAGCGAGCAGGTCCGCGGCCGCGGGATCGGGTTCGATTACGTCCATGCCGCGGTCGATGACCACACCCGTCTCGCCTACGCGGAGATCCATCCCGATGAGAAAGGCGCGACCGCGGCCGGGTTCCTGACCCGCGCAGCGGCGTACTTCGCCGGGCATGGGATCACCCGGATCGAGCGGGTCATCACGGACAACGCGTTCGCCTACCGGCACTCGACCGCGTTCAAGAACGCCGTCCAGGACCTGGGCGCGCGGCAGAAGTTCATCCGCCCGCACTGCCCCTGGCAGAACGGCAAGGTCGAGCGCTTCAACCGGACCCTCGCGACCGAGTGGGCCTACCGGCAACCCTTCACCAGCAACCAACACCGGGCCGACGCGCTTGACCCCTTCATCGAGCACTACAACACTGAACGAATCCACTCAAGCCACGGGCTCACGCCCGCGGCCCGAGTGTCACCAACGTCATGACCCAGTACACCTAGCGGCCATCGCCGCCGTCCTGGTCCAGGCCGGGGAGGATGCCGTCCTCCACGGCGCGGCGGAGCAGATCGACCTTGGTGGGGGCGGGGCGGCCGACCTCGACGTACTTGACGCGGATCCGGTCGAGGTACTCGCGCGCCGTGCTGTTCGCGATGCCCAGCTGCTGCGCCACCAGCTTGAGCGGCAGGCCGGATGCGTAGAGGTGCAGCACGTCGCGCTCGCGCCGGCCGAGCTGGGCCTTCGCGAAGTCGCGGTCCGCGTCGATGGCGGTGGCCCACTCCAGGTTGTTGAGCACGTCGCCGCGCGCGACGGTGGCGACGGCGGCCATCACGGTCTGCGTGGCCGAGGACTTCGGGATCACGCCCGCGGCGCCGGCGGCGAGCGCCTCGCGGACGCTCGCGACGCGGTCGGCGATGCTGTGGACGAGCACCGCGGCACCCGTGCCCTGCGCGGCCTTGACGTTGTCGGTGACGGACGAGCCGTCGCCCAGCGAGAGGTCGAGCACGACCACGTCGCACTCCCGACCCACCAGGCCCTCGACGAGCTCGCGGGCGTTCGCGGCCGCGAGGATGAACTCGAACCCAGCGTCGAGGCACGCGGCCTTGAGCCCGAGCCGCACCGACTCGTGGTCGTCGACGACGGCGACGCGGACGGGCGGGCGGCCCTCGGCCGCCTGGTCGGATCCCTGCATGGTCTCGGTCATCCGGATCCCCCTCGTCGCGTGGCGCCGTCGAGCTCCGACAGCCGCCTCGCCCACTGTATCGCCCGGCTGCCGCCACCCCTCGGCGGCGGATCCCCCGGTCAGGAGCCGGCGGGCACCAGCACGGCCACGCTCTCGACGTGGTGGGTGTGCGGGAAGAGGTCGTACGACCGCACCGAGCGGAGCTCGTAGCCGCGCTCGGCGAACAGCGCCACGTCGCGGGCCAGCGCGACGGGATCGCACGCCACGTAGACGACCTGCGCCGGGTGCAGCTCGGCGAGCGCGTCGACGACGGGCTTCTTCGCCCCCGCGCGCGGCGGGTCGAGCACGACGGTCGCGCCCTGGAGGCGACGGCGCTCGGCGGGGGTCGCCTCGCGTGCCAGCTGCTGCAGGTAGCGGTCGACGCGCGACGTGAGGGACGCGGCGCCCACCCACTCCGCCAGGTTGTCGCCGGCGAACTCGGTGGCGACCTCGTCGCTCTCGACGCTCGTGATCCGCGTGGTGTCGCCGAACCGGTCTCCCACGGCGGCGGCCAGCAGCCCGACTCCCCCGTAGAGGTCGAGGTTGGCGGCGCGCGGATCGAAGAGGGCCTCGTCGATGGACGACTGGACGGCGTCGTAGAGCGTCTCGGCCGCCCGGCGGTGCACCTGCCAGAAGCCGCCGGCCTCGAGCTTGAACTCGCGGTCGCGGACGCGCTCGGTGATGGTGTCGCGGCGCTGCGCCTTGCCGTCGATGAGGAGCATGCGGACGTGGCCGTCCGAGGGCGCGACGAGGTCGATGCCCTCGACGCCGGGGAAGCGCTGGCCGAAGGGCGCCGCGCCGTTGACGCCGGCGGTGGCGAGCGGCAGCGACTGCACGGGGATCACGCGGTGCGAGCGCGACGCGTACGGGCCGACCGTGCCGTCGTCGGCCACGTGCAGGCTGACGCGCGTGCGCCAGCCGAGCCCGTCGGACTCGTCGTCGCCGGGGAGCGCCTGCACCCGGACGTCGTGGTCGACGTGCGCCATGCGGGAGAGCGAGTCGACGACGACCTGGCGCTTGAGCTCGCGCTGGTGGGAGAGGCGGATGTGGCCGAGCTCGGCGCCGCCGACGCGGTCCTCGGGGGCGCGGTCGACGGAGGCCTCGGCCCACACGTGCGGTCGGCGGTGCGGCGACGCGTCGAGCACCTCGACCGTGTCGGCGCGCCAGAACGACTTCTTGGAGTCCTCGGTGATGCGCGCGCGCACCCGCTCGCCGGGGATCGCGTCCGAGACGAAGATCACCCGACCGTCGTGCCTGGCGACGGAGACCCCTCCGTGCGCCATGTTCGTCACGTCCACCTCGACCTCGCGGCCCACCTGCTCACCCATCCCGCAACCCTGACACACACGGAGGCGGCACGGACACACGGGGCGTGCGGCCGGGGGCCCGGATCCGCGTGCCACCATGTCCCCGTGACCACGCGCCTCCACCTCGCCTCCACCTCCCCCGCCCGCCTGGCCCTGCTGCGATCCGCCGGCATCGAGCCCGTCGTGCTGCCCTCCGACGTCGACGAGCCCGCGGCGGTCGCGGCCACCGAGGCGCAGCGGGGACCGCTCGGACCGGAGGACATGGTGCAGCTGCTCGCGCGCTCCAAGGCGGAGGCGGTCGTCGGGCAGCTCGTCGCCGGCGCGCCCCTCACCGGCCTCGTGCTCGGCGGCGACTCCGCCTTCGAGATCGACGGCGTCGTGCACGGCAAGCCGCACACGGTCGCGCGCGCCACGGAGCGCTGGCGGGCGCAGCGCGGCCGCGAGGGGCGGCTGCACTCCGGGCACTGGCTGATCGAGGTGGCCGAGGGCCGCATCGTGCGCGGCATCGGGCGCGCGGCCGTCGCGGACGTGCGCTTCCGCGCCGACATCACCGACGCGGAGATCGACGCCTACGTCGCGACGGGCGAGCCGCTGCTGGTCGCCGGGTCGTTCACCATCGACAGCCTGGGCGCCGCCTTCATCGAGCGGATCCAGGGCGACCCGAGCACGGTCGTCGGCCTGTCGCTGCCCACCCTCCGCGGGCTCGTGCGCGAGCTCGGCACGGAATGGACGGACCTCTGGAACCGGCAGGGCGCCGTGGAGGCGCGCCTCGTCTGACGCCCGGGCGTCAGCCCATCCCGAGGACCTCGATGCGGTCGGCGAGGTAGGCGGCCAGCGGCCGGGTCTCGTGCGCGTTCGGCCCCCACTGCACGCGGAGCTCGCGGCCACGGAGGGACAGGGGCCCGGATCCCGCGGCGAGCGACTCCGCGTCGAGCGCGATGGGCTCCCAGTCGTAGTCGACCGCGTCGCCCTCCTCGAAGGCGCGGACGGCCTGGCGCCTGGCCTCCTTGCGCGCCTCGACGCCGGAGTCGAGGCCCTGGGATCGCGTGGGCTCCACGGCGCGCGTGATGCTGCCGGTGCGGCGGAGGGATCCGTCGGCGGAGAGCAGGAGGACGCCGAGCCGCCAGGCCCGGCCGACCGGCACCATGGCCGGCTGCCGCTTGATGGGCCCGAAGGACCGCTTGACGCGCACCTCCGCGAGCGCCTCGTCGGGCGACCGTCGCGCCCGCAGCTCGCCGACCGTCGCCCGCAGCAGCTCTTGGAGGTCGGCCGCGGCGGCTCGCGCGTCGTCGTCGCCGGTGCCGGATGCGGTCATGCGTCGATCATGCCAGGGGCGCGCGGGGACCGGCCGGTTGTGGGCACGCGTACCCGTCGGCCCCGCATGTTTGTGCGCACCCTCCGAAGCCGGGCACATCCCAGACCCTAGGCTGGGGTCCCATGACGCGTGTGAACAAGGTCCTCATCGCCAACCGGGGCGAGATCGCCGTCCGCATCATCCGGGCGGCGAGGGATGCGGGGATCGGATCGGTCGCCGTCTACGCCGACCAGGACCGCGACGCCCTGCACGTGACGCTCGCCGACGAGGCGTACGCCCTCGACGGGCAGTCGAGCGCGGACACGTACCTCGTCATCGCGAAGCTCCTCTCCATCGCCCGCCGCTCCGGCGCGGACGCCGTCCACCCGGGCTACGGGTTCCTCGCCGAGAACGCCGACTTCGCGCAGCAGGTCATCGACGCCGGCCTCATCTGGATCGGCCCCTCGCCGAGCGCCATCCAGCAGCTCGGCGACAAGACCACGGCCCGCCACGTGGCCGAGCGCGTCGGAGCGCCCCTCGCGCCCGGCACGCTCAACCCGGTGTCGGGCGCCGACGAGGTGCTCGACTTCGTCGACGTGCACGGCCTGCCGGTCGCCATCAAGGCGGCGTTCGGCGGCGGCGGCCGCGGCCTCAAGGTCGCCCGCACGCGCGAGGAGGTGCCGGAGCTGTTCGAGTCCGCCACCCGCGAGGCCGTCGCCGCGTTCGGCCGCGGCGAGTGCTTCGTCGAGAAGTACCTCGACCGCCCCCGCCACGTCGAGACCCAGTGCCTCGCCGACTCTGCCGGCACCGTCGTCGTCATCTCCACGCGCGACTGCTCGCTCCAGCGCCGCCACCAGAAGCTCGTGGAGGAGGCGCCCGCGCCCTTCCTCACCGACGAGCAGAACGCCCAGCTCTACGCCGCGTCCAAGGCGATCCTCCGCGAGGTCGGGTACATCGGCGCCGGCACGTGCGAGTTCCTCGTCGCGCAGGACGGCACCATCTCCTTCCTCGAGGTCAACACGCGCCTCCAGGTGGAGCACCCGGTCTCCGAGGAGGTCACGGGCATCGACCTCGTGCGCGAGCAGTTCCGCATCGCCGCGGGCGGCCTCATCGACTACGACGACCCGGCCCCGCGCGGCCACTCGTTCGAGTTCCGAATCAACGGCGAGGACCCGGGCCGCGGCTTCTTCCCCGCGCCCGGCCCGGTGCACGTGTTCCAGGCGCCGGGCGGCCCCGGCGTCCGGGTCGACTCCGGCGTCCGCGCGGGCGACGTGGTCTCCGGCGCGTTCGACTCGCTGCTCGCGAAGCTCATCGTCACGGGATCCAGCCGCGAGGACGCCCTCGAGCGCTCGCGCCGCGCCCTCGACGAGTTCGAGGTGCAGGGCCTGCCCACCGTGCTCCCCTTCCACCGCGCGATCGTGCGCGACGCGGCCTTCGCCCCCGCCGACGGTGCGCCCTTCTCCGTCTACACGCGCTGGATCGAGACCGAGTTCGACAACACCATCGAGCCCTGGTCGGGCGCCCTCGAGGACGCCGCCGAGGCGCCCGCACGGCACACGGTCGTGGTCGAGGTCGGCGGCAAGCGCATCGAGGTCAGCCTCCCGGAGGACCTCGCTCCGGCGGCCGGCGCCTCGGCGTCGCGTCGCGCGTCGGCGGCCCCCGCCCGCCGCAAGCAGTCCGGCTCAGTCGACACCTCGGGCGGCGGATCCGTCACCTCGCCCATGCAGGCCACCGTGGTCAAGCTCGCCGTCGAGGAGGGCCAGCAGGTCGTCAAGGGCGACCTGCTCGTGGTCCTCGAGGCGATGAAGATGGAGCAGCCGCTCACGGCGCACCGCGACGGCACCGTCACGGGCCTCCAGGCCCAGGTCGGCGAGACCGTGCCCTCGGGGCACCGCCTCCTCGACATCGTCTGACCCCGCGCACCACGCGACGACGGCCGGTCCCCGCGGGGCCGGCCGTCGTCGCGTGCGGGCCGCACGGGGCGGCCGGAGGGTCAGAGGACGATGTGCATGGCGCGCGCCGCGTCGGAGATGCTGCCCGACAGCGACGGGTACACCGTGAACGCGCGCGCGACGTCGTCGACCGTGAGCCGGTGCTCGACCGCGAGCGCCAGCGGGAAGATCAGCTCGGAGGCCTTGGGCGCCACGATGACGCCGCCGATGACCGTGCCCGAGCCCGTGCGCGCGAACAGCTTCACGAAGCCGTCCTTCACGTTCTGCATCTTCGCGCGAGGGTTCGAGGCGAGCGGCAGCTTGTAGATGTCGCCCTGCGCGAGCCCCTCCTCGATCTGCTTCTGCGACCAGCCGAGGGTCGCGATCTCGGGCTGCGTGAAGATGTTCGACGTCACGTTGCGGAGCTCCGTGGGACTGACCGCGTCGCCCATCGCGTGGTACACCGCGGTGCGGCCCTGCATCGACGCGACGGACGCGAGCGGCAGGAACGTCGTGCAGTCGCCCGCGGCGTAGACGCTCGGCACCGAGGTGCGCGCGACGCGGTTCACGCGGATGTGGCCGGAGTCGCTCATCTGCACGCCCGCCTCCTCGAGGCCGATCCCCGCGGTGTTCGGCACGGATCCGACCGCCATGAGGCAGTGGCTGCCCTCGACGACCCGGCCGTCGCTGAGGGTCGCGACCACGCCGTCGCCCTGGCGGACGACCGACTCGGCGCGGGACTTCGACAGCACCGTCATGCCGTTGCGCGTGAAGACGTCCTCGATCACGCGGGCGGCGTCGGCGTCCTCGCCCGGCAGCACCTGGTCACGGGAGGAGATGAGCGTGACCTTGGCGCCGAGCGCCGTGTAGGCCGAGGCGAACTCGGCGCCCGTGACGCCGGATCCCACGACGATGAGGTGCTCGGGCACGCAGTCCATCGTGTAGAGCTGCGTCCAGGTGAGGATCCGCTCCCCGTCGGGCTTGGCGGTGTCGAGGATGCGGGGGCTCGCGCCCGTGGAGATGACCGTGGTGTCCGCGTCGATCTCGTCGAAGTCGGTGCCCCGGCCGCCGCCGCGGCCGGTGGAGACGATGATGCGGTTGGGCCCGTCGAGCCGCCCCTCGCCCTGCACGATGCGGACGCCCGCGCGGATGAGGCTCGACTTCATGTCCTCGGACTGCTGGCGCGCGAGCCGCAGCAGGCGGTTGTTGACGGCCTGCAGGTTGACGGCAACCTCGGGGCGCACGGGCCGGCGGGTCTGCTCGCCGCGGGAGAAGAACTGCACGCCGAGGTCGGCGGCCTCGCCGATCGCGTTGGTGGCCTCCGCGGTGGCGATGAGGGTCTTGGAGGGGACGACGTCGGTCATCACGGCCGAGCCGCCGACGCCCACGCGCTCCACCAGCGTCACCTCCGCGCCGAGCTGCGCTCCGGCGATGGCGGCCTCGTAGCCGCCGGGACCCCCTCCGAGGACGGCGATCCGCTGGTTGGCCTCGAACTCGTATCCCATGCGCACATCATCCCGCAGGCCCCCGCCCCGCGCGAACCCGCCCGCCGTCGTGGCCCGGGTCGCGCGGGCGCGCGCATTTAGGATCGGGGCATGACCTACAGCAACCCCCTCGAGTCGCCCGACGCGGACCCCCAGGAGATCGCGCGGCAGGCCGCCCGGCAGATCGCCGAGCTGACCGGCGTCGAGCGCCACGACATCGCCCTCACGCTCGGCAGCGGATGGGGGAAGGCGGCGGATCTCATCGGCGAGACCACCGCCACCATCCCGGCCACCGAGGTCGTCGGCTTCTCGAAGCCCGCCCTGGAAGGCCACGTCGGATCGCTCCGCAGCGTGCTGCTCCCGTCCGGCCGCCGCGCCCTCGTCATCGGCGCGCGCACCCACTACTACGAGGGCCACGGCGTCCGCCGGGTCGTGCACAGCGTGCGCACCGCGGCGGCGACCGGCGCGACCACGATGATCCTCACCAACGGCGCGGGCGGCATCAAGGAGCACTGGACGCCCGGCACACCCGTCCTCATCAGCGACCACATCAACCTCACCGCCGACTCGCCACTCGAGGGCGCGACCTTCATCGACCTCACCGACCTCTACTCGGCGAGGCTCCTGGCGATCGCCCACGAGGTCGAGCCCGACCTCGACGAGGGCGTGTACTGCCAGTTCCGCGGACCCCACTACGAGACGCCGGCCGAGGTGCGGATGGCGAAGGCGATCGGCGGCCACATCGTCGGCATGTCCACCGCGCTCGAGGCCATCGCCGCGCGCGAGGCCGGCATGGAGGTGCTCGGCATGTCGCTCATCACGAACCTCGCGGCGGGGATCCAGAAGACGCCCCTCAGCCACGAGGAGGTCATCGAGGCCGGCCGCGCCGCCGAGGGGCGCATCGGCGGGATGCTCGCCCGCATCGTGGGCGCCCTGTGAGCCGCGAGGAGACCGCGGCGCTGGTCGCCGCCGCGCGCGCCTGGCAGGCGCAGGACCCGGATCCCGTCACGCGCGCCGAGGTCGACGAGCTGCTCGCCCTCGTCGAGGGCACCGCTGCCGGGGCATCCGCGGCAGACCGCGAGCAGGCGGCCGCCGGGATCCGCGACCGCTTCCAGACGCGCCTCCAGTTCGGCACCGCCGGGCTCCGCGGCGAGCTGGGCGCGGGTCCCAACCGGATGAACCGCGTGCTCGTCTCGCAGGCCGCCGCCGGCTTCGCCGACTACCTGCGCAGCCGCAGCCCGCGCCCGAGCATCGTCATCGGGTACGACGGGCGACACAACTCCAGGGTCTTCGCGGAGGACACCGCGCGCATCATGGCCGGAGCAGGCGTCCGCACGGTCCTGCTCCCTCGGGCACTCCCCACGCCCGTGCTCGCGTACGCGGTGAAGCACCTCGCCGTGAGCGCCGGCGTCATGGTCACGGCGTCGCACAACCCCGCGCGCGACAACGGCTACAAGGTCTACCTCGGGGACGAGGACCACGGCGCGCAGATCGTCAGCCCGGCCGACCGCGACATCGCGGCCTTCATCCACAAGGCCGCAGGCGAGCGCACCGTGCAGCAGCTGCCGGTGGCGGACGACTTCGAGATCGCGCCCGAGACGCTCATCGACTCCTACGTGCGGGAGACGGCTGACCTGTTCGCGGCTCCGCTCGCCCCCCTGACCTGGGTCTACACACCGCTGCACGGCGTCGGGTGGGAGACCGCGGCGCGCGTGTTCGACGCGGTCGGCGTCGACGCGCCCATCGTCGTCGCCGCCCAGGCGGATCCGGACCCCGACTTCCCCACGGTCGACTTCCCGAACCCCGAGGAGCCGGGCGCGCTCGACCTCGCGTTCGAGGCCGCCGTTCGGTCCGACGCCGAGCTCATCATCGCCAACGACCCGGACGCCGACCGCCTCGCGGTCGCCATCGCCGACGAGCACGGCGCCTGGCGCCGCCTCTCGGGCAACGAGGTCGGCATGCTGCTCGGCCTGGGCATCGCCGAGCGCTACATCGAGGAGGGCAAGACGGGCACGTTCGCCTCGTCGCTGGTGTCCTCGCCCGCGCTCGAGGTCGTCGCGCGCGAGCTCGGCTTCGGCTACCGCGAGACGCTCACGGGCTTCAAGTGGATCAGCCGCGTGCCGGACCTCGTCTACGGCTACGAGGAGGCCCTCGGCTATCTCGTCGCGCCCTGGATCACGAGCGACAAGGACGGGATCTCCGCCGCCGTCGCCGTGCTCCACGGCGTGATGCTGCTGAAGTCGCGCGGGCAGACCATCGACGACTACGACCGCGGGTTCGCCGAGCGGTTCGGCTCGTTCGCGAGCGACCAGATCTCGGTGCGCGTCACGGACCTCGCGGTCATCCCGCGCATCATGGCGAAGCTCCGGCAGTCGCCGCCGACCTCCATCGGATCCCGGCGCGTCGAGCGCATGGACGACCTCGCCGAGGGGACCGCCGACCTCCCGCCGAGCGACGTGCTCCGGTTCCACCTGGGCGACGGCGCGCGGCTCATCGTGCGGCCGAGCGGCACGGAGCCGAAGATCAAGGTGTACCTCGACGCGCAGAGCACCGAGGGCACCGTGGCCGAGCGCCGCGACGCCGCGCGCGCCATCGTCGCCGACATGGCGCAGGCCGTGCCGCTGCTCCTCGAGGTCTAGCCGACGGGATCCGCGGGCCGCCAGCCGGCCCGCGGCGTCCGAGCGGCCGCCACTGGTAGCGGCACTATCAGTGCGCTACCCTCGCCGCATCCGCATCACCGAGCTGGCCGAGGCCACGGGCGTGGCCCCCGCGACCGTCAAGTACTACGTCCGCGAGGGCCTGCTCCCCGCGGGCACGCGCGTGAGCGACAACCGCACCGACTACGACGACGAGCACGCGCGCCGCGTCCGGCTGATCCGCGCCCTCATCGACGTAGGACGGCTGCCCGTCGCCCGCGCGCGGGAGGTGCTGGCCGTGCTCGACGACGACGGCCGTCGCGTGCAGGAGGTCTTCACCGTGGCGCAGGACGCGCTGACGCCCGGTCCGGCCACCGCGGATGCGCCGCCCGCCGACGCCCTCGCCCGCGTCGACGCCGCCACCGCGGACGCCGGCTGGTGCGTCCTCGAGGGGCACGCCGGCCGCACGCAGGCGGCGCGCGCCGTCGACGCGTTCGCGCGCTCGGGCCACCCCCTCGGCGACGACTACCTCGCGCGCTACGCGGAAGCCGCATCGATCCAGGCCGAGGCCGACCTCGCGGCGGTGCGGGGCCGCCCCGACCGCACGGCCATGGCGGAGCTCATGGTGGTCGGCACGGTGCTGGGCGACCAGCTGGCGGCGGGGCTGCGGCGGATCTCGCAGGCGACGGTCTCCATGACCGCGCAGGCCGCGGCGGGCGGCGCATCGTGATCCGGCGGGCCTTCGGCTGGCACCGCCCGCTCATGGCGGTCGCGGCGCTCATGGTCGTGGTCGCGGCGGCGTGCCTCGTGGGCGGCCTGGTCGGCCACCGCGTCGTGACGGGCGCGCCCGTCTGGGACAAGCCCGCCAAGTTCTCGCTGTCGATCCTCGTCTACGCGGTCTCCTGGGCCTGGCTGATCGCGCGCCTCCCCCGCTTCCGGCGCACGGCCCATCGGCTCGGCACGGTCGTGGCCGTCGCGCTCGTCGTGGAGCAGGCGGTGATCGTGGGCGCGGCGGCGGCTGGGACGACGAGCCACTTCAACGTCTCGACGCCGCTCGCGACGGCGCTGTGGGCTGTGATGGCCGCGTCGGTCACCGTGCTCTACCTCTGCACGTTCGTCACGAGCCTCACCGTGCTGCGGCTCCGGCTCCCCGACAAGGCGCTCACCCTCGGGATCCGCGCGGGGGCCCTCATCGCGCTCGTCGGCATCGGGCTCGCCTACCTGATGACGTCGCCGACCGCGGCTCAGCTCGCCGACTTCCACGGCGTGGTCGGCGCGCACGCGGTCGGCTCGGCCGACGGCGGACCCGGGATCCCCGTGCTCGGCTGGAGCACGACCGCGGGCGACCTGCGGATCCCGCACTTCGTCGGCATGCACGCGCTGCAGCTGCTGCCCGTCGCCGCCCTCCTCGTCGGCGCGGCGGGCCGCCGAATCCCCGCGCTCGCACCCGACCGCGTGCGCGTGCGGCTCACGGCGATCGCGGCGGTCGCGTACCTGGCGGTGATCGCGATCGTCACCGTGCAGGCGCTCCGCGGCGAGCCCGTCACGGAACCCTCCCCCATGATCGCGACGGCCGCCGTCGCGGTGGCGGCGGCATCCCTCGTCGCGGCCGTCGCGGTGGTGCTGCGCGGCGGCGGGCGGCCGGCGACCACCGCTCCGAACACGGATCACCCCCACGAGCCGCACGGGCACGGCGCGGATGCACCGGCGCCGACCGCTCAGCCGAGCGCGGCGTCGAGCTTGGCCGAGATCTCCTCGAGGTCGAAGTAGTTCTCGATCACGACGACGTCGGCGTACGTGGGCCCGAGCCGGTCCACGAGCTCCGGGGACGTGAGGATCACCTGCGCGTCCTCGCCGAGGGAGGCGACGCTCGCGAGGTCGGCCGCGGTCACGTCCGCCTCGATGCCGAGGCGCGCGAGCGCCCGCTCGGCGTTGACCTTGAGGATGCCGGACGTGCCGATCCCCACGCCGCAGATCGCGACGACCTTCATGCGCCCTCCTCGCCGGCCATGATGCGCCGGACCTCGTCGACGGTGGTGGCGGCGCGCAGCCGCGGGATGGCGGTGGCGTCGTTGAAGATGTTGGCCATGTCGGCGACCGAGGAGACGTGCCGGTCGACCGTGGTGACCGCGAGGCCGACGATGACGTCGACGGGATCGTTGTGCGCGTGCCCGAACGCCACCGGATCCGTGAGGGTGACGACCGCGAGGCCGTCCGCGAGCGTCTCCGGCCCCGGCCGGGCGTGCGCGAGCGCGAGACCCGGGGCGATGACGACGTAGGCGCCGAACTCCTCGACCACGCGGATCATCGCGTCCCCGTACTCCGGGGTGGCCGCGCCCGAGCGGACGAGCGCGTCGCCCACGAGGCGCACGGCGGCACGCCAGTCGGCGGCCTCGGCACCGAGGGTGACGGCGTCGTCCGGGAGCGGTGGGAGCACGGGGTGCGGTCTCTCTGTCGAAGCGAGCGGATGGATCGTGGGGACGCGAGGCCGTGGCGGGCCGGCGCTAGATGTACTCGGCCGTGACGTTGGTGACACTTCGGGGCGTGTGAAGAGGCCTCCTGGCTTGATGGAGCTGTTCAGTTCAACCATCGCCAGGAGGCCTCGATGTCCCACGGTAATGCTCGTCTGACGGTTCACGGGAGGGTTCTCCTCGTGCGGCGGGTGGTGGAGGATCGTCGGCCGGTCGCGCACGTCGCGCGGGAGCTGGGGGTGTCGCGGCAGTGCGCGCATCGATGGGTGAACCGGTTCCGTGCCGAGGGGCTGCGAGGGCTGACGGATCGGTCATCGCGGCCCCGGTCAGTACCGAGGCGAACGAGCCCGGAGCGGGAACGGGCCGTGCTGGAAGCGCGGGCCCAGTTGCGGGCGGGTCCTGCGCGGCTGGCGCCGGTGACAGGTGTTCCATCCCGTACGATCTCCCGCATCCTGCGCCGGCACGGGGCGCCGCCGTTGGCATGGTTGGACCCCGTCACCGGGGCCGTGATCCGGGCATCCCGGTCAACGGCGCACCGGTATGAGCACGAGCATCCGGGTGATCTGATCCACGTGGACGTGAAGAAGCTCGGGAGGATCCCGGACGGAGGCGGCTGGCGGGTCCACGGGCGCAGCGAGCAGGTCCGCGGCCGCGGGATCGGGTTCGATTACGTCCATGCCGCGGTCGATGACCACACCCGTCTCGCCTACGCGGAGATCCATCCCGATGAGAAAGGCGCGACCGCGGCCGGGTTCCTGACCCGCGCAGCGGCGTACTTCGCCGGGCGCGGGATCACCCGGATCGAGCGGGTCATCACGGACAACGCGTTCGCCTACCGGCACTCGACCGCGTTCAAGAACGCCGTCCAGGACCTGGGCGCGCGGCAGAAGTTCATCCGCCCGCACTGCCCCTGGCAGAACGGCAAGGTCGAGCGCTTCAACCGGACCCTCGCGACCGAGTGGGCCTACCGGCAACCCTTCACCAGCAACCAACACCGCGCCGACGCGCTTGACCCCTTCATCGAGCACTACAACACTGAACGAATCCACTCAAGCCACGGGCTCACGCCCGCGGCCCGAGTGTCACCAACGTCATGACCCAGTACAGCTAGAGCGCCAGCGCGCCGATGGCCTCGCCGTACTGCGTCTCGCCGATGACCTCGAAGCCGACGTGGGTGAAGAACTCCTCGGGGCCGTCCTCACCGGGTTCCCACACGACGGTGAGCCGGTCGAAGCCGCGCGAGCGCGCCTCGTCCGCGAGCGCGAGGACCGCGAACCGGCCGACGCCGTGGCCCTGCGCGTCGGCGTCGACGTTGATGCGCCAGATGCAGCTGCGGAAGATCTCCTCGTGGGCCTCGGGATCGAAGTTGCCCATGATGAAGCCGACGACCTCGCCGTCCTCCATGACCACCCTCGGCCACGCGGTGGTGGGGTTGACGTAGGCCTCGGCGATGGAGTGTGACACGGGGGCGACGAAGGCCTCCTGCCCCGGCTTGAGCGTCAGCGTGTTGGCCGCCACGATCGTCCGGGCGCTCAGCTCTTCGAGTGTCATGTCGCTCATGGCCACAGGGTATCGGGCGGGCCTCCGTCGGACCAGGTGCCGCGGGCCGCGCGCCGGGGCGGCGTCGGGAGCGCGGAGCGGGGCCGGACCCGCCGATGTCTCGATGTCGAGAGACAGGGGCCGCCGGGTAGGCTGGCCCACGGATCCACCGGCGACGAGCCGGACCCGGCGCGCGCCGACGGAGACGCGCACGGAGGCGACCGACGAGCATGAGGAGGACTTCGTGGAGAAGATCAAGGTAGAGGGGACCGTCGTCGAGCTCGACGGCGACGAGATGACGCGCATCATCTGGCAGTCCATCAAGGACACGCTCATCCACCCGTACCTCGACATCGACCTCGAGTACTACGACCTGGGCATCGAGAAGCGCGACGAGACCGACGACCAGATCACGATCGACGCGGCGAACGCCATCAAGAAGCACGGCGTCGGCGTCAAGTGCGCCACGATCACGCCCGACGAGGCGCGCGTCGAGGAGTTCGGCCTGAAGAAGATGTGGCGCTCGCCGAACGGCACCATCCGCAACATCCTGGGCGGCACGATCTTCCGCGAGCCCATCATCATCAGCAACATCCCGCGCCTCGTGCCCGGCTGGAACAAGCCGATCATCGTCGGCCGCCACGCGTTCGGCGACCAGTACCGCGCCACCGACTTCCGCTTCGAGGGCGAGGGCACGCTCACGATGACCTTCACGCCCAAGGACGGCTCCGAGCCGCAGCAGTTCGAGGTGTTCCAGAGCCCCGGATCCGGCGTCGCGATGGGCATGTACAACCTCGACGACTCGATCCGCGACTTCGCGCGCGCCTCGCTGTCCTACGGCCTCGCCCGCAACTACCCGGTCTACCTCTCCACCAAGAACACGATCCTCAAGGCCTACGACGGCCGCTTCAAGGACCTGTTCCAGGAGGTCTTCGAGGCCGAGTACGCGGAGCAGTTCGCCGCTGCGGGCCTCACCTACGAGCACCGCCTCATCGACGACATGGTCGCCGCCTCGCTCAAGTGGGAGGGCGGCTACGTCTGGGCCTGCAAGAACTACGACGGCGACGTCCAGTCCGACACCGTCGCGCAGGGCTTCGGCTCGCTCGGCCTCATGACCAGCGTGCTCACCACGCCCGACGGCAAGGTCGTCGAGGCGGAGGCCGCGCACGGGACCGTCACGCGCCACTACCGCCAGCACCAGCAGGGCAAGCCCACCTCGACGAACCCCATCGCGTCGATCTACGCCTGGACCCGGGGCCTCGCGCACCGCGCCAAGCTCGACGGCAACGACGCGCTGAAGACGTTCGCGGACACCCTCGAGGACGTCGTCATCACGACGGTCGAGAGCGGCAAGATGACGAAGGACCTCGCGCTCCTCGTCGGCCCGGATCAGCCGTACCAGACGACCGAGGAGTTCCTCGCGTCGCTGGCGGAGAACCTGCAGACGCGCCTGGCCTGATCCCGCGGGCGTCGATCCGACGCCGCCGCACGCCGGAGGGCCCCGCCCCCGTTCCGGGGCGGGGCTCTCGCATGCTCCCGTGAGCCTCACGTGTGCAGGGGGCCGACGCGCGCCGTCGGTTCCTCCCTACGGTTCTCCCCATCGCGTCGACGACGCGACTCCGCGACGGGGGCTCACGCGCACCGCGCGTCTCGGGCTCCGCGGATCCACGAGCCGGTCGATGCCGGCGACAGGGGGGAACAGCCATGCCCATCCATCGAGACCCGCTCATGCCGGACCGGAGGCGGCGCCTGCGCGCGGGCCGTCCGCTCGCGGCCTGCGCCCTCGCGTTCGCGCTCGTCGCGGCCGGCACCACGACGGCCAGCGCGGCCGACACTCCGACCGCGGCCGTCCCCGTCGGCGCCGGGGACGGCAACTACCTCGTGACACTGCGGGATCAGCCCGCCTCCGCGTACGACGGCACCCTCGACGGGCTGGCCCCCACGCGGGTCGAGCCGGGCGCGCGGCTCGACGCGCAGTCGGACGCCGTGCAGCGCTACTCCGACCACCTCACCCAGCGTCAGGACTCGGCCGCGGACGCGGCGGGCGTCACGCCGACCAACCGGTACTCCCTCACCGTGAACGGCTTCTCGGCCAAGCTGACGGCTGCGCAGGTCCAGGAGCTCAGCCACGATCGCGACGTGCTGAGCGTGGAGCCCGACCAGGCCCTCCACACCACGTCCACGCCGGATTCGCGCTTCCTCGGGCTCGAGGGCGACCACGGCCTCTGGTCGAAGGCGGGCGGAGTCGACGCGGCCGGCAAGGGCACGGTGATCGGCGTCCTCGACACCGGCATCGCCCCGGACAACCCCTCCTTCGCGGGGAAGCCGCTCGGCTCCACGCCCGGGGCGGATCCGTACCTCGACGGATCCCGCATCGACTTCCGCAAGGGCGACGGCACCGTCTTCCACGGGACGTGCCAGACGGGCGACGGGTTCACCGCCGACGACTGCTCCACCAAGATCGTGGGCGCGCGCGCCTTCGAGGCCGGCTGGGCCGCGACGGGAAGCCCGATCGGGCCGCAGGAGAAGGTCTCCCCGCTCGACACCGCTGGACACGGGAGCCACACCACGAGCACGGCCGCGGGCGACGCGGGCGTGACGGCGACCACGGGCGCGGTCCAGGAAGCCATCGCCGGCATCGCCCCCGCGGCGAGGATCGCGGCCTACAAGGTGTGCTGGAGCGGGCCCGACCCGGAGGTGGAGACCGACGACGGCTGCGCGACGTCGGACATCGTCGCCGGGATCGAGCAGGCCACGTCCGACGGCGTCGACGTGATCAACATGTCGCTCGGTGGCGCGGGGAAGGCGGAGGACACGTTCCAGCGCGCCCTGCTCGGCGCCGCGGACGCCGGCATCTTCGTCGCGGCGGCAGGCGGCAACAGCGGCCCCGATGCCGGGACGGTCTCGAACACGGAGCCGTGGATCACCACCGTCGCGGCCAGCAGCGTCCCGGACAACTACTCCGGGACGGTCACTCTCGGCGACGGCGCGAGCTTCAGCGGCGCGTCCGTGACCGTGGGATCGACCGTGTCGGGCCCGCTCGTGCGCGCGGCGGATTCCGGGGTGGCGGGAGCCGCGTCCCCCGAGCTGTGCGGGGACGGGACGCTGGATCCGGACAAGGTGCGCGGCCGCATCGTGCAGTGCGACCGCGGTGTGTCGGCCCGCATCGACAAGAGCGCCGAGGTGGAGCGCGCGGGTGGCATCGGCATGGTCCTCACGAACGTGAAGCCGGACTCCGAGGACCTCGACGCGCACTCCGTCCCGACGGTGCACCTCGATGTCGACTCCCGGCAGACGATCGTCGACTACGCGGCGAAGGCCGGTGCCACGGCGACCCTCACGAACGGCAACACGACGGGCGTCACCCGACCCGCGCCCCAGGTCGCGGGCTTCAGCTCCCGTGGTGCTGCGGAGGCGGTCGACGGCGGCGACACCATCAAGCCCGACATCACTGCTCCGGGCGTGGGGATCCTCGCCGCGGTCAGCGACAAGGGCGGTAAGCCCGACTTCGCCGCGGATTCGGGAACGTCCATGGCCTCGCCGCACATCGCCGGATTCGCACTCGTCTACCTCGGCGTCCACCCGAAGGCGTCGCCGGCCGAGGTCAAGTCGGCGCTCATGACGACCGCGACCGACACGGTCGATGCGAAGGGCGAGCCCGCCACGGATCCGTTCGCCCAGGGAGCGGGGCAGATCGCGCCGGACCGGTTCCTGCAGCCCGGCCTCTTCTACCCCAGCGGCGCGAAGGACTGGGCCGCCTACGCCGCAGCCACGGGCCTCGAATTGCCGAACCCGGTGGCGCCGGTGGCCCCGTCCCAGCTGAACCTGCCGAGCATCGGCGTGGGGAAGCTCCTCGGATCCACGACCGTCACGCGCACCGTGACGTCGCTGACCGCGGGCACGTGGACGGCGTCCGTGCAGGGCGTGCCCCAGGCTGACGTGAAGGTCACGCCCGCGCGCCTGACGTTCACGGCTCCGGGCCAGACGAAGTCCTTCCAGGTGCGCATCACCGCGAAGCGCGGTGCGCCGTCCGACGCGTGGTCGACCGGTTCGCTCACGTGGACCGGATCCGCCGGCACCGTCCGCAGCCCCATCGCGGTGCGGCCCACCGCGGTCGTCGCCCCGGCCTCTGTCGACGGCACCGGCACGAGCGGGAAGGTCGACGTGTCGGTCGACGCGGGCATCACCGGCCGGATCCCGCTCACGACCGCCGGGGCCGCGCGCGGCGAGCTGCTGAGCGACGGAGACTCCGGCCACCCCGGCCACTCCGGCAGCGTCACCGCCACCGACGCCGACGGGGCCGAGATCACGGTGAAGGCGGGTGAGGAGGCGCTGGTCCTCGACGTGGCACCGGTCGACGGGGCATCCGACTTCCTGCTGGCGCTCGAGAAGGTGGGCAAGGACGATGACGACCGGAAGCTCATCAGCCTGCAGCAGACGTCCTCGCTGTCGGAGCGCATCGTCGTGCCGGCGCCGGAGGCAGGCAAGTACATCGTCACCGTGCAGGCGTCGACGCTCGCCGGCTCGGCGACGAGCGTCGGCTACGACCTCACGCGGTACGACGTGCAGGGCACGGGCGGGGAGGGATCCTTCCAGGTCTCGCCGGCCCAGCTCCCCGTCACCGCGGGGAAGAAGGCCACGTACACGGCCTCCTGGTCGGGTCTCGCGGCCGGCAACTCGTACGTCGGGCTCGTGAGCTACGGCGGGACCGCCGCGACCACGATCGTGGACGTCTCCACTCCCGCGGCCTCCGCGGCTCCCACCGCGACCACGGCTCCCGCCATCACCGGCACGCCGGACGTCGGGCGGACGCTCACGGCGTCGACGGGCGCGTGGGCGCCGCAGGGCGTGACGCTCGCCACGCAGTGGCTGTCGAACGGCACGCCGATCGCCGGGGCGACGGGATCCACGTTCCGCGTGACCTCCGCGGTGGCGGGCACGGCGCTCGCCGTCCGGGTGACGGCCACTGCATCCGACGGGCAGACGGGCGTCGCCACGAGCCCGACCGTCACGGCACGTGACGCGGCGACGGTGCACCTGCAGGCGACGCGACCGCGGGGCACGGCGAGCGGCACCGTGCACGTGCAGGTGTCGGTGACGTCGGCCGCGAAGCAGGCGGCCACCGGGGTGGTGCGGGTGACCGTGGACGGCGCGGAGCACGATGTGCCCCTCGACGGCTCCGGCACGGGCTGCGCGGACATCACGGGCGTCGCCCCGGGCACCCGCACGGTGCAGGCCTCCTACGTGGGCGACAACCTCGTCGGCGGGGGCACGAGCCGCGCGCAGAGGATCCTCGTACGCTGATCGTCGCGCGAGGCGAGCGGAGGGCGGGTTCCGGACGGCACCCGCCCTCCGTCGTGCGTGCGGCACGTGCTCCCTATACGGGAGGGGGCGGTGGAGCCTGGAAGGCGGCCGTGCGGCAGGTGATGGCGCCGCGGGGTCGGCGGTGCTCGGTCGGGTCCGGATCGCCGTCACTGCGGGACTCGTACCGCCAGCGGCAACTGTTACACGGCGGTAACAACCGACCGGTCTCAGGGCGAATACCCGGGGTATGTTGAGGATTCGCGCGTGTCGCAAGGGGTGCGCGCGGACCACTCGTACCCATTCGAAGGACGTGTTCGTGATCCCACGCTCTCCCCGGCTCCGCCCGGAGTCCGACCGCGCACCATCCCTGCGCAGGGCGACGGCCTCCGTCGCCGCCACCGCCCTCGTCGCCGCCGGCCTCGTCACGTTCGGAGCAGCAGGGGCCATGGCGGCCCCGGCCCCGACCGTCGCGACGCCCGCATCGGCGCTCGAGGACGGCCGCTACATCGTGACCCTCGCGGACGACGCCGCCGCGACCTACCGGGGCGGCGTCGACGGGCTCCCCGCGACCGAGGCCCGCTCGGGCGCCCAGCTCGACGCGAAGGCCGGCCCGGTCGTCGCGTACACCGACTACCTCGAGGATCGGCAGGAGGATGTGGCCGCCAGCGTCGGCGCCGACATCGAGTACTCCTACTCCCTCACGGTCAACGGCTTCTCCGCCGACCTCACGGCCGAGCAGGCGTCGAAGCTCTCCGGCGACCGGGCGGTCGCCTCCGTCGAGCCCGAACGGCTCTACCACCCCACGTCCACCCCCGCGGCCGACTTCCTCGGGCTCACGGGCCCCGACGGCGTGTGGGCGAAGACGGGCGGCCAGGAGGAGGCGGGCGAGGGCGCCGTCATCGGCGTCATCGACACGGGCATCGCGCCCGAGAACCCCGCCTTCGTGGGCGAGCCGCTCGGCACGACCGCGGGCGCCGAGCCGTACCGCGACGGATCCGCGATCGCGTACGCCAAGGGCGACGGCACCACCTTCCGGGGCACGTGCCAGACCGGCGAGCAGTTCACGGCGGCCGACTGCTCCACGAAGATCGTGGGCGCGCGCTACTACGTGACGGGCTTCGGCCAGGAGAACATCGGCACCGCGGCGACGGGCGAGTACGACTCCCCGCGCGACGGCGAGGGGCACGGATCGCACACCGCATCCACGGCCGCCGGCGAGGCCGGCGTGACGGCGACCATCGACGGCAAGGACCTCGGGGAGATCTCGGGTGTCGCGCCCGCCTCCAAGATCGCGGCCTACAAGGTCTGCTGGTCCGGTCCCGACCCGGCCGTGAAGACGGACGACGGCTGCGCGGGTGCCGACCTCATCGCCGCCATCGAGCAGGCGACGGCGGACGGCGTCGACGTCATCAACTACTCCATCGGCGGCGGCTCGGCGGCGACCACGTTCTCCGCGACCGACAGGGCGTTCCTCGGCGCGGCCAGCGCGGGCATCTTCGTCTCCGCCTCCGCGGGCAACTCCGGCCCCGGCGCCTCCACGCTCGACAACGCGTCGCCGTGGATCACCACGGTCGCCGCGAGCACGGTCGCGGGCAACTTCGAGGCCACCGCGAAGCTCGGCGACGGGCAGGCCTTCGCGGGCTCGTCCATCACGGTCACCGAGCCGGTCACGGGCGACTTCGTCACAGCGGCGTCCGTCGCCGTGGCCGGCGCCACCACGCCGGCCCTCTGCGGGCCCGGCGTGCTCGACCCCGCGAAGACCGCGGGGAAGATCGTCCTGTGCGAGCGCGGCACGATCGACCGGGTCGCGAAGTCGGCCGAGGTCGAGCGCGCGGGCGGCATCGGCATGGTGCTCGTCAACCCGACGCCGAACTCGATCGACGCCGACACGCACTCCGTGCCGACCGTCCACCTCGACGCGGACGTCTACGCGGCCGTCTCCGCCTACGCGGCGACGCCCGGCGCGACCGTCACGCTGGTGCCCGACAACACGACGGGCGTCTCCGCCCCGACGCCCCAGGTCGCGGGCTTCAGCTCGCGCGGCCCGGTGCTCGCGGACGGCAGCGACATCCTGAAGCCCGACGTCACGGCGCCCGGCGTCTCGATCATCGCGGCGACGAACAACGCCGAGGGCGAGGAGCCGACCCTCGCGCTCCTCTCCGGCACGTCGATGGCGGCCCCGCACGTCGCCAGCCTCGCGCTCCTGTACCTCGGCGAGCACCCGAAGGCGACGCCCGCCGAGATCAAGTCGGCGATGATGACCACCGCCTACGACACGCTGGACGAGGACGGCGGCAAGGTCACGGATCCCTTCACCCAGGGCGCCGGCCACGTCGACGCGCGCCGGTACCTCGACCCGGGCCTGCTGTACCTGAACGACCGCGCCGACTGGCTCGCGTACCTCGCGGCCACCGGGTACGCCTCGGGCATCGACCCGGTCGACCCGTCGGAGCTCAACCTGGCGAGCATCGCCATCGGCGCCCTCACGGGCTCCGAGACCGTGACGCGCGAGGTCACCTCCACGCGCGCCGGCACCTACACGGCGAGCGTGCAGGGCCTCGCGGGCGTCAGCGCCGAGGTGACCCCGAAGACGCTCGAGTTCACGGAGGCGGGCCAGACGAAGTCGTACGAGGTGTCGTTCACGCGCACCACGGCGGACATCGACGCGTACGCCACCGGATCCCTCACCTGGACGGACGGCGGCACCACGGTGCGCAGCCCGATCGCGGTGAACCCGGTCTCCATCGCCGCGCCGGACGAGGTGCAGGGGAAGGGGATCAGGGGATCCGTCGACGTGACGGTCACGCCCGGCACCACCGGGCCGATCGCGCTGACCGCGGAGGGCCTGACCGCCGGCCGCGTGTACGCCAACCCGGACGACGCGTCGCCGCCCATCTCGGGTACGGGGCCGGCGAAGGCGGAGCTGCAGTACGCGACCACCGTGCCCGCCGGCCAGATCGCGACCCGGATCGACCTCGACTCGGCCGACGACAAGGCGGACCTCGACCTCTCGGTGTTCCGCCTCGAGGGCGGGAAGCCGGTCGAGCAGTTCGACTCGGCGACCGAGTCCGCCGACGAGTCCGTGACCATCGAGACCCCGGAGGCCGGTGACTACGTCGTGGTCGTATCGGTCTTCTCGGTGCCCGCGGGGCAGAAGACGCAGGACTTCACCCTCACGCAGTTCGACCTGTCCGAGTCGACGGACGAGGGCGCCTTCACGGTGTCCCCGAACCCGCTCGACGCGGTGCAGAGCCGACCGGTCACCTACACGGCCTCGTGGAGCGGGCTCGCGCCTGAGACCGCCTACCTCGGTCGGGTCGCCTACTCCGGCACCGAGTCGTCGACGTACGTGCGCATCGAGTCGGGTGCGATCCCGGCGCCGACGGCGACCGCGCCGCCCGTGATCTCCGGCACGCCCGTCGCGGGCCAGACGCTCACGGCGACGCCCGGCACGTGGGACCAGGAGGGCCTCAAGTACTCGTACCAGTGGTACGCGGACGGCAAGGCGCTCGCCGGCCAGACGCGCGCGACCTACAAGGTCTCGCCGTCGGTCGCGGGCAAGTCGATCACGGTCGTCGTGACGGCGAAGCCGGCGACGGGACCCTCGGGGACCGCGACCAGCGAGGCCGTCGTGATCAAGCTGGCCAGCACCGTGACGGTGAGCGTCAAGCCGCCCGTGCTGACGAGCGCGCAGAAGGCCGTCGTCACGGTCAAGGTCGACAGCACCGCGAAGGCGGCACCCACGGGCACCGTCACGGTCAAGGTGGGGTCGGACTCGTACGAGGTCGCGCTGGATGCATCCGGCACCGGCCGCGTCGAGCTGCCGTCGTACGCGAAGGGCCGCTACGCGGTCACCGCGACGTACGCGGGCGACACGGCGAACGCGGCGAAGACCAGCGCGCCGAAGTACCTCTACGTGAGCCGCTGATCCGCGGCTGACCCGGAGTGACCGCCGAGGGGGCGGGTGCCGCGAGGCGCCCGCCCCCTCGTGGCGTGTCCGGCGCCGCCCGCGCCGCCCGTGCCGCCCGCGTCAGCGGAAGATGATCGTCCGCGCGCCGTCGAGCAGCACGCGGTGCTCCGCGAACCAGCGGACGGCCTGCGTGAGGGTGCGCGACTCCTCGTCCTGCCCGATGGCCATGAGCTCGCGGGCGCTGCGCGAGTGGTCGACCCGCACGACGTTCTGCTCCACGATCGGGCCCTCGTCGAGGTCGCTCGTGACGAAGTGCGCGGTCGCGCCGATGAGCTTCACGCCGCGCGCGTGCGCCTGCTTGTAGGGGTTCGCGCCCTTGAAGCCGGGGAGGAAGGAGTGGTGGATGTTGATGATCCGACCGCTGAGCCGGGCGCACAGCCCGGGGGAGAGGATCTGCATGTAGCGCGCGAGCACCACCAGCTCGATGTCGTGCTCCTCGACCGCGCGGATCACGCGCTCCTCGAACGCCTGCTTCGAGGCCTCGTCGGTGACGGGCACGTGCTCGAACGGCACGCCGTAGAAGCCCGCAAGGTCGGCGAGCTTCCCGTGGTTGCTGAGCACGAGCGGGATCTCGACGGGCAGCTGGCCCGCGCGCTGCCGAAACAGCAGGTCGTTGACGCAGTGCTCGGCGGTGGATCCCAGCACGAGCGTGCGCAGCGGCCGGCCCACCTCGTCGAGGTGCCAGGTCGCGTCGTACCGCTCGACCACGGCGGCCAGCACGTCGGCCAGCCGGTCGTCGTCGGCCGCGCTCTGGATCTGCAGGCGCATGAAGAACCGGCCCGTGTCGGCGCTCGAGAACTGCTGCGACTCGGTGATGTCGCCGCCCGCCTCGACGATCGCGCCCGCGATGGCGTGCACGATGCCCGGGCGGTCGTCGCAGGAGAAGACGAGGACGCGGTGCGGCGGTCGCGCGGGGGTGGCCTGATCGGTCATCCGTCTAGGCTATTGCCTGGCTGCGCGGATCCCGCCGGCCCCGGGAGCCCTCCCGCCGTCACGTCCCTCAGGTCCACATGACGAACACCTCCCCCATCTTCCTGCCCGACCTCGAGCGCGCCGAGCGCTCGGAGCGCTCCGGGCGTCGCCGTCCGCCGCCCGGCGTCGACCCGTCGTTCCGCTTTCCCTGGGTCGGGATCCTCACGCTCGCCGCGTGCGTGTTCCTCAGCGTCACGAGCGAGATGCTGCCCACCGGCCTCCTCAGCGAGATGAGCGGCGACCTCGGCGTCGAGGAGTCGCGCGTCGGCCTCCTCGTCTCCGTGTTCGCGGTCGCGGTGGTCGTCTCCAGCGCGCCGCTCGCGGCCCTCACCCGCCGGGTCCCGCGGCACGCGCTGCTGCTCGCGGTGCTCGCGGTCTTCGCGACGAGCAACCTCCTCACCGCGCTCGCGCCCACCTTCGAGCTCGTCACCGCGACGCGCGTGCTCGGTGGCCTCGCGCACGGCCTGTTCTGGGCGGTCGTCGGCGCATACTCGGCGCACCTCGTCCCGCCCGCGCTCATCGGCCGGGCGGTCGCGCTCACGGTCGGCGGCGGCAGCCTCGCGTTCGTGCTCGGCGTGCCGGTCGGCACCGCGGCCGGGCAGGCGTTCGGCTGGCGGGCGGCGTTCGCGGGGATCGGCGTGCTCACGCTCCTGGGGATCGTGCTGGTGTGGCGGTTCCTGCCGGCGGTCGGGCGGCCCGAGCGGGAGGCGCCCGCGGCCGCGTCGGCGACCGGCCGCGTCGGGTTCCGGCAGCGCATGGCCGGGCAGGGTCTCGGCGGCGTGCTGTTCGTGTGCCTCACGGCGATGGTCATCATGATCGGCCAGTACGGCTTCTACACGTACGTCGACCCGTTCGTCACGCGCGTGATGGGGATCCCCGAGCAGCAGCTCAGCGCCATGCTCTTCGGCTACGGGATCGCCGGCGCGGTCGGGCTGCTCCTCGCGGGCACCCTGTTCTCGAGCCGCCCGCAGCTCGGCGTCCTGGCGGGCCTCGCGGCGGCGGCGCTCGGGGTCAGCTCGCTCGCGCTGGTCCCGGGGCTCTGGGCGGTCGCGATCCCCGGCTTCCTGCTCTGGGGCCTGGCGTTCGGCGCCATCCCGACCCTGCTCCAGACGCGCATGCTGCACGCCGCGCACCCGTCGTTCCGCGACACGGCCAGCTCCTTCTACACGACGGCGTTCAACGTCGGCATCGGCGGCGGGGCGCTCGTGGGCGGCGCGCTGCTCGACGGGCTCGGCATCGCGTCGCTGCCGGGGGCGTTCCTCGCGGTGATGGCGGTGTCGGTCGTGCTCGTCGTGGGATCCGCGGGCCGGGCCGTCCGCGCCCGCGCCGCCTCCGCGCGCGCCGCCGGCTGACCGCCGACGCGTCCCCAGTCACATCGGGGTGCCTCGAGCCTGCGGGAGGCCGTCGGAGTCCCCAGTCGCACCGGGGTGCCTGGTGCCTGCGGGAGGCCGGCGGAGTCCCCAGTCGCACCGGGGTGCCTGATGCCTGCGGGAGGATGGATGCCGTGACCACGACCCCCGCGCCCCTCGGCCTCCTCCTCGACGTCGACGGCCCCATCGCCAGCCCGATCACCCGCACCCTCGCGATCCCGAGCATCGCGACCGATCTCGTCGAGCTCGCCGCCGCGGGCGTGCCGATCGTCTTCAACACGGGCCGCTCGGACGCCTTCATCCGCGAGCAGGTCCTGGGCCCGCTGCTGGCCGCCGGCCTCCCCGCGGGCGCGCGCGTGCACGCCGTGTGCGAGAAGGGCGCGTCGTGGTTCTCGATCACGCCCGAGGGCGCGGGGGAGGTGCACGTGGATCGGGCGCTCGCGCTGCCCGAGGCGTACATGCGCGACATGGAGCGTCTCGTCGCCGAGCGCTTCGCCGACTGGATGTTCTTCGACGCCACCAAGCACGCGATGGTCTCACTCGAGCAGCTCACGAGCGTCTCCTCGGACGACTACCTCCGGGTGCAGCCCGAGCTGGACGCGCGCGCGGTCGAGATGCTCACTTCTCATGGGCTCGGCTCGGTGCTCGAGGGCGTCGAGGTGCCCGACGCGGACGGGAACGTGCAGGTGCGCGTGGATCCCACGATCATCTCGACCGACATCGAGTCGATCCGCCTCGGCAAGGACCTCGGCGCCGAGCGCGCCCTGGAGCTGCTCGCCGACAGCGGTCCGCTCCCGCTGCGCTGGCGCACGGTCGGCGACTCGCGCACCGACTACGCGATGGCGCGCTGGCTGCACGAGAACGGCCACGAGGTCGCGCACGTCGACGTGCGGCCGGCCGACGGGATCCCCGCGACGCCGTACGACGTGCTCACGGCGGGCGACCTCATCCACGACGAGGCGGGAGCCGCGCTCCTCGCCCAGTGGGTGCGCATCGTGCGCGGCGAGACCGATGACGACTCCGCGTTCCTGGCGCCGGGGCGCTCCGCGAGCTGATCCCCGCGGCTGCCCGCTGCCCTCGCCGCGCTGCCGGCGCCTCCAGCACGGCTCGCGCTTCCCGCGCTTCCCGCGCCTCCCGCGCTGCCCGCCGCAGCTGCGCCCGTCGCGCCCGCCGCTCCGCCCGAGGGCCCGTCCGCATCCGGACGGGCTCTTCCGCGTGTGCGCGAACGGATGTTAGCCTCGGCTAACACTTCGACGGAGAGGCCGCCATGACCCGCACCGCCCCCGAGCGTCGCCGCGCGCGCCGGCCCGTCACGGGCCCGCGGCTCGTCCTCTTGCTCGGGCCCGCGTTCGTCGCGGCCATCGCGTACGTGGATCCCGGCAACGTCGCCGCCAACCTCACCGCGGGCGCGCGCTACGGCTACCTGCTGGTGTGGGTGCTCGTGGCCGCGAACCTCATCGCCGTGCTCGTGCAGTACCAGTCGGCGAAGCTCGGGCTCGTCACGGGCCGCAGCCTCCCGGAGCTCCTCGGCCAGCGGCTGCCGACGCAGCGGCGCCGCGCGTTCTGGGTGCAGGCGGAGCTCATCGCCGCGGCCACCGACCTCGCGGAGGTCATCGGCGGCGCCATCGCGCTGCACCTGCTGTTCAGGATCCCGCTCGTCGCGGGCGGCGTGATCGTCGGCCTCGTCTCCATCGGCCTCCTCGCGGTGCAGTCGCGGCACGGGCAGCGGCCGTTCGAGCTCGTGATCGGCGCGCTGCTCCTCGTGATCACGGTCGGCTTCCTCACGGGCCTCGTGGTGAGCCCGCTGTCGGGATCCGGCATCGCGGGCGGGCTCGTGCCGCGCTTCGACGGGCCGGACAGCGTGCTGCTCGCCGCGAGCATGCTCGGCGCGACCGTCATGCCCCACGCCGTCTACCTGCACTCGTCGCTCAGCCGCGACCGGCACGGCGTCCAGACCGACGACGGCGTCCTCCGTCGCCTGCTCCGCGCGACGCGCTGGGACGTGGTCACGGCGCTCGCCGTGGCCGGCGCCGTCAACATCTCCATGCTCCTCATCGCGGCGGCGAGCCTCGGCGGCGTGCCCGGCACCGACTCGATCGAGGGCGCGCACGCGGCCATCACTGCGTCTCTCGGGCCGGTCGTCGGCGTCGTGTTCGCGGTCGGGCTGCTCGCGTCCGGCCTCGCGTCGACGTCGGTCGGCGCCTACGCGGGCGCGGCGATCATGGGCGGCCTGCTGCACGTCCGGGTGCCGCTGCTCGCCCGGCGCGTGGTGACGCTGATCCCGGCCCTCGCGATCCTCGCGATCGGCGTCGACCCGACCACCGCGCTCGTGGTCAGCCAGGTCGTGCTGAGCCTCGGGATCCCGTTCGCGCTCGTGCCCCTCATCCGCCTGACGGGCGACCGCCGCGTGATGGGCGCACACGTCGACCGGCCGCTGACGCGCATCGCGGCGTGGGTCGCGGTGTCGCTCGTGGTGGTGCTGAACGTCGCGCTCGTGGTGCTCACCTTCACGGGCTGACGCGCGCGGGTCGGCCGGGTCGGCCGGGACGGCCGGGTCAGCCGGCCTCGGAGACCCAGACGGCGGACGCGGCGGCGGCGGTGAGCGGGCGGCGCGCGGATCCGTCGACCGTCACGACCATGGCGGCCGCGTCGCGCGAGCCGGTGTCCGCGGCCTCGCGCACGAGCGTCGCGTCGAGCCCGATGCCGTGCTCGGCGAGCTCGCGCAGCAGGCGCGGGTCCTCGTCGGAGATCCGCCGCACGCGCATGGGCCGGTCGGCGACCGCGTCCGCCAGCACGGTCGCGACCGGCAGGTGCGGCTCGCCGTCGGCCGAGGGGATGGGGTCGCCGTGCGGATCCCGCGAGGGGTGCCCGAGGTGCGCGTCGATGCGCGCCACGAAGTCGTCGGACACGGCGTGCTCGAGCACCTCGGCCTCGTCGTGCACCTCGTCCCAGCCGTAGCCGAGCACGTCCACGAGGAACGTCTCGAGCAGCCGGTGGCGGCGCACCATCTGGATCGCGTGCCGGCGGCCGTCCTCCGTCAGCTCGATGCTGCCGTACGGCCGGTGCTCCACGAGGCCCTGCGCCGTGAGGCGGCGGATGCCGTCGGATGCGGTGGCGGGCCGGATCCCGAGCCGCTCGGCGAGCCGGCTCACGGTCATCGGCTGGTCGGTCCACTCGGTGGCGGACCAGATGAGCTTGAGGTAGTCCTGCGCGGCGCTGGAGAGCTCGTCGACGGACATGCCGCCATGGTACCGAGCGGCCCCGCGCGCACCGCGGCCGATGCCGCCCGGCCGCGCCCGGCCCCGCGGTGCATGCTGGACGGGACCGCGGGCAGGGACGCCCGCGGCGGATCCGATGGAGGAACCACATGCAGTACCGCACACTCGGCAACAGCGGCGCGATCGTGTCGACCTACGCGCTCGGCACCATGACCTTCGGCGCGGAGGCCGACGAGGAGACCTCGGGGCGCATCCTCGAGGCGTACGTCGCGGGAGGCGGCACGTTCATCGACACCGCGGACGTCTACACGTCGGGCGTCTCGGAGGAGATCGTCGGCCGCTGGTTGAAGGCGCACCCCGCCGAGGCCGACCAGCTCGTCGTCGCGACGAAGGGCCGCTTCCCGATGGGGCAGGGCAACAACGACGTCGGCACCTCGCGCCGCCACATGACGCGCGCGCTCGACGACTCGCTGCGCCGCCTCGGCGTCGACACGATCGACCTGTACCAGATGCACGCGTGGGACGCCGTGACCCCGCTCGAGGAGACCCTGCGCTTCCTCGACGACGCCGTGCGCGCCGGCAAGATCTCGTACTACGGCTTCTCGAACTATCTCGGCTGGCAGCTGACGAAGGCCGTCGGGCTCGCGAAGGCGCTCGGGTACACGCCGCCCGTCACGCTGCAGCCGCAGTACTCGCTGCCGGTGCGCGAGATCGAGTCGGAGATCGTGCCGGCGTTGCGGGATGCGGGCATCGGGCTGCTGCCCTGGTCGCCGCTCGCGGGCGGCTGGCTCACCGGCAAGTACCGCCGCGACGAGACGCCCACCGGCGCGACCCGCCTCGGCGAGGACCCGGAGCGGGGCATGGAGGCGTTCACGCCGCGGAACGGCCAGGAGCGCACGTGGGCGATCCTCGACGAGGTGCGCCGCATCGCCGAGGCGCACGGATCGAGCTCTGCCCGCGTCTCGCTCGCCTGGCTCGAGGCGCAGCCGGCGGTGACCAGCGTGATCCTCGGCGCCCGCACGGTCGAGCAGCTCGAGGACAACATGGCATCGGCCGACCTGGAGCTCACGGCCGACGAGATCGCGTCGCTCAGCGCGGTGAGCGCACCCGTGGTGTCCGACTACCCGTACGGCCCGGCCGGCGTGCAGCAGCGCCACCGCGCGATCGACGTGCGCGGCTGAGCCCGCCGCCGGTCGTCCCCTCGTCAGCTCCGGCGACGCGGGGACGGCCGGCACCCGGTGCCCGGGGCGTGATCCGCACGCGCGGCACGTGCCGGCGCACCACGACCTCGAGGGTCAGCTGGCCGCGGCGGGCGAGGATCACGGCCACGACCGCGGCGGCCAGCGCCGGCACCCCGCCGGAGAGGACCATGCCGACGTGCACGCCCCAGGCCTCGACGATCCCGCCCATGAGCGGCCCGCCGACGGCCTGGCCGCCGAGCAGCACGAGCACATAGACGCTCATCACCCGCCCGCGGATGGCCACGTTGCTGGAGAGCTGCACGAGCGAGTTCGCCGCCGTCTGGAACAGCAGCGACGCCATGCCGACCGTGACGAGCACGGCGGCGAACGGCGCGATCCCGGGCATGAGCCCCGCGGCCGCCTGCAGCAGGCCCATGATCCCGACGCCCACCACGATGGTCCGCAGCCGCACGGTCGCGCGGCGCGTCGAGAGCAGCGCGCCCGTGAGCGCACCGATCGCGACCATCGAGTTGAAGAAGCCGTAGCCGCCCGCGCCCACGTCGTACACCTGGCTCGCGAAGGCGGCGAGGAGCACGGGCATCGTGAGGCCGAAGACGCTGAAGACGGCGACCAGCACGACGGGCCAGAGGATGGTCGGCTTCGAGCGCGCGTAGCGGAGCCCCTCCGCGAGCTGGCCGCGGCGGCGCGGGGCGGGCGGGATGCGGGTCAGGTCGCGGGTCTTCAGGCTCCACAACGTGAGCACCACCACGACGCACGCGAGCGCGTTGATCGCGAACGACCAGCCGGCGCCGACCGCGAGCAGCAGGATCCCGCTGAGCGCGGGCCCCACCATGCCGCCGAGCTGGAACACGGACGAGTTCACGCTGATGGCGTTCCTGAGGTGCTTCTGCCCCACGATCTCGGTGACGAACACCTGCCGCGCCGGGTTGTCGATCACGGTCACGAGCCCCGTCGCGAACGCGATGGCGAAGATGTGCCACGCCTCCACCGCGCCCGACAGCGTGAGCACGGCGAGCAGCGCGCTGAGGAGCGCGTAGGTGCCCTGCGTAATCATCATCAGCATGCGCTTCGAGCACCGGTCGACGATGACGCCGCCGAGCAGGCCGAAGAGCAGCATCGGCGCGAACTGCATCGCGACCGTGATGCCGACCGCCGTGACGCTGCCGGTGAGCTCCAGCACGAGCCAGTCCTGGGCGATGCGCTGCATCCAGCCGGAGGTCATGGCGATGACGTTGGAGGCCGTGAACCGACGGAAGTTCGGCACGCTCAGGGCGATGAGCGTGTGGCGCCACGGCGGGCGCTGGGTCTGGGTCGGGAGCGGGGCGGTCGGGGGGAAGGCGTTCGGCGGGGTCACGGTGTTCCTGCGGTGGCGGTTGCGTATGTGTGGCGTCGGTTCTGCATGGATGCGGCTCGGCGTCGAGCCGCGACCGACGCTACCCGCGGGCTTCCCATTCGGATCCCGTCTCGACATGATGAGTGCCATCACGTTCTCGAATGGCCGGGAGGCGCCGTGCTCGACCCGACCCTGCTCGCGACGTTCCTCGCCGTCGCCGACACCCGCAGCTTCACGCAGGCGGCCGCGCGGCTCGGCATCAGCCAGCCGACCGTGAGCCAGCAGGTGCGCCGGCTCGAGCGGGCCGTCGACCGCACGCTCATCGCGCGCGACACCCGGGCGATGCGCCTCACCGACGCGGGGGACGCGATGGCCGGCTTCGCGCGCACGATCCTCGCGGCGCACCGGGCGGCGGAGAGCTACTTCGGCGGATCCGAGGTGAGCGGCCGTCTGCGCTTCGGCACCGCGGACGACCTCGCCATCACGCAGCTGCCGCGGATCCTCCGCCACTTCCGGCAGCTGCACCCGCAGATCGAGCTGGAGCTCACGGTGACGCAGAGCGGGCCGCTGCACCGGCGGCTGCTCGCGGGCCAGCTCGACCTGATCCTCACCAAGACCACGGTCGACGAGCAGCCGTCCGCCCGGCTCGTCGGCCGCGACCGGATGGTGTGGGTGGGCCTCGAGCGCACGCTCGTCGAGGCGGGCGCGACCGTGCCGCTCATCGCGTACCGCGCGCCGAGCATCAGCAGGCAGATGGCGATGGACGCGCTCGAGCGGGCGGGCCGCACCTGGCGGATCACGTGCAGCACGCGCGACGTGAACGGCGTGCTCGCGGCGGTGCGCGCGGGCATGGGCGTCGCGGTGCTGCCGCAGGCGCTCATCCCGACCGACCTCGTGAAGGTGACCTCGCGTCTCGGCCTGCCCGAGCTCGACGAGGTGGACTACGTGCTGATGGACAACCCGGCGGGACCGCGCGCGTCGATCGAGGCGCTGACGTCGGCGATCATGTCGCGCGGGGTGACGCGCGCGAGCTGACGGCCCGGGCTGCCAGCGGGCCGCGCTACCAGCGAGCGACGGGCGGCAGGTCGTCGTCCGGCCAGGCCTCGCGCGCCCGGCCCTTGCGGCCCCGACCGCGACCTCGCCCGGTGGGCTGGTGCGGGGGCTCGGGCTTGTCGGGATCCGCGGTCGGGTCGCCGGGCTGCTCGAGCTGCATCGCGAGCGCGCGGAGCCGGGCGTCCATCTCCGCGTGCGCGGCGGCGGCCTCGTCGAGCCGGGCGCGCTCCTCGTCCACGTCGGCGGGCACGCGGGTGGCCTCCTCGAGCGGCAGCGCTGCGGCCTCCGCCTCGGCGAGCCGTCGTGCGCGGCGGCGCGAGGCGATGATGCCGAACGCGCCCACGGCGATCTGGAACATGCCGAGCCAGCCGGACGCGTCGTTGACCGGCGCGAGCACATGCCAGGCGCCGAGGGCGATCCAGCCGATGTTGACCCACATGGGCCAGGCGAACCCGGATGCGGCGCGTGCGCCCTCCGGGGGCTCGTGCGTCCCTCGTCCCTCGTCGCTCATGCCGTTCCTCCGTGCCGACCCGCCTGTGACCGTGAGTGTGTCACGCGAGGTCGTGAGCCGCCTGGAGCCAGACGAACGTGCGCGGGCTGAGCACGACGCCCTTCGTGAGGCGGAGCCGCTCGTCGCGCACGAGGTCGACGGCGTGCTCCGCGAATCCCCCCAGCGTCTCCGCGGACACCGTCGCCGGCTCGTCGCCGAGGTTCGCGAGCACGAGGACCGTGCCGTCGTCGTGCGGGCGCTGGTAGCCGAGCACGTGCGGGTCGTTCGCGTCGAAGCCGACGACGCGCGTGCCGCCGAGCGCGGGCGTGGCACGGCGTACCGCGAGGAGCCGGCGGACGCCCGCGTGGATGACGCCCGTGCTCGTGGTGCGGTCGTCGCGCTGGTCGTAGCGCTCGAACGGGTAGAGCGGGCGGTTCACCCACCTGCTGTCGTCGGCGTGCGCGGGGACGTCGTCGTAGCCGTAGTCGTTGAGCTGGCCGACCTCGTCGCCGAGCACGAGGAGCGGGAGGCCGCCGGTGCTGAGGGCGATGGAGTGGGCCAGCAGGATCCGCTCGACCGCGCCCGGGTCGTCCTGCTCGAGGCCCGCGAGGGAGGCGGTGGTGCCGGCGACCGCGCCGTCCGGGTGCCAGATGCCGCGGGCGTGGCTGCCGGGGAACCGGCCCACGTGGTAGTCGGCGAGGAAGCGGCGGTGCTCGTCGGGGTCGATGCCGAGGGCGCGCGCGTCGTCGTCGTCGAAGGCGAAGCGGAGGGCGTCGTGGCTGCGGACGCGCGCGGTGCGGGCGGATCCGGCCGGCACGTCGCCGCGGCGCACGAGGGCGCGGGAGAGCGGCGCGGCGGACCGGGTGGCGAGCGCCTCCCAGACGAGCGCGGTGAGCGCGGGGTCGTCGGCGAGGCGCACGGCGTCGCCGTCGAGGAGCTCGGCGGCCCCGCGCGGGTCGGCGTCGGCGGCGACGGCCAGCGCGAGCGCGGGGGCGACGCGGCGGCCGGCGGAGGCGATCACGCGGAGGAGGGCGGCGCGTTCGGCGTCGGGGCGCTCGCCGATGACGGCGGCGGGATCCACGCGGACCACGTCGGCCCCCGCGGCGGCGAGCGCGACGGCCTCGCGGACGGCGGAGCGGATCCGGTCGGCGAGGGGCGCGTCGGCGTCCACGGGGGAGAGGTCGACCGCGAGCGTGAGGCCCGCGTCGTGCAGGGCGTCGGCGAGGGCGGCGAGGTCGGCGGCGGATCCGAGCTCGGCCCGCACGCGCACGCCCGGCGCCAGGAGCGCGTCGGCGTCCGCGTCGGCATCATCGGCGCGCTCGGTGACGGGCGTGATCTGCAGGTGCGTGAGCCCGAGGTCGCGGAGGGCGGGGATCCGGGCGGCGAGGCCCCGGAGGTCGTCGGCGTACCGGTCGACGTAGCAGACGCCGCCCGCGCGGAGGTCGAGGTGGAGGTCGTCGGGGGATCCCAGGGCCGGGGTGCGACGCGGCCGCACGTCCTGCAGGTTGGCGGCCAGCGCGTCGGCGAGGGCGTCGGCGTCGTCGCCCACGAGCGGGCGGAGGTCGGCGGCGAGGGCGTCGCGGTCGACCGGGGGCGCGGTGGCCGGCTCGGCGGGGGCGCGGTCGGCGGCGTCGGCGCGCGCGCCGTCGCGGTCGTGTCCGCCAGCCGCGGGATCGGTCGTGAGCGCTGTGCTCCCCATGCTCGGTCCTTCCTCCGCATACGGCGGGCACCGTCGCCCGACCCCCTGATCCTACGGGCGGGCGGGTCGCGCGACCCCCGGCGCCGTCCGCGCACTCCGCATCCCCTCGCTCGGCGGCCAGGCGCGCGCGCCTGACGGGAGGCTGCGCGCCTCGCGGGCGCGCGCCCGCACGGGTAGGATCGGACCCGTCGCGACTGGCGTTCGGATGGGTCACCATCGGGGAGCGACTCACACGGTTGGTGGCCGTACGCCTGGGCCACGACGCATCCTCTCGTCCACCGTGCTCAAGGAGTCCCATGCCCGTCGACCAGTCCTTCAACGCCCCCCTCTCCGAGGTCGACCCGGAGATCGCGGCCGTCCTCGAGCAGGAGCTCGGCCGCCAGCGCGGCACCCTCGAGATGATCGCCAGCGAGAACTTCGTGCCGCGCGCGGTGCTGCAGTCGCAGGGATCCGTGCTCACCAACAAATACGCCGAGGGCTACCCGGGCCGCCGCTACTACGGCGGCTGCGAGTTCGTCGACGTCGCCGAGCAGCTCGCCATCGACCGCGCGAAGAGCCTCTTCGGCGCCGAGTTCGCCAACGTCCAGCCGCACTCGGGCGCCACCGCGAACGCCGCCGTCCTCGCCGCCATCGCGCAGCCGGGCGACACGATCCTCGGCCTCGAGCTCGCGCACGGCGGCCACCTCACGCACGGCATGAAGCTCAACTTCTCCGGCAAGCTCTACGACGCCGCGGCCTACGGCGTGGACCCCGACACCTTCCTCATCGACATGGACGTCGTGCGCGAGAAGGCGCTCGAGCACCGGCCGCAGGTCATCATCGCCGGCTGGTCGGCGTACCCCCGCCACCTCGACTTCGCCGCGTTCCGCTCCATCGCGGACGAGGTCGGCGCCAAGCTCTGGGTCGACATGGCGCACTTCGCCGGCCTCGTCGCCGCGGGCGTGCACCCCTCGCCCGTGCCCTACGCGGACGTCGTCTCCTCCACCGTGCACAAGACCCTCGCGGGCCCCCGGTCCGGCGTGATCCTCAGCCGCGACACCGCGCTCGCCAAGAAGCTCAACTCGGCCGTCTTCCCGGGCCAGCAGGGCGGGCCGCTCATGCACGTCATCGCGGCCAAGGCCACGGCGTTCAAGATCGCGGCCACCGAGGAGTTCGCCGACCGGCAGCGCCGCACCATCCAGGGCGCGCAGATCCTCGCCGAACGCCTCGTCGCGGCCGACTCCACCGAGGCCGGCGTCTCCGTCCTCACCGGCGGCACCGACGTGCACCTCGTGCTGGCGGACCTCCGGAACTCGCCCATCGACGGCAAGCAGGCGGAGGACGCGCTGCACGAGGTCGGCATCACGGTCAACCGCAACTCGGTGCCGTTCGACCCGCGCCCGCCGATGGTCACCTCGGGCGTCCGCATCGGCACGTCGGCGCTCGCGACCCGCGGCTTCGGCGAGACCGAGTTCACCGAGGTGGCGGACATCATCGCCGAGACCCTGAAGCCCGGCAGCGACCTCGCCGCCCTGCGTGCGCGCGTGCTGACGCTCACCGACGGCTTCCCGCTCTACGAGGGCCTCACCCAGTGACCGCGGTCGTGCTCGACGGTGTCGCCACCGCGTCGGCCGTCAAGTCCGAGCTGGCCGTGCGGATCCGCGCCCTCCGCGAGCAGGGCCTCGTCCCGGGGCTCGGCACGCTGCTCGTGGGCGACGACCCGGGATCCCGCTCCTACGTCGCCGGCAAGCACCGCGACTGCGCCGAGGTCGGCATCGAGTCCATCCGGGTCGACCTGCCGGCGGACGCCACCGAGGCCGACGTGCGGACCGCGATCGAGCGGCTCAACTCGGATCCCGCCGTCACGGGCTACATCGTGCAGCTGCCGCTCCCCGCGGGGATCGACGAGAACGCGATGCTCGAGCTCATCGACCCGTCGAAGGACGCGGACGGCCTGCACCCGACCAACCTGGGCCGGCTCGTGCTCGGCGTGCAGGGCGAGCTGACCTCGCCGCTGCCGTGCACGCCCGCGGGCATCGTCGAGATGCTGCAGCGCTACGACGTGCCGATCGCCGGCCAGCACGTGGTCGTCGTCGGCCGCGGCCTCACGGTGGGCCGGCCGCTCGGCCTGCTGCTCACGCGCAAGGGCCTCGACGCCACCGTCACCCTCACGCACTCCCGCACGCGCGACATCGAGCAGGAGGTCCGCCGGGCCGACATCGTGGTCGCGGCCGTGGGCGCCGCGCACCTCGTGAAGCCCGAGTGGGTGAAGCCGGGCGCCGCCGTGCTGGACGTGGGGATCACGCGCGTCGTGGATCCCGAGACCGGCAAGGCGCGCCTCACCGGCGACGTGGATCCCGCGGTCGCCGAGGTCGCCGGCCACCTGTCGCCGAACCCGCGCGGCGTGGGTCCCATGACCCGCGCCATGCTGCTCGCCAACGTGGTGCAGGCCGCCGAGCGCGACGCGCGCCTGGCCGCCGAGCTACGCGGCTGACGGCGCTCGCCGCGACAGTGCTCGACTCGACCGTGCGGCGGTGATCGAGGAGGGGACGGCCGGTCAGGCCGTCCCCTCCTCGCGTGCGGGGCCGGTCGCGGACTCGGTGCCCAGCAGGACGGCCGGCGTCGGGATCGCCCCGGCGTGCAGCCGCGCGTTCTCCACGTACTGGTCGGCATTGATCCGGAGCCCCGCGACCTCCTCGTCGGTGAGCTCGCGCCGCACCTTGCCGGGCACCCCGGCGACGAGCGAGCGCGGCGGGATGCTCTGCCCTTCCAGCACCACGGTCCCGCCTGCGAGCAGCGACTCGCGGCCGACGACCGCGCCGTTCATCACGGTGGCGGACATGCCGACGATGCAGCCGTCCTGGATCGTGCAGCCGTGCAGCACCGCGTTGTGGCCGACGCTCACGCCCTCGCCGACCGTGAGCGGGAAGCCCGCGTCGACGTGGCAGCTGACGTTGTCCTGCAGGTTGGAGCGGGCACCGATCCGGATGTCAGCGGCCTCCGCGCGCAGCACGGCGTTGAACCACACGCTGGATCCGGCGGCGAGCGTCACGCGACCGACGACGCGCGCGCCCGCCGCCACGAGGGCGTCGGGCGCGATGTCGGGTGCGGGGGATCCGGGGAGCGCGCGGACGGTGGCCTGGGGATCGACGGTCATGCCGCCAGGGTAGGCCGCGCGGATCGGGCCCGCGGGCGCATCCGCGTGCCGCGCTCCATGGGCACGAAGGCGGCGGCGACGTACGCGTCCCACGGCGCGCGGTAGTAGGGGAGCGGCGAGGCGTTGATGAACACGTCGTGCCCGCCGAGCTCGCCGACGCGGCGGCAGACGTCGAGCGCGAGCGTCTGCGCGAGGCCCCGTCGGCGGTGCTCCGGCACGATGCCGAGCGGCTCGAGCTCCGCCCATCCGCTCGCCTCGTCGAGCCACGCGGTGCACGTGCCGGCGAGCGAGCCGTCGGGCGCCTCGACCACGAGGTCCAGCTCGCGCCGGTACACGGGAGCCGCCCGCATGGCCGCGTAGTCGTCCGCGTCGAAGGGGCTCTCGGCGTCGGGGTCGATGCCGTCGCCGGATCCGTCGGTGAAGGGCAGCTCGACCGGCTTCCATGCCCGGCGGTGCGCGTCGACCTTGGCCTGCTCCTCGCCCTCGGCGACCGGCCGGATGCGGTACTCGGCGGGCGGCCGTGCGCCCGTGTCGCGGGCGGGGTGGCGGAGCCCGGCGAGCGGAATCGCCTCGTCGGCGAAGCCGCGGTCCGCGAGGATCCCGCGCAGCCGGCCCTGCCCGCGGTGGACGGCGACGCTCGTGCGTCCCTCGCCCGCCGCGTCCAGGATCCACGCGGCCAGCAGGTCGGTGGTGGCGTCGTCGTCGGGCGCGCACTCGACGCGCGCGTCGTCCGTGGAGAAGGCGGCCCAGCCGATGAGCGCACCGGCCCCGTCGCGCACGACGGCCATCCGCTCCGGAAGCTGGCCGGTGGACGCCTCCCACGCGAATCCGCCGGGGTGCGTCGACGCGGGGAACCACGCGGACAGCGCGCGCCCGATCTCGCGGACGGCATCCGGGTCGTCGGCGAGCTCGGTCACGACGTCCGCAGGGGTTCCCATGCCGAGGAGCCTAGGGGCCCCTACTGCTCCGCCTTCGCCCCGTCCGACGGCGTGACCGTGAAGACGGTCGGCCCGGTGTAGCCGTGCTCCGCGAACGCGCCGTCGATGGCGACCTGGAGACGCGAGAGGGAGTCGGCGTCGATGAGCGCGATGGCGGATCCACCGAAGCCGCCGCCTGTCATCCGCGCGCCGATCGCGCCCTCGTTCTGCGCGACCTCGACTGCGAGGTCGAGCTCCGGCACGCTGATCTCGAAGTCGTCGCGCATCGAGCGGTGGCTCGCGTCCAGCAGCTCGCCGATGGCGCGCGGGCCCTCCTCGCGGAGCGCGCGCACGGTGTCGAGCACGCGCTGGTTCTCGGTGACGATGTGGCGCACGCGGCGGAACGTCTCGTCGTCGAGCACCTCGCGGGCGCGCACGAGGTCGTCGACCGCGACGTCCCGCAGCGACGAGACGCCCAGGAGGCGCGCGCCCTTCTCGCACGACTCGCGGCGCGCGCGGTAGCCGCCGTCGGCGTGCGCGTGGGCGACGTGGGTGTCGATCACGGCGATGGTGAGGCCGGCCGCCTCCAGCCCGAGCGGGATGACCTCGGCGTCGAGCGAGCGGCAGTCGAGGAACACGCCCGCGTCCTGGCGGCCGAGCAGGCTCGCGGACTGGTCCATGATCCCGGTCGGCGCGCCCACGATCTCGTTCTCGGCGAGCTGCCCGACCGCGGCGAGCGTCGGCCGGTCGAGGCCGAGGCGCCAGATGTCGTCGAGGGCGAGGGCGATGGATCCCTCGAGCGCGGCCGACGAGGAGAGCCCCGCGCCCACGGGCACGTCGCTGTCGATGAACACGTCGAAGCCGGGCACGGCCGCGAGGTCGGCCCCGCGCTGCCCGAGCGCCCAGGCGACGCCGAGCGGGTAGGCCTGCCAGCCATCGATGCGCTCGCCGGTGAGGTCGGCGAGGCGCGCCTCGACCACCTCGTCGGAGAAGGAGCTGGCGAGGCGGATCCGGTCGTCGTCCCGCGGCGCGAGCGCGATGACCGTGCGGCGGTCGATCGCGAACGGGAACACGAAGCCCTCGTTGTAGTCGGTGTGCTCGCCGATGAGGTTCACGCGCCCGGGCGAGGACCACACGCCGTGCGGCTCGCGCTCGAAGCGGGCGCGGAATCCCTCGCGCACGTCGTCTCGGATGTCGGTCATGCGTCCTCCACTGCCTTCCGGATGTTCTCCGCCGCCTTCTCGGGCGGCACGTCGCCGATCCAGGCGCCCATGGCCGCCTCGGATCCGGCCAGGAACTTGAGCTTGTCGGCCGCGCGGCGCGGCGACGTGATCTGCAGCATCAGCCGGATCTCGTCGCGGTGCGCATCCACCGGCGCCTGGTGCCAAGCGGAGATGTACGGCGTCGGGGTGTCGTAGAGCCGGTCGATGCCGCGCAGCAGCTTCAGGTACATGGTCGCCAGCTCGGCGCGCTCGGCCTCGGTCGTCTCCGCGAGATCGGGCACGTGGCGGTGGGGGAGCATGTGCACCTCCACGGGCCAGCGCGCCGCGAACGGCACGAACGCGGTGAAGTGCTCGCCGCGGAGCACGACGCGCTCGGACGCCTGCTCGGTCTCGAGGATCCGCTGGAACAGGCCCGGCCCGAACCGCTCGATCGACTCGACGAGCCGGCGCGTGCGCGGCGTGACGTAGGGGTACGAGTAGATCTGCCCGTGCGGGTGGTGCAGGGTGACGCCGATGGCCTCGCCGCGGTTCTCGAACGGGAACACCTGGCGGATCCCGGGCATCGCCGAGAGGGCGCGCGTGCGCTCGGCCCACGCCTCCACCACCGTACGGGCGCGCGACGGCGTGAGGCCGCTGAACGAGCCGGTGTGCTCGGGGCTGAAGCAGACCACCTCGCAACGGCCGACCGAGGTGCGCGTGCGGCCGAGGTCGATGCGCGTGAGGTCGTCGTCGTCCACCGCAGCGTCGACGTCCGGGCTGTCGGCGAGCGACGGGCCGAACGACGGCGACTTGTTCTCGAAGACCGCGACGTCGTACATGCTCGGGATCTCGGACGGGTTGGTGGCGCTCGCCGGGGCGAGGGGATCCAGCTCCGCCGGCGGCAGGTGCGCGCGGTTCTGGCGGGCGGCGGCGATGGAGACCCACTCGCCCGTGAGCACGTCCTGCCGCATCGTCGCGGTGGGCGGGCGGGGCGCGGCCGGGCGGGCGTCGGCGGCGCGCTCGGGCGGGAGGGTCGTGTCGGCGTCGTCGAAGTAGACGAGCTCGCGGCCGTCGGACAGCAGCGTGCGGCGCTGCGTGATCCCGGAGGGCGATGTCGTGACGGTCTGGTCGGCATGCATGATGCCCCGATCCTACGGGCTCGCGGAGCCGGGATCTGCGCTCGCGAAAGTCCCGGCTTGCGTTCCGGCAACCGCGTGGGGGAGGCTCGCGGGATGGCCGACGACTCCGCTCCCGTCCCCGCGGCGACCCGCCGGTCGCGCATCCTCGAGCGGCTCGCCGACCGCGGCTTCGCGACCGTCGCCGAGCTCGCGGCCGACGCGGGCGTCTCCGCCGTCACGATCCGCGCCGACCTCGACGCGCTCGCCGACTCCGCCGCCGTGCAGCGCGTGCACGGCGGCGCCGTGCTCCGCGCAGGTCTCGGCGCGCGCGAGCAGAGCCTTGAGGTGACGCTCGAGTCGGCCGCCGACGCCAAGCGCGCCATCGGCCGGGCCGCCGCCGACCTCGTCGAGAGCGGCCAGAGCGTGCTGCTCGACGTCGGCAGCACGACGCTCCAGGTGGCCCGCGCGCTCGTCGCGCGCGATGACCTCGTCGACGTCACCGTCATCACGAACGGGCTCACGCTCGCGCTCGAGCTCGAGCGCGCCATGCCGCGCTTCACGGTGGTCGTCACGGGCGGCACGCTCCGGGCGCTGCAGCACAGCCTCGTGGATCCGCTCGCCACCGTCGTGCTCGACCGCCTGCACCCGGACGTCGCCTTCATCGGCTGCAACGGGATCGACGTCGATCGCGGCGTCACGAACGTCAACCTGCCGGAGGCCGAGGTGAAGCGGCGGATGGTCGACGCGAGCGCCCGCACGATCGTCGTGGCGGACGGCTCCAAGGCCGGCCGCACGCACCTCGGATCCGTCGCGCCCCTCGACCGGATCGACATGCTCCTGACCGACGCCGACGCCGACGCGGATCCGCGCGAGCTCGGCCGCCTGCGCGACTCAGGGCTGCGCGTCGTCCAGGCCGGCGGGTCGCCCGGGGCCGCGCGGCCGTAACGTGGATTCCTTGAGACCCGTCACCGGAGAGCAGCACCACCTCGTCCACGCCGGCCCGTCCGGTGAGCTCCGCGCCACCGTCGTGCAGCTCGCCGCCGCGATCCGCGGCCTGACCCTCGACGGCGTCGACCTCGTCGAGCCCTACGGCGAGGACGTGGTGGCCCCGATGGGCGCCGGCATGGTGCTCGTGCCATGGCCGAACCGGATCCGCGGCGCCCGCTACGAGCTCGACGGCAAGGCGCAGGCGCTCGACGCCTCCGAGCCGTCGCTCGGCAACGCGTCGCACGGCCTCCTCCGCAACACGGGCTACGCGGCCTCCGACCGCGCCGACGACCGCGTCACCCTCTCCGCCACCGTCTTCCCGCAGCACGGCTACCCGTTCCTCCTCGACACCTCCGTCACCTACCGGCTCTCGGACGACGGCCTCGTCGTCACGCACCGGCTCCGCAACGACTCCGCGGCGGCCGCCCCCGTCGCGGTGGGCGCGCACCCCTATCTCGCGATCGGGGGCGTCCCCTCCTCCGACCTCACGCTCACGGTCCGCGCCGACACGTGGTCCGAGGTCGACGACGCGCTGATCCCCGTCACCGACCACCCCGTCGACGGCGCCGCCGAGGACCTCCGCGCCGGCCGCGTCGTCGGCGACCTCGACCTCAATACCGGCTACGGGAATGTCCACGTGGAGGGCGGTACGAGCCGCCACGGGCTCACCGCGCCCGACGGCCGCGGGGTCGAGCTGTGGGCCGACGCGTCCTTCCGGTTCCTGCAGGTCTACACGCCGCGCGAGTTCCCAACCCACGGGCGCCAGGCCGTCGCCATCGAGCCGATGACGGCGCCGGCCGACGCCTTCAACTCCGGCATCGGCGTGCGCCGCCTCGCGCCTGGCGAGGAGTGGACGCTCAGCTGGGGGATCCGCGCCACGGGCTTCTAGCTGTACTCGGCCATGACGTTGGTGACACTTCGGGGCGTGTGAAGAGGCCTCCTGGCTTGATGGAGCTGTTCAGTTCAACCATCGCCAGGAGGCCTCGATGTCCCACGGTAATGCTCGTCTGACGGTTCACGGGAGGGTTCTCCTCGTGCGGCGGGTGGTGGAGGATCGTCGGCCGGTCGCGCACGTCGCGCGGGAGCTGGGGGTGTCGCGGCAGTGCGCGCATCGATGGGTGAACCGGTTCCGTGCCGAGGGGCTGCGAGGGCTGACGGATCGGTCATCGCGGCCCCGGTCAGTACCGAGGCGAACGAGCCCGGAGCGGGAACGGGCCGTGCTGGAAGCGCGGGCCCAGTTGCGGGCGGGTCCTGCGCGGCTGGCGCCGGTGACAGGTGTTCCATCCCGTACGATCTCCCGCATCCTGCGCCGGCACGGGGCGCCGCCGTTGGCATGGTTGGACCCCGTCACCGGGGCCGTGATCCGGGCATCCCGGTCAACGGCGCACCGGTATGAGCACGAGCATCCGGGTGATCTGATCCACGTGGACGTGAAGAAGCTCGGGAGGATCCCGGACGGAGGCGGCTGGCGGGTCCACGGGCGCAGCGAGCAGGTCCGCGGCCGCGGGATCGGGTTCGATTACGTCCATGCCGCGGTCGATGACCACACCCGTCTCGCCTACGCGGAGATCCATCCCGATGAGAAAGGCGCGACCGCGGCCGGGTTCCTGACCCGCGCAGCGGCGTACTTCGCCGGGCATGGGATCCCGCGGATCGAGCGGGTCATCACGGACAACGCGTTCGCCTACCGGCACTCGACCGCGTTCAAGAACGCCGTCCAGGACCTGGGCGCGCGGCAGAAGTTCATCCGCCCGCACTGCCCCTGGCAGAACGGCAAGGTCGAGCGCTTCAACCGGACCCTCGCGACCGAGTGGGCCTACCGGCAACCCTTCACCAGCAACCAACACCGCGCCGACGCGCTTGACCCCTTCATCGAGCACTACAACACTGAACGAATCCACTCAAGCCACGGGCTCACGCCCGCGGCCCGAGTGTCACCAACGTCATGACTCAGTCCATCTAGCGCATCTGGAAGGGGCCGGCGCACCCCCGAAGTGGGTGGGTGGGCTCGGTCGCCGTGACCCTACGGTGAGGGTAATTACCCAACCGAAGGAAATGATGCGTCCTCTTCCCCTCGTGACGGCGGCCCTGCTCGCCGTCTCGCTGCTCCTCCCGGCCCAGGCGGCGTCCGCCTCCGTCGAGCCCGTCCCCACTCCGGCGCCCACGGCCGAGCCGACCCCGACCCCAGTGCCCACGACCGCCCCGACCCCGACCCCAGTGCCCCCGAAGGATCAGGGTAGGTGGCAGCTCTACACGACCTCGTTCGACGGTCGCATCTACGAGCTCGTCAACGACCAGAGCCCGCGTGCCCTGAGCTTCGAGACGTGGCGCGACGTCTACGACTTCCGCGTCCCCGGTGCCTCTCCCACCGACTACGTGAAGTACCCCTGGTCCTCGACCGTCTACGCGGTCACCTTCTGGCCCGGCGGCGAGGGCGCCTGGCAGTGGACCCGCCTCGACTACGGCCAGTTCGTGAAGGCGGGCTCCCCGGCGGTCCGCAACGCCGGATACATCGTCAACAGCTACGTCTACAAGTGGGGCACGTCCGCCGAGATCCTCGTCGAGGGCGAGGACAAGGTGAACCACAAGCTGACCGGCGCCGAGTGGCGGGCCATGGACTTCCGTCCCTTCAACGACCGTGCCAACGAGGGCTTCATGAAGCTCTCCTGGACCAGCGACATTGTGCGCATGACGGATGTGCGTGGCGGCCAGGGCCGCGCCATCGGCTACGGCGAGTGGCAGGAGGAGGCGTTCCCGACCCCGCAGGTCGTGCAGCGCATCAACGGAGACCAGTTCTACCGCTACTCGAACAGCAACCAGGTCTGGTACGCCGGCCCCGGCATGAACCGCGTCGTGAGCCTCGCCGAGTTCCGTGCCGCCGGGTCGCCCGCGCCCCGTGTGATCCAGGTCGCCGGCCAGTCGACGCCCCCGCCGTCCAGCGGTGGTGGCGGTGGTGGCGGCAACGTCTTCTACGCCAACTGTGACGCGGTCAAGCGTGCCGGGAAGGCCCCGCTCTACGCGGGTCAGCCCGGCTACAGCTTTGATCTAGATGGCGACCGGGATGGCGTCGCCTGCGAGCGATGATCCGTTGATCGACTGACGACGCCCGCCCCGTGTTGAACCGGGCGGGCGTTGTCGTATCTGCGTTGCCCACGCGTAGGGCGTCAGCCCTCGTCCTCCTGCGCCCACTGCAGCGCCACCCGCTGCGTGTACCGCTCCAGCGCGATCCGGTTCTCCTCGGGCTCGCGGAGCCCGTCGATGTAGGCGAGCAGCCGCCCGACGACGCCCGAGAGGTACTGCACGCCCCGGTCGTCGTGCTCCTCGAGCGCGGTCTTCAGCAGGTCGTAGCGCTCGCTGGTCCACGGGGCGCAGGCCGTCACGATCGAGTCCATGACCGAGCCCGCGGACGCCATCAACTTTGAAGCGGGCCTCGCCGTATCGCGCCAGGTGGGGAGTGGACGCTGTGTTGCGGGCCCGGGCAGGCGCCTGGCACCTACCGGGCGGATGGACAACTCCTCGCGAGGAAGAGGCTTCCTTTCTAATATGAGGCTCGCCGACGCGGATTCCCGGGTCGCGCATCGGATCTCGTAGCCCATGGAGGCTCTTGTGCCAAAGGAAATATTCCCCAGGTCGGTAATTCCAGTGACGATGGCTGGGGTCGTTCTCTCTCTGATGTCGGTCGTCGCAGTCATCGGGGTCGTGCAGAGCGGAGACCGTCCCGTTCCGGTCCTCGCGTCGCCGTCGACGGTCGACGCGCGAGCGGCGAGCTTCGACTCCCCGGTCGCACCGACAGGCACGGTCATGGACAAGCTCTCGCAGTACGTCGGCTCTACCACCACCGTCTCTGCTCAGGATCTTGACCAGTACCTGGTGGCGGCAGGCATCTCGGATGTCACGACCTCCAGCGGCCGCGCCCTCGCAGTGAACAAAGCGGATGTCCGCAAGACCGAGGCTGGACAGTTCGTCCTTCACGTGCCCTTCGTCGAAGCGCCCCAGCAGTTGGACATCTCGGGGTACACGGTGTTCCTCGACCGCGATCTGAGGGTGATTTCAACAGGCGAGGTGCTGTTCACCGCGCTGTCCCCCGATTCCGGCCGCATGCAGCTTTGGCAGAACGGGGTCCTCGGCCTCGACAAAGTGGCGTCCAATGATTCGACGGCTGCAGTGGACACGGACCGGTCTAACATCGCGAATGCGGATTTCAACTGGGACACTCTCAATCAATGTCTCCTGAACGCGGGCATTTCACAGTGGGTCATCACCATCATCGGTACGGGATGCGCCCTTCTATGCGGTGCCACGCTCGGGACGGGGTGCGTCGCCTGCATCGTCGGCTTCGCTGGGGTAGCCGGTGGGACAGTGGGCACCTGCGTCGGTCTGGCTATGTCATGACGAAGCTCAAGGTGGTCATCCTCTTGATCCTCGCGCTGATCTCGATTCCTGCCGCACACCTGGTGCCGGACTTCGCCTTCGCATTCTGGGCGGTGGGTACCGTGCTCCCGATACTGGCGCTCCTCCTCATCATGCGAGAGCGTCGACGGCTAGCTCGCGAGCGCTGACTCGTCGACACCGCCGCGCTCTCCGACCTTCCCCGTACGGTCGGAGAGGGCGGCGGTGTCTTCTTCTACAGCGGATCGCTAACCCTCGTCCTCCTGCGCCCACTGCAGCGCCACCCGCTGCGTGTACCGCTCCAGCGCGATCCGGTTCTCCTCGGGCTCGCGGAGCCCGTCGATGTAGGCGAGCAGCCGCCCGACGACGCCCGAGAGGTACTGCACGCCCCGGTCGTCGTGCTCCTCGAGCGCGGTCTTCAGCAGGTCGTAGCGCTCGCTCGTCTCCTCGGCGGTCAGCATCGCGATCACGAGTTCGTCGGCCTGCATGCTCATGCGACCCAGCATCGCATCGGCGGCGCCGGAGCGTCCTCTCGTCGCCGGGGCGATCTTCCGTGCCCGACGGCGGTGAGAATATCGGAACACGTTTTTCCTACGTTAAGGAATACGCGTCCACGAAAATTAATCTCCGCTCCATGCCGGCGACTGCTAGCTTCTCGACCACGCGCACGGATATCGCGTGCCGATCAGGATGGGCGAGGAAATGGAATATCGGGACGACGGTGATCCCGACGAGGTGCTCGATGTCGTCACGGGTGCCACGAGACGCAACATACTCACGGCGACGGTGATATTCGCGGCGTTGTTCGGGGTGCAGACCCTCGCTCCGCTGAACGCCGCGAACGCGGATCCGATCTTCAACTACCCGTTCACGCGGAGATATCCCGTGACCGGGCGGTTCGGTGAGTACCGGCCCAAGACCAAGACGTACCACATGGGCACGGACTACGGCGCACCGACGGGCACGCCGATCTACGCGATCGCCTATGGGCGGGTATTCGAGAAGCGCAACAGCTCGGGCTACGGGAACCACGTGGTCATCGATCACGTCGACGGATTCCGGAGCGTGTACGCGCACATGGACCAACCTTCGCCGATGCCGGAGGGCGATTCCGTCTCCGCCGGACAGTACGTCGGCCCGGTGGGCAACACCGGGGCGAGCAATGGCGCGCATCTGCATCTCGAGATACGGATCAACGACGTCAAGAAAGACCCGCAATTCTGGATGGACAATGCACCACTGGCAGGAGACGACATGGCAATCTCAGATTCCGACGCTAACAAGATCGCGCAGACCCTCCGCACCGCGGAGTGGTACACCGGCGCACCGGGCAAGCCCTCGGAGGTGAAGACGGTCGAGGCGATCTACCGGGGCATCCTGCAGACCGTCATCGGCTACGGCGGCCGCACGGAGAACATCGAGACGATGGTGACCAACCTCGGCACCCGCCTCGCGAACGACAAGACGTTCATCGACGCCATCGCGACGGCGACCGCTGCGAAGGTCAAGAACGGCTGACGCCGCAGGGTCACCCGGGGAGGGGCACGCGAGCTGGTCTCGCGTGCCCCTCTCGTGCGTCCGCTCGGCCGTCTCGCCCCGGCCGTCCCGCGACGGCGTGCCGGACCGCGACCTCCCCCTCCCCGACATCGCATCGGCGGCGGCGGCCTCGCAGGCGAGGAGGAGGCCGGTTCCCCGAGCTGCTGCGGATCGGGACCGGTGGACACCGCCGTCGCGCCTCCCCGAACTGGGGGTACGCTCCGGGCGGCACCAGGACGCACCCTGTGTCGTATCCAGCGTGGGGCGTCCGGTGCTCGGGGGAGCGGATCGACGTCGCGACCGCGCCCGTCAGCACGGCCCACCCGGAAGGCTCCCCCTTGTCCCGCTCACGCGCACGCGCCCACGCGCCCACTCCCGACCTGGCCGCCGAGGCCCTCGCCCAGCACGCCCCGGTCCCCGCCGAGCGGCCGCCGCTCGTCGGCCGCCGCTCCGTCTTCCTCGCGGCCGTCGGCGCCACAGCGGGCGCGGCCGTCGTCGCGGCGCCTGCCGTCGCACCGCCCGCATCCGCCGCCGTCGTGGGCGACCAGTCGCGCGTCTACTACCCGGAGCAGTTCGGCTTCGTGCCGTCGGCCGCGGACCACACGAAGGCGATGGCCGCGTTCTTCGCGGCGCTGCAGAAGACCGGCGGGCGCGGGATCCTGCCGCCGTGCGAGATCCGCGTCACGTCCACCGGCATCGACTACTCGAGCGCCACGTGGCCCAAGCAGCCCCTCTCGGGAGCGCCCTACGGGTACCCGGCCATCTCGATCGAAGGCTACGGGCGGCGCGTCACCACCATCCGGCAGATCGCGGGATCCACGGGCGACGTGTTCAAGGTGCAGGGCAAGATCGGCGCCGACGCCGGGCCCGCCGCGAACAACAAGGCCACGGTGTCGCTCACCGGCTTCAGCATCACGGGCACGCGCACGGGCCGCCACGGGCTGTACCTGCGCTCCCTGCTGCACTGCCGGATCACCGACATCGAGCTGAACGCCACCGGCGGCGCGGGGGTCTTCTTCGCCCGCGCGGCCTTCACCGCGGCCAGCGATGAGTACTCCTACGCGAACGTCATCGAGGGCCTGCGCGTGATCACCGCGGGCACCTGGGGCGTCGACTGCGACGGCGTCAACGCCATCGACATCGTCATGCGCGACACCGAGATCGTGAACTGCACGGCGGGCGGGATCCGCATCGCCTCCACCAACGCGCGCTTCGAGAACACGCGCGTCATCGGCTGCGGCGCCGGCAACAAGGCGGCGCGCGGCTTCGTCGCCATCCCGACGAGCAACGCGTCGTCCATGGTCTCCGAGCTCGGCATCAACGGCATGCGCCTCGAGGGCAACTCGGGCGCGGGCGGGTACCAGCTGGAGATCGGGGCGGGCGTCGGGGCCACCGTCGTCGGCTACAACATCGTGACCGGCGGCGACCTCGGCGCGCACGGCATCGGCGTCGGCCTCGTCGACCAGGGCGGGCGGCTCGCCCAGGACACGTTCGTCGGCCGCGGCACCATGTTCATGACCCCGAGCAAGTACCCGTCGCAGCGCGTCGTCGTGGTGGGCGCGTTCGCGCGCGACACCCGCGTCGAGCGCCCGTCCCTGCCCAACAACCCCGACACGCCCTTCGCCTCGGTCGTCACGGATCGGGGCACCCGCAGCGTCGACGGCTTCGGCCGTCCGCTCACCGACCCGGGAACGGGGTCCGCCCCGGCGGCTGCCGCGGCGCCGGCTGGCTGACCGGACGAGCCGCGCGCTGCGCCGACTCCTCGGCGCCGGGGTCAGTCGGCGAGAGCCGCGAGGGACGTCTGCATCCCAGCCGCGATGACCTCGTGCCCCGTGGCGCTGGGGTGCCATTCATCCTCTGTGCGGAGGTCCGGCCGGTCGACGGGCAGCCAGCTCTCGGGCCCCGTGGCGTCGATGACGTGCGCCTTGCCGAGCGCGGGCCCGGTGTATGCGGACGCGAGCTTCTCGTAGCTCTGCACGCCCGTCATTGGCGTGATGATCACGGTCTGGGCGTCGGGCCAGCGCTCGGCGATGTCGGCGAGGACGCGGGTCACGCCGCTGCGCACCGCGGCCTCGCCGGGCTTGATGTCGTTGACGCTGCCCTGGAGGACGACGAGGTCGGGCGTGAAGTCGTCGCCCATCGCGGCCAGGCGATCCGGGTACGCCGGCTGATCGGAGGTGGCGGCGAAGCCCGTCCCCACCGCCGCGTTCAGGCGCACGTCGCTCCAGCCCTCGCGCTCGGCGAGGAGCTCGGGATAGGTGGGCCTCCCCGACGTCTCGATGCCGTGACCGAGGATGAAGGAGTCGCCGAACATGAGGACCGCGGGATCCTCGGGGAGGTCCAGCGGCGCCACCGGCGCGATCGTGGTGCCGGGCCCGGAGACGTAGCCGGACTCCGCGACGGCGCCCGCGTTCTCGACGGGTTCCGCGCCGCTGCCCATCGCCGCGATCACCAGGGCGACCGAGCACGCGGCGGCGACCGCGGCCGCTGACCAGCCGGCGATCCGCCACGCCGATCGCGCACGCGCGCGCTCCCGGAATCCGTATTTCCCCACGCGAGAACCGTACGGTCGATCCCTGTCCGTGGTGGCATCCGCCGGCCACCCCCGTTCGGGGGCCGACGCGTCCGCGCGGCAGCCGGGCCGACATGCGCGGGCATCCCCATCGGCCGACCACTGGGATCACCACTGGATCCGCGTGCGGCCGCTCCCGCCCGACACGACCCCGACACATCGACCCGATACGGTGCCGAGCATGTCTGGGGGAGACGGAACGACGGTCACTGCTGCGCGCGCGGACTGGGGGATGCGGCCAGGGCGATGGCCATCCTGCTGGTGGCGCTCTTCCATGCGGGCCTCCTGCTGATGCAGGAGGACCTCGCCTCACCGGTCTGGGCGACCGTCAACAGCGCGTTCGTCACCTTCCGCATGCCGATCTTCTTCCTCGCCTCGGGGCTCCTCGCGGGATCCGCCGTGCGCCGCTCCTGGGCGGAGCTCTGGAACTCCCGCATCGCGATCCTCGTGTGGGCGCTCGCGATCTGGTCGGTGCTGCGCTTCCTCTACTTCTCGGTGGTGCCGCTCGACTCCCGCCCGCACGAGGGCGACCCGAGGGCGCTGCTGCTCGCGTTCGTGTTCCCCGCGACGGGACTGTGGTTCCTGCACGCGCTCGCCGTGTTCCTCGTGCTGGCGAAGGCGGCGCACGGGCGGGTGCCGCCGTGGATCCAGCTGACGGGCGCGGCCGTCGTGTCGGCGCTCTTCCTGAGCGTGCTGCGCATCGGCAGCCTCAGCTGGGACGGCATGGCGAAGTACCTCGTCTTCTTCCTCATCGGGCTGCACGCCAAGGACCTGGTGTTCCGCGTCGCCTCCCGACCGCGGCCGGTCGCCGCGGCGGCTGCCCTGGTCGCGTTCGGCGCGGCGGGCGTGGCCGTGGAGCTGACCGGCATCAGCGGCGTCCCCGGCGTGCTGCTGCTCGTGTCGTGCCTCGCGATGGCGGTCGGCGTGCTGTGGGCGGCCCTGCTCGCGCGCACGCGGCTGGTGCGCCCCCTGCGCTTCCTCGGGCGGAACACGCTGCCGATCTACGTCGCCCACGTCCTCGTGATCGCCGCGGCCTGCGCCGTGCTCGACGCCGTCGGCTTCGAGGCGTCGGGTGCGATGCCGTACCTGCTGCCGCTCGTGGTGAGCGTCGTCGCCATCGCCGCGTCGCTGGCGATCCACGCGGTGGCGATGCGCACCCCGCTGAGGTTCCTCTTACCGCACGCCGCCGTTCCTGGTGCTGGACCGGGGCGGCCGGGGGTGATCCCGTCCGCCGGCATCGAGCCGGCCGGTCGATCGACGGCGGTGGGCCCCGTCGGGCTCGAACCGACGACCCAGGGATTAAAAGTCCCTTGCTCTACCAACTGAGCTAGAGGCCCGTGACCCCGATGCTACGGGATGGGCGGTGGCCGTCCCGGAGCCGGTCGACCTCGCGCGATGCCCCGCGGGGCACCGGTGCGCCGACATCGCGCGCCCGGTCGGGAGCGCACGCCCGGCGTACGCTTGCGGGGATGTCCCGCGACTACCACAAGCCCACGAAGTTCTCCGGGGCCAAGTTCGAGAGCATGCTCGGCGGCGACGACCCCGCCACGATCAGCCGCGTGGCCCACGAGACCGCGTCGGCGCTGCTGGCATGCGTGCGGGCGGATCCCGACCCGGCGGTCGTCGAGCGCCTCATCGCGTACACCGACGAGCACGGCATCGACGCGGTCGCCGAGCTCTGGTCCCGCGCCAGCCCCCGCAGCCTCCCGGGCGCGCTCTGGCGGCTGTACCTCATGCGTGCGCTCATCCGGCAGGATCCCGACGGTATCAGCCTCCTCTACCAGCGCGGCACCGACGTGGCCACGACCATCGACCCGGTGGTCGCCGGTGCCACTGCGCCCACGGGGCCAGCGGAGATCGTCGAGCTCGCCGACAGCATCCTCCGCGGGCTCTTCACGGGCGACTTCGCCGTGGCCCTCGACCGCGCGGGCGCGTTCAGCCGGCTGGCCGCGCTCGGTGCCACGAGCGTCGCCGACGACCTCGACGCGACGGCGTCGCCGGAGCGCGCCGGCGACCTGACCACGCGCGCCCTCCGCCTCTCGCAGATGGCGGCCGACCTCGTGCAGTGCGCGCGGCTCTGGCGGGGCGACCGGCTCGACTGACCCGCCTGATCCGCCTCGCGGGCCCGATCCGCCCGTTCGCTGTGAGCGCGACCCCCGGGAGGACAGCCCGCGCCGACTCGGTTACAGTGGATCCTGGTCGGGCCGCAGTACTCCCGGGTACCAATATTCGCCGCTACGAGCGGCCTCGCGCCGAGAGGCGTCCTGCGGCCCGGCTCCTCATCTCCCTTCCCCTCCTCGCCGGAGGGACGGCCCATGTGCGAGCGGCCGAGCCGGCCTCGTCGGGCTGCCGGATCCCCACAGCCTGTGACCAATCCGTGACGCGCTCCGCGACGAAGAGTCATCGTGAGGCGCTCACCCGCCTCGCATCCGTCACCCGTGAGGGTGCGACCCGCATCGGTCGGGTCCTGCCCGCGTGGCAGGCCGCCCGGCCATCCCAGATGTCCCGCAGAGCGAGATCCCGGCTGATGCGGGGCTCCGCACACCCGCAGGCCGGCTCCCCATCCCGCCGCATCACTACCGGAAGCGCCACATGACCTCCCCGCAGCACCACCCCGGCCAGGCGGGCCCCGCCCTGCCTGCATGCGGTTCGCACCCGGGTCTGGGATGCTGGGGCTCGTGCCTTCATCGATCGAGCGTCCCCACCTCCCCGGGCCGGCGGACCCCGAGTCGAAGGAGGCCCTCCTCGGCCGCGTCGCCCAGGGCGACAGGCGCGCCTTCTCGGAGCTCTACGACCAGCTCGCGCCCCGTGTCCTCGGACTCGTCCGTCGACTCCTCGTCGACCACGCGCAGTCGGAGGAGGTCACGCAGGAGATCTTCCTGGAGATCTGGCAATCCGCTTCCCGCTTCGACCCGGCCAAGGGCGCAGCGACTACGTGGGTGCTCACCATGGCCCACCGCCGCGCGGTCGACCGCGTGCGCGCCTCCCAGTCCAGCCGCGATCGTGACGTCCGCATCGGCATCCGCGACCACGAGCACGGCTACGACCAGGTGTCCGAGACCGTCGAGATCAGCATCGAGCACGAGAGGGTCACGAAGGCCATGACGAAGCTCACCGAGATCCAGCGCCAGGCCGTCTCCCTCGCCTACTACGGCGGCTACAGCCACAGCGAGGTCGCGTCGATGCTCGACGTGCCCATCGGCACCGTGAAGACACGTCTGCGCGACGGCATGATCCGCCTGCGCGACGAGATGGGGGTCGCATCATGACCACCGACGACGACATCCGCATGCTGACCGCGGCGTACGCGCTCGGCGCCGTCGACGCCGAGGAGGCCGCCGAGGTCGAGGCGCTCCTCGAGCGCGACCCTGTGCTGCGCGCCGAGGTGGAGGAGCTGCGGGCCACCGCGGCCGACCTCGCCTGGACGACCGAGCCGGTGGCTCCCTCGCCGCGCCTCAAGGTCGACATCATGGCCATGCTCGACGTCACGCCGCAGCTCCCGCCGCTCGCCGCTCCGTCCGCCGTGACGGACGACGCGCGTCGCCCCGCGCCCGTCACCCCGCTGCGTCCGGCGGCGTCCTCCGATGCCGTCCCCGATGCAGCCGTTCCGGCGTCGTCCGCTCCTCGCGGGCGCCTCGGATCCGCATCCGCCCGCGCCTCCGAGCGCTGGTTCCGCAAGCCGGGCGCCATCATCGGCGTCGCCGCGGCAGCCGTCGTGCTCGTCGTGGGCGGCGTGGTCGTCGGCACGAACACGGGCGGCCCCGACACATCTCAGGCGCCCGTCGCCTCGGCGTACGAACGGGTCACCACGGCGTCCGACGTCGTCATCGACAAGCGCGACGTCGTCGGCGGCGGCACGGCCACGGTCTACTTCTCCGCTTCCGAGGCGAAGACGGCGGTCGTGCTCAACGACGCGTCGCCGCTGCCCGAGGGCCGCGTGCTCCAGATGTGGTACGTCGGCGCGTCCGGCCCCGTCTCCGCCGGCGTCATGCCGGAGGAGGACGGTGCGGGTCACGCCGTGCTCGAGGGCAGCTACACGCCCGGCGACACCGTGGCCATCACGGTCGAGCCCGACGGCGGATCCGAGCAGCCCACGACCGAGCCCATCGTGGCGGTCACCAGCACCTGATCGGCGCCGCGCACCCACGGCACGCAGAAGGCCCCGCATCCTCCAGAGCATGCGGGGCCTTCTCCGTGCGGGCGGCGGATCAGCCGAAGCGGCCGCTCACGTAGTCCTCGGTGGCCTGCACGCTGGGCTTGGAGAACATGGTGGTGGTGTCGTCGTACTCGATGAGCTTGCCGGGCTTGCCGGTGCCGGCGATGTTGAAGAATGCCGTGCGGTCCGAGACGCGGCTGGCCTGCTGCATGTTGTGGGTCACGATCACGATCGTGTACTGCGCCTTGAGCTCCTCGATGAGGTCCTCGATGGCGAGCGTGGAGATGGGGTCGAGCGCGGAGCACGGCTCGTCCATCAGCACCACGTCGGGCTGCACCGCGATGGCGCGCGCGATGCAGAGGCGCTGCTGCTGGCCGCCGGAGAGGCCGGATCCGGGGAGGGCCAGGCGGTCCTTCACCTCGTTCCAGAGGTTGGCGCCCTGCAGGGACTGCTCGACGAGCGCGTCCGCGTCCGACTTGGAGATCTTGCGGTTGTTGAGCTTGACGCCCGCGAGCACGTTGTCGCGGATCGACATGGTGGGGAACGGGTTCGGCCGCTGGAAGACCATGCCGACCTGGCGGCGCACGAGCACCGGGTCGACGCCGGGGCCGTAGAGGTCGTTGCCGTCCACGAGCACCTCGCCCTCGACGTACGCGCCGGGGATCACCTCGTGCATGCGGTTGAGCGTGCGGAGGAACGTGGACTTGCCGCAGCCGGACGGGCCGATGAACGCGGTCACGGTGCGCGGCTCGATCCGCAGGTTGACGTCCTCGACCGCCTTGAACTTGCCGTAGTAGACGTTCAGGTCGTTGACTTCGATGCTCTTGGACAAAGGGGGTTCCTACCGATCGGGTGAGTGGGCCGGGGGAGCGGGCGCTAGCTGTACTGGGTCATGACGTTGGTGACACTCGGGCCGCGGGCGTGAGCCCGTGGCTTGAGTGGATTCGTTCAGTGTTGTAGTGCTCGATGAAGGGGTCAAGCGCGTCGGCGCGGTGTTGGTTGCTGGTGAAGGGTTGCCGGTAGGCCCACTCGGTCGCGAGGGTCCGGTTGAAGCGCTCGACCTTGCCGTTCTGCCAGGGGCAGTGCGGGCGGATGAACTTCTGCCGCGCGCCCAGGTCCTGGACGGCGTTCTTGAACGCGGTCGAGTGCCGGTAGGCGAACGCGTTGTCCGTGATGACCCGCTCGATCCGGGTGATCCCGCGCCCGGCGAAGTACGCCGCTGCGCGGGTCAGGAACCCGGCCGCGGTCGCGCCTTTCTCATCGGGATGGATCTCCGCGTAGGCGAGACGGGTGTGGTCATCGACCGCGGCATGGACGTAATCGAACCCGATCCCGCGGCCGCGGACCTGCTCGCTGCGCCCGTGGACCCGCCAGCCGCCTCCGTCCGGGATCCTCCCGAGCTTCTTCACGTCCACGTGGATCAGATCACCCGGATGCTCGTGCTCATACCGGTGCGCCGTTGACCGGGATGCCCGGATCACGGCCCCGGTGACGGGGTCCAACCATGCCAACGGCGGCGCCCCGTGCCGGCGCAGGATGCGGGAGATCGTGCGGGCCGGAACGCTCGTCACCGGAGCCAGCCGGGCGGGCCCGAACCGAAGTTCCGCGCGCGCAGCCAGCACGGCGCCTTCCTGTTCCGGACTCGTCCTCGCCGGCATCGACCGTGGTCTCGAGGACCGATCCGCGAGCCCCGCGACACCCTCCTGACGGAACCGGGCCACCCACCGATGCGCGCACTGACGCGACACCCCGAGCTCGCGAGCCACATGCGACACCGGACGACGATCCTCGACTACCCGACGAACGAGGAGAAGCCGACCATGAACAGTCAACCGGGCATTAGCGATGGGACATCGAGGCCTCCTGGCGATGGTTGAACTAGACAGCTCCATCAAGCCAGGAGGCCTCTTCACACGCCCCGAAGTGTCACCAACGTCATGGCCGAGTACATCTAGCGCGGATGCACGGGCGCGCGGTCGCGGCCCGGGTGCCTCCCGATGGGGAGGCGCCCGGGCCGCGTCTCGTCCGGTCCCTGCACGATCAGAGGTCGAGCGCGGGGGAGCCCTTCGGCAGCCACGCGTGCACGGCGTCGCCGTCCGCGGCGGCCAGCCAGCCGTCGCCGCACGTCATGGCCGCGGCGGGGGACGGATCCGGCCACCAGGTGTCCTGCACGGACGGCGCGGGAGCGTCGACGGGCGCCGCGTCGCAGCCCAGCCGGTCGGCCGGCGTCGCGGAGCGGAACTCGAGGATCGCACCCTCGCCGCGGAGCGAGGTCTTGATGCGGACGTCCGTGGCGTCCGCGGGGATCCATGCGGGGATCCGGCCGTCGGCGTCCGCCGCCGTGGCGTAGATGCGCGCATCCGTCGGCGTGGTCATCCCGCCGACGGTGCTCGCGGCGCCGCAGCCGGCGAGGGGCAGCACGAGCAGGACGGCGAGCGGGGCGGCGGCGAGGGAGCGCACGGACGGGCGACGGGGCATGGTCCCAGTCCAGCGGAGCCGCCCCGGCCGCGCATCGGCCGCGAGGCCCCGACGATAGTCCCGCAGCATGATCCTCGTTCGGCCGCCAGGCGGACGGGCGGGGAGGGGACAGTCGAGCGCCTGCCCTCAGCGGATCACGGGAACCAGCGGGCCGCCTCGAGGTCGACGCGGTACCCGGCGTCGGTCGGGGCATCGAGGAGCGGCGTGCCCTCGGACTCGTAGCGGGGCCGGGTTTCGTCCGCGAGCCCGGTCGGCGGGTGCCCGCCGGCCCGGAGCACGCGCCACCAGGGCAGCCCGGCGCCGTGGTAGCGCAGCACCATGCCGACGGTGCGGGCGCCGCGGCGGCCGAAGACGGCGGCGACGTCGCCGTAGGTCATGACGCGGCCCGAGGGGATCTCGGCCACGACCTCGAGCACGCGTTCGGTGAACTCGCCCGGGGTGGCGAAGACGGCCACGCGCTAGATGTACTCGGCCATGACGTTGGTGACACTTCGGGGCGTGTGAAGAGGCCTCCTGGCTTGATGGAGCTGTTCAGTTCAACCATCGCCAGGAGGCCTCGATGTCCCACGGTAATGCTCGTCTGACGGTTCACGGGAGGGTTCTCCTCGTGCGGCGGGTGGTGGAGGATCGTCGGCCGGTCGCGCACGTCGCGCGGGAGCTGGGGGTGTCGCGGCAGTGCGCGCATCGATGGGTGAACCGGTTCCGTGCCGAGGGGCTGCGAGGGCTGACGGATCGGTCATCGCGGCCCCGGTCAGTACCGAGGCGAACGAGCCCGGAGCGGGAACGGGCCGTGCTGGAAGCGCGGGCCCAGTTGCGGGCGGGTCCTGCGCGGCTGGCGCCGGTGACAGGTGTTCCATCCCGTACGATCTCCCGGATCCTGCGCCGGCACGGGGCGCCGCCGTTGGCATGGTTGGACCCTGTAACCGGGGCGGTGATCCGGGCATCCCGGTCAACGGCGCACCGGTATGAGCACGAGCATCCGGGTGATCTGATCCACGTGGACGTGAAGAAGCTCGGGAGGATCCCGGACGGAGGCGGCTGGCGGGTCCACGGGCGCAGCGAGCAGGTCCGCGGCCGCGGGATCGGGTTCGATTACGTCCATGCCGCGGTCGATGACCACACCCGTCTCGCCTACGCGGAGATCCATCCCGATGAGAAAGGCGCGACCGCGGCCGGGTTCCTGACCCGCGCAGCGGCGTACTTCGCCGGGCATGGGATCACCCGGATCGAGCGGGTCATCACGGACAACGCGTTCGCCTACCGGCACTCGACCGCGTTCAAGAACGCCGTCCAGGACCTGGGCGCGCGGCAGAAGTTCATCCGCCCGCACTGCCCCTGGCAGAACGGCAAGGTCGAGCGCTTCAACCGGACCCTCGCGACCGAGTGGGCCTACCGGCAACCCTTCACCAGCAACCAACACCGGGCCGACGCGCTTGACCCCTTCATCGAGCACTACAACACTGAACGAATCCACTCAAGCCACGGGCTCACGCCCGCGGCCCGAGTGTCACCAACGTCATGACCCAGTACACCAGCGCCCGGCCCCGACCGTCGGCGACCGGGGCGTCCGGGCATGTCGGAGGCCCCCGGTAGAGTCCCCCGCATGGCCCGCATCCACTCCACGTACCGCTGCTCGGAGTGCGGGTGGACCACCCCGAAGTGGGTCGGGCGGTGCGCCGAGTGCCAGAGCTGGAACACCGTCGCCGAGGTGTCGCAGACGCCCGCGGCGGCCGGCCGGGTCACCACGCTCACACCCGCCGGATCCAGCCAGGCGCGGTCGATCATGCACGTCGGCACCGCGTCCGCCAGCCACATGCCGAGCGGCGTCGGCGAGCTCGACCGCGTGCTCGGCGGCGGCATCGTGCCGGGCGCCGCCATCCTCATGAGCGGCGAGCCCGGCGTCGGCAAGTCCACGCTGCTGCTCGAGGTCGCCGCGCGCGCCGCCGCGAAGGGCGCGAAGGTCCTCTACGTGACGGCCGAGGAGTCGGTCGCCCAGGTGCGCATGCGCGCCGAGCGCACGGGCGGGCTGCAGGAGTCGCTCATGATCGCGGCCGAGACCGACCTCGGCACGATCCTCGGCCACATCGAGCAGGTCGCGCCCGACCTCCTCATCGTCGACTCCGTGCAGACCGTCTCCAGCAGCACGTCCGACGGCCTGCCCGGCCACCCCGGCCAGGTGCGCGAGGTCGCCGTCACGCTCATCCGCGTCTGCAAGGAGCGCGACCTGCCCCTGCTCCTCGTCGGCCACGTCACCAAGGACGGCTCCATCGCCGGCCCCCGGCTCCTCGAGCACCTCGTCGACGTCGTGTGCCAGTTCGAGGGCGACCGGCAGACGTCGCTCCGCTTCATCCGCGCGCTCAAGAACCGCTTCGGCCCCACCGACGAGGTCGGCTGCTTCGAGATGGCGGGCGACGGCATCGTCGAGGTGCCGGATCCGAGCGGCATGTTCCTCTCGCGCGGTGTGCACTCGGTCTCCGGCACGTGCGTCACCGTCGCGATGGAGGGCCGCCGCGCTCTGCCCGTCGAGGTGCAGGCGCTCGTCGTCGACACGAAGGCGCCGCAGCCGCGCCGCGTGGTCAACGGGGTGGATGCGTCGCGCGTCGCCATGCTGCTGGCCGTGCTCGAGAAGCGCGCCAACGTGCGGCTCTCGGATCGCGACGTCTACGTCTCCACGGTCGGCGGCGTCCGCCTCACCGAGCCCGCCGCGGATCTCGCCATCGCCGTCGCGCTCGTCTCCGCCGTCAACGGCAAGGCCATGCCCCACGACCTCGCGGCGTTCGGCGAGATCAGCCTCGCGGGAGAGATCCGCGGCGTCACGTCGGCGCCGCAGCGCGCGGCGGAGGCCCGGCGGCTCGGCTTCACGCAGATCGTCGACGCCGAGTGGGGCCCGCTGTTCTCCGCGCTGGGCCGTGCGTTCTCCCTCGCGAAGAGCGAGCGGGAGAAGGAGCTCGACGAGGCGTTCTGACCCGGCCGGGCCCGAGCCGCCTGCCGGGCCCGAGCCGGGGCCCAGCCGGAGGGGGGTGCTCAGCCCGCGTCGACGGATCCGACCACGTGCTCGCGCACATGCGCCACGGCGTCGTCCACCACGTGCGTCACGTGCGTGTCCGCCACCTCGTAGCGGGCGATGCGCCCGTCGCGCTCGACGTTCACGAGACCCGCCGACCGCAGCACGCGCAGGTGCTGGGAGACCAGCGGCTGGGACAGCCCCGACTCCTCGACTAGCTCCGACACGCTCAACTTCCGGGACGCCAGCAAACCGATGAGGCCGAGGCGCGACGGCGAGGACAGCGCCTTGAAGAGGTCGGCGGCCTGCTCGAAGCCGGGGGGTGGATAGGTCACCTCAAAGATCCTAGGGCGAGGCGGAGACGCGGCCCGGCGCGGAGACGGCGACGGGGACCGGGCCTCATGGCCGGGTCCCCGTCTCGATCCGCGCGCGTCGTCGCGCGTCGGATCAGTGCTCGTCGTAGTGGTCGCCGTGCTCGGCGTGCTTGTGGCCGTCGTGGACGTAGTCCACGTGGTCCTCGTGCGTGACGGTCTCGTGACCGCAGTCGGCGCCGTGCTGGTGCTCGGCGACGGTGTGCTCGGCGTGGGTCTCGGTGGTATCGGTCATGATGCGTCCTAACGTCGGTGGAGCACCAGGATGACAGACGCATGCATGGATTGCAATGGATGCATCCAATCGAGAACCGTGGTCATGTACGCACATGGCCGCGGGTCGCCGCGCGCGTCAGTACAGCAGGAACGACTTCGGCTCGGCGCTCTTAACGCCGGCCACCTCGACCGACAGCGTGTAGGTCGCGCCGCCGGCGGGCACGGCCGGGCGCTGCTTCTCCTCGCAGGTCGTGGTGGACGACCGCTGGCGCGACCACTCGAACGGCGACGACGTCTGCGGGGTCCGCGCGGCCAGCTCGACCTGCGCGTCCTCGGCGCCCGTCTGGCAGTCGGTCGACTTCCAGTAGACGTCGGATCCGCTCGAGATCGTGAACACCTGCGTGGTCGTCCCGAGGTTCGCGGTGCAGGGCTCCATGCCCGTGTTCGTCACGGTGAAGGAGAGCTTGGGCAGCACGCCCGCCTTGTAGGAGGCGGCGTCGGTGACGGGGGTGACGGTGAGCTGGCCCGCGGCGCAGGATCCGTCGGCGTTCGTCTCTGTGCCGGCGCTCGCGGTGGCGCTCGGGGTGGGATCCGGGTCAGCCGGCGCGGCGGCGTCGGGGGCCGCATCCGCGGTGGGCGTCGCACCGGGAGCTGCGGTGTCGGCCGTGCCGCGGCCCAGGTTGGACACGATGATCACGACGACCGCGATCACGGCCACCACGACGAGGAGCGCGAGCAGACGGCGACGGCGGTATACGGCCGCGGACGGGCGGCCTCCGGGCGAGGTCGAGGTCGAGGACATGAGCACAGGCTACGGTCGGCGCGCCCGCCCGGCCCGGTCGGCGCGCCCGCCGCTCTCCTCCCTCAGGGGATGCGGGGCGGCAGCGGCCAGGACCTGGGAGGGTCAGAGCGCCTTGAGCATGCGCGTGTTGCCGAGGGTGTTCGGCTTGACGCGGGAGAGGTCGAGGAACTCGGCGATGCCCTCGTCGTGCGAGCGGAGCATCTCGTAGTAGATCTCCTGCGCGATGATCGACTCCGCGACCTCGTGGTACCCATGGCGCGAGAAGAAGCCAACCTCGAAGGTCAGGCAGAACAGGCGGCTGAGGCCGAGCTCGCGGGCGTCGTCCTCGAGGCGCTCGAGCAGCGCGTGGCCGACGCCGGTGCCGCGCGTGTGCGGGGAGGCGGCGAGGGTGCGGATCTCGCCGAGGTCCTCCCACATCACGTGCAGCGCGCCGCAACCGACGACCTCGCCGGCCGCGTCGACCGCGACCCGGAACTCCTGCACGTTCTCGTAGAGCACCACGAGGTCCTTGCCGAGGAGGATCCCCTCCATCACGAGCGGCTCGACGAGCTGCTGGATGCGGGGCACGTCGCCGGTGCGCGCGCGTCGCACGCGGATGCCGCCCGCGGGCTCCGCTGGCTCGACGACGGCTGGCTCTGCGCTCACGATGACGACCCTCTCGATCCGCGGCTCGGGCGCCCGGATCAGGGGTCCAGCCTAGCGACGGGCGGGTCCCGCGTCCGGGCGGGCCGGGTCGGTGCCGGGCTCCTCGGGCTCGGCGCCGGTGCCGAGCCGCGCGATCATCCGCGGCGCGATCCACACGACCGCCACCACGCCGACGACCGCGCGCAGCCCGGCGAACACGAGCACCCACCAGCCGACCCCGTCGCCGCCGACCAGCAGCGCGATCCCGATGACGACGAGCGCCGCGTCCGCGACGAACGGCACGCGCAGCCAGAACATGAGGCGGCGGACGGGATCCATGTCAGCTGCCGCCGGGCGGACCGGGCCGGTCCGCGACGGGCGCACCCGAGGGCGGCGCCCAGCGGTCGGACGGCGCATCGGCGGGCGGACCCGACGCATCCCGCGCCTCGCCCGCACGCCGCACCACCGGCAGCCGCACGCCGAAGACCGTGCGGCCCGGCTCCGACTCCACCCACACCGCGCCGTGGTGCGCCGACACGATGGCCTGCGCGATGGCCAGGCCGAGGCCCGTGCCGCCGGTCGTCCGGGCACGGGATCCGTCGCCGCGCACGAAGCGCTCGAACAGGGTCTCCTGCAGGGCGGGCGGGATGCCGGGGCCGTCGTCGGTGACGCGGATCACGGTATGCGCATCCGGACCCGCGCCCTCCACCGCGAGCGACGTGACGACGCGCGTGCCGGCCGGGGTGTGCGTTCGGGCGTTGGCGAGCAGGTTGACGACCACCTGGCGGAGCCGCGCGTCGTCGCCGGGGACGGTCACGGAGCCGTCCGGCAGGTCGAGGTCCCAGTCGTGGTCCGGGCCCGCGGCGCTCGCGTCGCCGACCGTGTCGAGGAGGATGCGCGTGAGGTCGATCGGATCCGACTCCAGCTCGCGCCCCTCGTCGAGTCGCGCGAGGAGCAGGAGGTCCTCGACGATCGTGGTCATGCGCACCGACTCCGACTCGATGCGCGACAGCGAGTGCGTGACGTCCTCGGGCAGCTGGTGCGGCCCGCGACGCGTGAGCTCGGCGTAGCCGCGGATGGAGGCGAGCGGCGTGCGCAGCTCGTGGCTCGCGTCCGACACGAACCGCCGCACCTTCGCCTCGCTCGCCTGCCGCGACGACAGCGCCGCGGCGACGTGCCCGAGCAGTCCGTTGAGCGCGGCGCCCACGCGGCCGACCTCGGTGCGCTCGTCGGTGTCGGATGCGGGCACGCGCGCCTCGAGCGCGACGTCGCCGCGGTCGAGCTCCAGCGCCGCCACGTGGGTCGCCGTGTCGACGACCCGGTCGAGCGGACGCAGCGCCCGGCGCACGATGAGCGTGCCGAGGAGCGCGGCGAGCGCCAGCGTGATGGCGGCGACCACCGTGATCACGAGGATGAGCTGCTCGACCACGTCGTCGGCGGGCTTCGTCGGCAGCCCGGTGACGATGGTCGCGCCGGAGGACGAGGTCTGGCCGACGAGCCGGTAGCTGCCGAGCGCGCCGCCGAGGTCGACCGTGCGCGGGACGCCGTCGGTGGGCACGCTCTGCAGCTGCTCGCTCTGGCGCTGGGTCAGCTCCACAGCGCCCGCGCCGCCGGGCTCGCCCTGGGCGGCGGAGCGGTCCGCGATGTAGCCGCCGGACACGACGCCGTCGATGATGGTCGCGCTGATCGTGCCGACCTGCTGCCCGAACGCGCCGAGCCCACCGGGCGCCCCGGGAAAGCTGCCGTAGCCGCCCGGCTCGCGGTCGACGAAGTCCTGCGAGCGTGCCGCCGTGGCCTCCAGCTGCTGGTCGACCTGCTGCATCAGCGACGTCCGCAGCGCCAGGATGCTCACGGTGCCGATGAAGATGCTCGCGAGCGCCAGCAGCCCCACGACGCTGAGGACGAGGCGGCGACGCAGGGTCATCCCGCGCGCGGCGGCCGTCAGCCGATCGCGCAGCGGCGCGGTGCCGTGCCGCTCGGTGGCCGGCGGCTGGGTGGCCGGCGGCTGCGTGGCCGGCGGCTGGGTCACTCCGCGGCCTTGAGCATGTAGCCGCTGCCGCGCACGGTGTGGATCATCGGGTTCCGGCCGGCGTCGATCTTGCGCCGCAGGTAGGAGATGTAGATCTCGACCACGCTCGACTTGCCGCCGAAGTCGTAGCTCCAGACCCGGTCGAGGATCTGCAGCTTGCTCAGCACGCGGCGCGGGTTCCGCATCAGGTAGCGCAGCAGCTCGAACTCGGTGGCGGTGAGCTCGATGGGGTCGCCGGCGCGGGCGACCTCGTGGCTGTCCTCGTCGAGGGTGAGGTCGCCGACGCGGATCACCGGGTCGACGGTGTCGCTGACCACGAGCGTCGAGCGGCGGATGAGGCCGCGCAGCCGGGCCACGACCTCCTCCAGACTGAACGGCTTGGTGACGTAGTCGTCGCCGCCCGCGGTGAGCCCGGCGAGGCGGTCGTCGAGCGAGTCCTTCGCGGTGAGGAACAGCACGGGGATGTCCTCGGCGTCGGCGCGCAAGCGCGAGAGCACCTGGAGGCCGTCGAGGTCCGGCAGCATGATGTCGAGCACCACGGCGTCGGGCTTGAACTCGCGCGCCGCGGCGAGCGCCTGGTGCCCGTTCTCGGCCGTGCGGATCTGCCAGCCCTCGTAGCGGAGCGCCATCTGGAGCAGGTCGGTGAGGGACGCCTCGTCGTCGACGACGAGCACCCGGATGGGCGACCCGTCGGCACGGGTGAGGCGGGGCTGCGGAGCGGCGGCGGGCTGGAAGCCGGAGGGCGTTGCGGTGGTCACGGGATCCATCATGCGGATGTTCCTATGAAGCGGCCATGAAATGACCATGGGCGAACTTGCACCGCAGCCGATGGGCGACGACGGGCCCGGCGCGTGGTGCGCCGGGCCCGTCGGATCGTGCGGGTGGGAGCTAGTGCTTCTCCTCCGTCGCGCGCGTGACGGTCTCGCCGTCCACGCTCGCGCGGTCCTTCTTCTGCTTGTCGCCGCGGGTCTTCGCCAGGCTCGCGACGGTGGCGACCGTGATGGTCGCGCCGATGAACAGGAGCGAGAACCAGATCGGGATCTCAGGCGCCCACAGCATCGGCTCGCCGCCGTTGATGAACGGCAGCTCGTTGACGTGCATCGCGTGCAGCACGAGCTTCAGGCCGATGAACGCGAGGATCACCGCGAGGCCCTGCGACAGGTACACCAGGCGCTCGAGCAGGCCGCCGATGAGGAAGTACAGCTGGCGGAGGCCCATCAGCGCGAAGGCGTTCGCGGTGAAGACGATGTACGCCTCGTTGGTGAGGCCGTAGATGGCGGGGATCGAGTCGAGCGCGAACACCAGGTCGACGAAGCCGATCGCGATGACGCAGAGCAGCAGCGGGGTGACGAAGCGCTTGCCGTCGATCTTGGTGGTGAAGCGGTCGCCGACGAACTCGTCGTGGACGGGCAGGATCCGGCGGGCGATGCGCACGAACATGTTGTCCGCCGCGTTGCCGCCGTGGTCGCCCTTCAGCTGCTGGTACGCGAGCACGAACAGCAGCGCACCGAAGATGTAGAAGACCCAGGAGAAGTTCTCGATGAGCGCGGCGCCCAGCGCGATGAAGCCGGCGCGCATGATCAGGGCGATGACGATGCCGATCATCAGCACCTTCTGCTGGTACTTCCGGGGCACGGCGAACCCGGTCATGATCAGCAGGAACACGAACAGGTTGTCGATCGACAGGGCCTTCTCGGTGAGGTAGCCGGCGAAGTACTCGCCGCCGAAGCCCCAGCCGTTCGTGATGCCGATGCCGACGCCGAAGATCAGGGCGAGGCCGATGTAGAAGACCGACCAGCGGGCGGACTCGCCGATGGTGGGCTCGTGCGGCTTGCGCACGTGGGTGAAGAACTCGTAGACGAAGAACGCGATGGTGACGGCGATCGTGATGAGCCAGGTGGTCGTGGTGATGTTCACGGGGGTCTCCGGGAATGAGGCCGACGGGATATCGGGACGGCGGGTGGCGCGGACCCCCATGATCCCATGCGGGATCTCCTCACTCCTGGGGAAATACCCGCGCATGCGCTCCGCGGATCGGCCGCTCCGACGTCCGCCCTGCCCCGCGGCCTCCGCGGGCTCCCGGATCAGGTCAGGCTCGGCGCCTGGAACGGGTACGCGACGTACGCGAACCGGCGCGAGTCGGGCGCCCAGCTGGTGACGTTGATGGTGCCCTGGCCGCCAGGGAACGCCGCGAGGTCGCGCGTGCGGTGGCTCTGCCGATCGATGACGCGGAGGATCACGTCGCGGTCGGCCGGGTGGCCGAGCGTGCCGGGCGGGAAGGACAGGTAGACGATGTGCTCGCCGTCGGGCGACGGATGCGGGAACCAGTTGACGCGCTCGTCGGAGGTGAACTGGTGCGTGTCGGAGCCGTCGGTGCGCATCGTGAACAGCTGCGCGTGGCCCGCAGCCACGGATCCGCGCTCGGAGTTGAAGTAGAGCCAGCCGCCATCGGGCGAGAACTCGGCGCCGTCGTCGGGGTAGCCGTCGTCGGTCAGCTGCGTGGTGGGGCCGCCGTCGACGGGCACGAGGTGGATGTTCGTGGTCCACTCGCCGCGCGCGTCGACCTGGCCGCCGATGACGCTGAGCGTCGTGCCCGTCGGGCGAGACGCCGTGCAGGTAGTTCTTGAAGCCGAGCGCCGGATCCCGGTCAGCCGTGATGCGCCGGCCCTCGCCGCCCGCGCCGTCGTTCCAGAGGACGCTGTAGAGGTGGCCGTCGCGGCCGGAGACGTAGACGTGCGCGCCGTCGGGCGAGAAGACGTGGTCGTTGTTGATGGGCGGCACGCCGCCGAGGTCGACCGCATGGAAGTCGACCGCGGGCTCGGGGAGGTCCGGATCCGGCTCCTCGGCGTCGGGCGCGGGCAGCCGCCAGAGCCCGCCCTCGGCGTTCACGACGAGCCAGCGGCCGTCGGGCGTCCAGTTCGGCGCCTCGATGTGCAGCACGGCCGACTCGGCGACCATGCGCTCGGCGCCCGTCTCGACGTCGACGACGAGGAGGCGGGCCAGCTGGCCGTCGCGCAGCGTCACGCGGTGGATCCGGTGGGGCCGTCGGCGGGCGCGGAGCCCGGCGCGTCGTCGCGGTTGTTGGCGAACGAAGAGTCGAAGAGGCTGTCCGGCGTCGGCCAGAGGAGGGAGCGCACCCGCGCGAGGGCGTCGGGGGCTCCGTGCAGGCGGTCCATCCCCGCATCCTCCCACTCGACCGACACCGGGCCGTCGTAGCCGATGCTCCGCAGCGCCCGGAAGGCGCGCTCGAACGGCACGTCGCCGTGGCCGACCGAGACGAAGTCCCAGCCGCGGTGCGGGTTCCCCCACGGGAGGTGGGATCCGAGCCGGCCGCCGCGGCCGTCGGTCGTGACCCGGGTGTCCTTGGCGTGCACGTGGTAGATCCGGTCGGCGAAGTCGAGGAGGAAGCCCACCGGGTCGATGCCCTGCCACATCATGTGGCTCGGATCCCAGTTGAGGCCGAAGCCCGGGCGGTGGCCGATCGCCTCGAGCGTGCGCTTCGTCGTCCAGTAGTCGTAGGCGATCTCGCTCGGGTGCACCTCGAGCGCGTATCGCACGCCCTCGTCGTCGAACACGTCGATGATCGGGTTCCAGCGGTCGGCGAAGTCCTGGTAGCCGGCGTCGATGACCGACTCGGGCACGGGCGGGAACATGGCGACGTACGGCCAGATGCGGGATCCGGTGAAGCCCGTCACGCGCGTGACCCCGAGCGCCGCCGCCGCCTTCGCCGTCAGCTTGAGCTCCTCCGCCGCGCGCTGGCGCACGCCCTCGGCCTGGCCGCCGCCCCACACCTTGGAGCGCAGGATCGCCTGGTGCCGGAAGTCGATGGGGTCGTCGCACACGGCCTGGCCGGTGAGGTGCTGCGAGAGCGCGTGCACCTGGAGGCCGTGGCGCTCGAGGATCTCGAGACGGCCGCGCAGGTACGCGGGATCCTCCGCCGCGCGCCACACGTCGAGGTGCTCCGCGGAGCAGGCGATCTCGAGGGCGTCGAACCCCCAGCCGCTCGCGAGCCGGGCCACCTCCTCCAGCGGCAGGTCGGCCCACTGGCCGGTGAAGAGCGCTACGGGGGTGGTGATCTGGGGCATGGTTCCCTCTCGTCGACGGTGACGGATGACGGTGCGGTGCGGTGCGGTGCGGTGGCGCGGCCCGGTGGCGGCGCGCGGGATCCACGCTACACACCAGGCCGCGCCCGCTCACGGGCCGGCGTCAGCGAAAGTTCGCCGACTGCGTGCGCTGGTAGCCGGCCAGCGTGATGCCGCCGAGCAGCACCGCCCACGCCGCGAGGATCACCAGCGGGAGGCCCATGACCGCGGTGTCGTGCCGGGCCGCGGCGCTCGTCAGCGTGCTCCACGCGCCCGTCGGCAGCAGCACCGTGAGCGACTCCCACGGCGTACCGCTCGTGTCGCCGCCCGTGAACAGACCGCCCGCGAACGACAGGGGCAGGTACACGAGGTTGGCGAGGCCGAGCGCGCCGCGGGCGGGGAACCAGTAGCCCATCGCGAGGCCGAGCAGCGCCATGGGCACGGCACCGGCCAGCACGGCGAGCGCGACCGAACCGAGCGTGGCCGCATCCACCCGGACGCCGCCCGCCAGGATGCCGACCGCGACCACCGGGATCACGAAGACGACGCCGAAGACGCACGCGACCGTGAGCTTGGCGGCGAGGCGGATCCACGCGGGCACCGGCGCCGTGAACAGCCACCGCTCCCACGGCGACTCCCTCGCCGACGCCGAACTGGAACGTCACCGTGCCGAGCACCGAGAACAGCACGTAGCCGAGCAGCACGCTGAGCCGCGCGCTCGGCGGGCCGCCCTGCGGCAGGCCGACGACCGCGTAGATGAGCACGGGGTACGCGAGGAGCGGGAGCACGAAGGCGGGCATGCGCGCGTTCTGCGCGAGCTCGCTGACGACGTGGGCGCGGTAGATGGCGACCCGGCGACCGGCGGTGAGGCGGGCCGGGATCGGCGCGGCGGTCATCGGGCGCATCCCGCGTGATCCTCGGCGCGCGACGGATCGGCGGGGATCGCGTCGGCGCCGTCCGCCAGCACGCGCTCCACGATCTCGCCGAGCCCCGGCTCGACGACCGTGAGGCCCGGCTGCGGCACGGCGGCGAGCACCAGCCCGGCCACGACGTCGGAGCGGTCGGTGTCGATGACCCACCGGATCCGCTCGAGGCCGCGCGGCTCCTCCCCCGCCTCGGGCACTGCGCCGGACGACCGCAGGCGCCGCGCCTCGGCGGCGGTCGCGTCGAAGCCGACCCGACGGACGCCGGCCAGCCCGCGGAAGTCGGCGGCGGTCCAGTGGCCGACCACGCGCCCGTGGTCGAGGCAGACGACGGTGTCAGCGAGCGCCGCGACCTCCTCCATGTCGTGCGACGCGAGGAGCACCGTGCGCCCAGAGTCGCGGACCGCGGCGATGGCGTCGCGCACGGCGGCCCGGCCGGGGATGTCGAGCGCTGCCGATGGCTCGTCGAGCACCACGACGGGCGTCCCGGCGCCGACGACGCACGCGAGCGCGACCCGCCGCCGCTCGCCGCCGCTCAGGCCGCCGGTCTGCCGGGACGCGAGGCGGTCGAGGTCGAACCGGTCGATGGCCGCGGCCGGCGTGAGCGCGGCGGCGTGCGGCACGAGGGCGAGCGCGAGCACCTCGCGGACGGTGAGGTACTCGGGGAACGCGAGCGCCTGCGGCATCACGGCGACCAGCGCCGCCGTGGGCCCGCCGCGCCGCACGTCGTGGCCGAGCACGCGTGCACGGCCCGCGTCGGGGTGGCGGGTCGCGGTCAGGATGTCGATGGCCGTGGTCTTCCCGGATCCGTTCGGCCCGAGCAGCGCGTGCACGAGCCCCGGCGCGAGCGAGAAGGAGGCGGCGTCGAGCGCGCGCGTCCGGCCGAAGGTGCGGGTGATCCCGTCGAGCTCCACCGCGTCAGTCATGGGAGGCCTCCTCGTCGGCGAACCGCCGGGCACCCGGATCCGCGCCGCCGAACGAGATCGCGTAGAGGGACGACTGCGTCACCCCGTCGAGCCCGAGCACCGCGTCGAGCTCGTGGTCCACGAAGCCGACCCAGCCCAGCACCGGCAGCCCCAGCGCGGTCGCGACCAGGAGCGCGTTCTGCCCCACGTGGCCGGCCTCCAGCAGGGTGAGCCGGTAGCCGCGGAGCCCGTACTTGCAGCGCGAGCGCTCGAAGCTGCCCGTGATGACGACCGTGACGGCGGCCGTCTCCGGGATCGGCGCCATGAGCGACGGCGCCGCGCGGCGGAAGCGCGCGAGCTGTCCGTCCCGGTCGAGCCCGGACACGTCGACGAGCGTCTCCTCCAGCGGGTCGAGCTGGTGGATCCCCGGCTCGAGCCCCACCACCGACCGCGCGACCACGTGCAGGTCGAGCGGGTACAGCCCGCCGCCCGAGGGCACGAACCGCCTCGGCGTGCCGTCGCCGCGCGGTCCGTAGGCGAGGCGCAGCACGGTGGCGAGCTCGGCCAGCTCGACCGGCCGCCCGAGCGTGCGCGGCTCCGCCGACCGACGCGCCGCCAGCGTCGCGCCCAGCTCGTGCCGCAGCGGGAGCGCGCGCGGGAGGGGCAGCGCCGGGAGGAGCCGCGGCGCGGAGGTGGCCCCGCCCGGCCCGGCGTCCGCGACGCCCTGCGCCTCCTGCGCCATCTGGTGGGCGTACCGCACGTCGGTCCAGCCGGGGTGCGTGATCCGCGTGATCTTCGACGCCTCGTGGAAGTCCTCCGCGGGGTCGCCGGCCGGCCGGTCGACGGCGCCCCCGACGCTGAAGATCGGTCCCACGCTCCCGAGGGAGCGCGCGGATCCGGCGGCACCCGGATCCGCCGGCGCGGACGGATCCGTCGGAGCCTCCGCCCGGTCGGGGGCGGCGTCGGTCTCGATGGTGCTCATGGGATCCTCCTGGTGCGGCGGGCGATGGGACGACTGCGGGGGCGGGCGGCGCTAGCCGTCACGGGAACGGGTGCGGGACGGGGACGAGGTCGGCCGGCCCGTCGAGCGCGGGCCCGTCGCGCCACCGCCGGTAGAGGCGCGGATGCCCGAGGAACCGCGCCGTGTGCACCACGTCGAGCGCCACGAGGTCGGGGCTCAGCGCGCGCACCACGTGGAAGCCGGCCGCGCGCACCTCGGGCGCCGTGATGTCGGCGAGCAGCACCTCGATGCCCTCCCGGTCGAGCCCGGCGACGACCTCCGCCCAGCTGGCCGGGCCGCCGACGGCCGCGACCCGCTCGTCCGAGACGTCGAGCGCAGCCGTGAGGGGGCGGGCGGACGGGCGGCAGTGCAGCCGGATGTGGTCCTCGAACTCGACCACGTCGGCCGGGTCGATCGTCGGCTCCGCGAGCAGCCGCAGGCACCAGTTGTGCGTGTGCAGCGCCTCGCGGACAGCGTTGAGGATCGCGCGGTCGAGCCGGAAGTCGGCCGCGCAGCCCACGGCGACGCCGATGCGGTCGCTGCGCATGACCGCGAGCAGCACGGGCACGTCGGCCGCCGCGTCGAGCACGCGCACGGTGAACGACGCCTCGAACCGCCCGCACAGCTCCTCCAGGCGCTCGAGCTCGCGGAGCGTCGCGGCGGCGAGCCGGGGACTGCCGCGCCAGCCGAAGGCCGGGGGCGTGGATTCGCGCAACCACGTGCGCTGGAACGCGTCGCGCTCGATGAGCTCCAGCACGGCGCGGCCCGCGGCGAACCCGAAGTGCGGCCCCGCCGCGACGCCGGACGAGGTGGCCGGCTCGACGTGCGGCTCCCGGTGCCCGTCGGCCCGGTGCGGGTCGTCGAACACCACCATCTGCGCGGGCACGTGCACCGTGTCGCCCCGGTGCAGGGATCGCGCCGGCATCCAGGTGAGGAGGTCGCCCGGCCGGGCGCGCTCGAAGTGGAAGGCCGGATCCTCGCGCTGCGTCGGGTGGAAGCGCTGGAAGGCGTCCGGCCCCACCTGGCGGGCGTCCGCGCCGAGGGGCGCGCGGAAGCCGCCGGGTGCGCCCGCGAGCGACATGCGCTCCACGGCCTCGCCGATGCAGGAGCGCCGCGCCTCCATCCGGGATCCGCCCGGCCCCATGCTGAAGCGCTCGGACGCCGTGCCGGTGAGGAACCCCGTGTCCGCAGACCGGCCCGAGTAGAGGGCGTCCGGGATGGCGTCGGGCGTGAAGGCCATGGGATGCGCGTGCTCCACCAGCCCCGTATACGGGCTGACGACGCCCGCTACGCCGCGGCTCATGCGCGCCACGGCGAGACGACTCCCGCGTAGGGGCGGGGACCGCACGTGCCGCACCGGGCGACCCTGAACACGGCGTGCGCCTCCGCCTCCATGAGCTTGGGCTCGATCACGAGCACGGTGCTGGCGACGAGCCAATCGTGGGCGTGGATCCACCGAGCGGCGTAGCGCGCGGCGAACCCGGCCGTGATGGCGTCGAGGCTCGGGTCGCGCGGCACGACGGCGACCGCGTCGGCCGCCGCGGCGTGATCCGCGGCGAACGGCGTGGTCGACGCCCAGCGCAGCGCGACGCACTCGAGGCACGGCCCCTCCCCGGGCACGACCACCGGCCCGACGAGCTGGAACCGGCCGTCGAACGGGTACACCGGGAGCCACGGGCGCCCGGCGGCGTGCATGCGCGCCCCGACGTCCCGGAGGACGGGCCGGGAGGCGACCGCGATGACCAGGTCCGCGTCGTCCTCGTCGCCGAGCTCGGCGGAGGGGAGCGCCTCCGCGAGGCCCGTGAGGAGCGAGGGGATCATGTCGCCCACGAGCGCGACGCGGGCGGGCGAGGCGGGGTCGCGCACGGGGCCGAGCCCGGTGCGGTCGCCGCCGTTGCGCCGCGCCTCGTCGAGGACGTGCGCGAGCTCGTCGGGGACGGATCCCGCGGAGCCGTCCGGCGCCCCGACCACGACGTCGCGCAGCACGAGCTCGTCGACCAGGCGCGCCACGGCGGGGGCGTGCGCGGCGAACGCCCGGTCGAGGTCCGCGCGGGTGAAGGGACGGGAGAGGAGGCGCGACACCGCGGAGACGGCATCGCCCGAGGGCAGCTGCAGGGAGACCAGCTCACGACCGCCGAGGAGGTGGAGGGTGTCCTCCACCTCCCTGACGGCGTAGCGGGGACTCACCGAGTACGTGGTCGACGAATCCATGCGCGGGCGATCAGCGAGGCTGCTGCCGGCCGCCGCCGCCGCTCGACGAGCACGTCGTGCTGCAGCACAGGGTGACGTCGCCCATCACGAGCTCCTCCTCCGCGCCGCGGTGCGTGATGGTGAAGCCGAAGGCCTCCGCCAGCAGCGCGTCGGACGCGTCGTCGCCTCCGGCCGCGGGTGCGACCTCGGTCGCGGTGGTGCGCAGCGGAGCCGGGGCCCCCGATTCCATGAGCAGTGACATTGCCGTTCCTTCCTCTGGGTGGGTGGGACGACGCCTTTCTAACACGATCTTCCGCGCCCTGGGCGTATTCGCTTTCCCTGTTGACAACGGCTCGACAGGACGGGACCATCCGCTCGCGTCGAGGCGGCCCACGGCGGATCCGGCGCGTACCCTGGAACCCGTGACGGACGAGATGCTGGCCTTCCCCTGGGAGGACGACCTCGCCCCTGCCGCACCCGCGCCGCCTCCTCCCCCGCCGCACCTGACGCGCATCGTCGCCCACTCGTCGGACCGCGTCGCCTGGCTCCGGGCCCGCAGCTTCGGCATCACCGCGACCGACGTCGCGCGCCTCGCGACCGACGCCTCGCTCCAGGCCGTCGCGCTCGAGAAGCTCTACGGATCCGGCTTCGGCGGCAACCGCTACACCGACCACGGCCGCGAGCGCGAGCCGGAGATCGCCCGCTGGGTCGAGGCCGAGCACGGCATCGTCCCGAGCGCGCACCTGTTCCACGCGCCGGGCTAGCTGTACTCGGCCGTGACGTTGGTGACACTTCGGGGCGTGTGAAGAGGCCTCCTGGCTTGATGGAGCTGTTCAGTTCAACCATCGCCAGGAGGCCTCGATGTCCCACGGTAATGCTCGTCTGACGGTTCACGGGAGGGTTCTCCTCGTGCGGCGGGTGGTGGAGGATCGTCGGCCGGTCGCGCACGTCGCGCGGGAGCTGGGGGTGTCGCGGCAGTGCGCGCATCGATGGGTGAACCGGTTCCGTGCCGAGGGGCTGCGAGGGCTGACGGATCGGTCATCGCGGCCCCGGTCAGTACCGAGGCGAACGAGCCCGGAGCGGGAACGGGCCGTGCTGGAAGCGCGGGCCCAGTTGCGGGCGGGTCCTGCGCGGCTGGCGCCGGTGACAGGTGTTCCATCCCGTACGATCTCCCGCATCCTGCGCCGGCACGGGGCGCCGCCGTTGGCATGGTTGGACCCCGTCACCGGGGCCGTGATCCGGGCATCCCGGTCAACGGCGCACCGGTATGAGCACGAGCATCCGGGTGATCTGATCCACGTGGACGTGAAGAAGCTCGGGAGGATCCCGGACGGAGGCGGCTGGCGGGTCCACGGGCGCAGCGAGCAGGTCCGCGGCCGCGGGATCGGGTTCGATTACGTCCATGCCGCGGTCGATGACCACACCCGTCTCGCCTACGCGGAGATCCATCCCGATGAGAAAGGCGCGACCGCGGCCGGGTTCCTGACCCGCGCAGCGGCGTACTTCGCCGGGCGCGGGATCACCCGGATCGAGCGGGTCATCACGGACAACGCGTTCGCCTACCGGCACTCGACCGCGTTCAAGAACGCCGTCCAGGACCTGGGCGCGCGGCAGAAGTTCATCCGCCCGCACTGCCCCTGGCAGAACGGCAAGGTCGAGCGCTTCAACCGGACCCTCGCGACCGAGTGGGCCTACCGGCAACCCTTCACCAGCAACCAACACCGCGCCGACGCGCTTGACCCCTTCATCGAGCACTACAACACTGAACGAATCCACTCAAGCCACGGGCTCACGCCCGCGGCCCGAGTGTCACCAACGTCATGACCCAGTACAGCTAGCTCGCGGCGCCCGCCGCGCGATCGCCCACGAGCTCCACGGCGAGATCCGGATGGTCGACGAAGACGCCGTCGACGCCCGAGTCGAGGAGGCGCCCCCAGTGAGTGCGGAAGTCACCGTGGGCGGACCTCGCACCGGGACCGCGGAGGGGCTGGGGCAGGAACGCGTTCTCCGGACGCAGCGTCCAGGTGAAGACCGAGAGGCCGGCATCGTGAGCGCGTGGCACCAGGTCGGACACGGGGGCAGCCTCGCCGGCGGAACCGAAGCCGCCCGCGGGGCAGATGCGCTCGACGCCGACGCTGATCCCGTCCACCTCCTCGGCGAGCGCCGCGAGCCCCGCATCCGTCAGCTGCTCGTCGAACGTGATGGCGGAGTCGCCGTCGCGGGCGACCTCGTCGATCGCCGCGCCGCGTCCGTCGAGGAGGTACACCAGTCGCGCCGCGATGCCGTGAGCCCGGACGCCGAGGAGCGCGCTCCGCTCGAAGGACTCGATCGTGAGGCGCGACGCGTCCTCCGCCCAGCCGTGCTCGCGCAGGTCGCGGGCGAGGAGCTCGTCGAGCGGCATGCCGAGGGCGGCGAAGTGCGTGGCGTGCTTCATCTCCGCGACCATGCCGAGCGGCCGGCCGTGGCGCGCCGACTCCTGGTCGATGATCCGCAGCAGGTCGGGAAGGGACAGCACGGTCTCCTGGTCGTCGTGGGCTGCGCTGTCCGGCCGGGCCGCGGGGACCCGCTCCCGGCAGCGGAGCGTGCGGATCTCCGCCCACGTCATGTCCTCCGTGAACCAGCCGCTGCGCTCCACGCCGTCGACGACGCGGGTGGCCCGGCGGTCGGCGAACTCCGGGCGGTCGGCCACGTCGGTCGTGCCGGACAGCTCGTTCTCGTGCCGGATGACGAGCACGCCGTCGGACGAGGCGACGAGGTCGGGTTCGACCGCGTCCGCGCCCTGCGCGAAGCCGAGCCGCACGGCGGCGGCGGAGTGCTCGGGGCGGTAGCCGCTGGCTCCGCGATGGGCGATGACGAGGGGGCGAGTGCGAGGGGCGTGATCCACGCCGCGCACGCTACAGGCGTCGGGTGGACGGCGAGCGCGTACTCATCCGGGGAAATGCACGGCCCAGGCGAGTGGTCTCCCAGCCTGGCCAGCTAAATTGGCTGGCAATCACGTTCAACCACCACTGAGAGTAGAAGGACCATGGCCAACCCCACGTTCTCCAACAACCCGGTCTTCAACGGCCGGGGTGCGACGCCCACGAGGGATGTGACCCCGGAGAGCCTCGACGAGCTCTACAACCGCCCGTCGGCCACGCCGCTCGAGACCGACCGGATGACCTTCGAGGACACGACCGTCAAGACGGTCAGCCTGCTCGCGATCGTCGTCGTCCTCGGCGCCGTCGCGTGGCTCTCGGGCCCGCTCGCCCTCCCTCTCGCGATGCTCGGCGGCATCGGCGGCCTCGTCCTCGGCCTCGTCAACTCCTTCAAGAAGGAGCCGTCCGTCCCGCTCATCGTCGCGTACGCGGCGTTCGAGGGGCTCTTCGTGGGTGGCATCTCCCGCGTCTTCGACACCATGTACCCCGGTGTCGCGACGCAGGCGGTCCTCGGCACGGCGGCCGTCTTCGCGACGGTCCTCACTGCTGTTCCGCAGCGGCAAGATCCGCGCCTCCGCCAAGGCGACCAAGATCTTCATGATCGCGATGGTCGGCTACCTGGTGTTCTCGCTCGCCAACTTCGCGCTCACGGCCTTCGGGGTCTTCGACAGCCCGTTCGGCCTGCGCAGCGAGACCATCGCGGGCATCCCCCTCGGAGTCATCGTCGGCCTGTTCGTGGTGCTGCTGGCGTCGTACTCGCTGGTGCTCGACTTCGACTTCATCCAGCGCGGCGTCCGCGCCGGCGCCCCGCGCAAGTACGGCTGGACCGCGGCGTTCGGCCTCGTGGTCACCATCGTGTGGCTGTACGTCGAGCTGCTGCGCATCTTCGCGATCCTGCGCGGCAACAACTAGCACCACCGCAGGTCCCCGGCACAGCACCGCGGACCGGCAGCACGATGAAGGCCGCTCCCCGAGGGGAGCGGCCTTCGTCGTGTCAGCGCCGGGGCGCCGGCGGGAGGATCACTCCCATTCGATGGTGCCCGGCGGCTTCGACGTGACGTCGAGCACGACGCGGTTGACCCCGTCGACCTCGTTCGTGATGCGGTTCGAGATGCGCGCGAGCACGTCGTACGGCAGGCGGGTCCAGTCGGCGGTCATCGCGTCCTCGCTGGAGACGGGGCGCAGCACGATGGGGTGGCCGTAGGTGCGGCCGTCGCCCTGCACGCCGACCGAGCGGACATCGGCGAGGAGCACGACCGGGCACTGCCAGATCTCGTCGTCGAGGCCGGCCGCGGTGAGCTCGGCACGCGCGATGGCGTCGGCCTTGCGGAGCAGCTCGAGGCGCTCGGCCGTGACCTCGCCGACGATGCGGATCCCGAGGCCGGGACCGGGGAACGGCTGGCGGCCCACGATGGCCTCGGGCAGGCCGAGCTCGCGGCCGATGGCGCGCACCTCGTCCTTGAAGAGGGTGCGGAGCGGCTCGACGAGCTCGAACTTGAGGTCCTCCGGCAGACCGCCGACGTTGTGGTGGCTCTTGATGTTCGCGGTGCCCGTGCCGCCGCCCGACTCCACCACATCCGGGTAGAGCGTGCCCTGCACGAGGAAGCGGATCGGCTCGCCGTCGGCCTTCGCCTCGAGCACGAGCGCCTCGGCGGCGCCCTCGAAGCTGCGGATGAACTCGCGGCCGATGATCTTGCGCTTGGCCTCGGGATCCGTGACGCCCGCGAGGCCGTCGAGGAACTGGTCGGCCGCATCCACCGTGACGAGCCGCACGCCCGTGGCGGCCACGTAGTCCTCCTCGACCTGGCGGCGCTCGTCCTGGCGGAGGAGGCCGTGGTCGACGAAGACGCACGTGAGCTGGTCGCCGACCGCTCGGTGCACGATCGCGGCGGCGACAGCGGAGTCGACGCCGCCGGAGAGGCCGCAGATGACGCGGGCGTCACCGACCTGGGCGCGGATCCGCTCGACTTGCTCGGCGATGACGTTGCCGCTGTTCCAGTCGCCGGGGATGCCGGCGGCGCGGTGCAGGAAGTTCTCGAGCACGGCCTGGCCGTGCGCGGAATGCTTGACCTCGGGGTGCCACTGCACGCCGTAGAGGCGGCGCTCGTCGCTCGCGAACGCGGCGACGGGCGTGGACGCGCTGGAGGCGAGGATCTCGAAGCCCTCGGGCGCCTTCGACACGGAGTCGCCGTGGCTCATCCACACGGTCTGGTCGTCGGGCTGGCCGTCGAGCAGGGTGCTGCCGGGCGTGAGGGTGACCGCCGTGGATCCATACTCGCGCTGACCGGTGTGCGCGACCTCGCCGCCGAGCGCGCGGGCCATGACCTGGAAGCCGTAGCAGATGCCGAGCACGGGGACGCCGAGCTCGAGGATCCCCTCGTCGAGGCCGGGCGAGCCCTCCTCGTAGACGCTGGACGGACCGCCGCTGAGGACGATGCCCGACGGGTCCTTCGCCCGGATCTCCTCGGCCGTGATCGTGGACGGCACGATCTCCGAGTACACGTTGGCCTCGCGGACGCGGCGGGCGATCAGCTGCGCGTACTGGGCGCCGAAGTCGACGACGAGGACGGGGCGCTGGTTCGTGGGGTTGTCGACGCTCAAGTGGTGGCCTCCGTGGTGGTGGTCGGGTCGATGGGTCGGGGATCCGCGTCGTCGCGGTCGTCGGCGGCGGGTGCCGGGCGGCGCGGCGCCTCGAGCTTCGCGATGACCTCCCGCACCCGGCGGGCGATGCGCGCCTCGACGATGAAGGAGAGGAACGGCACGACGCCGCCCGCGGCGATGAGGATGAAGCGGGTGAACGACCAGCGCATCTTCTGCCAGAGCAGGAAGTCGCTGATGAGGTAGACGACGTAGATGTTGCCGTGGACGATCTGGATCAGGAGGCTCAGGTTCGTGCCGGTGAGCGTGTCCGCGGGCGACAGCGCGAGGAAGCCGGACGGGCCGTTCAGCTCGAGCTCGTAGCCGGCGCCGGCCAGGTACTGCAGAGATCCGTCGACGAACTGGAAGCCGGGCAGGTACTTGATGCCCATCTCCACGACGAGGAGGAGCAGGAACGCGCCGGTGATGAACGCCATGACGCGGTAGAAGCCGAGGACCCTCCGGATCTGCGGGACGTCGGAGCGCTTGAGTCCGTAGGCCATGCGTGGATCCTACCGGTCGGCGTCTGCGCGGATCCCGCGACCAGGAGCGCCGGCGGCGTCGTCGAGGCCGCCCTCGGGGAGCGGGTCGTCGTCGTCATCGTCGTCGTCGTCATCGCGGTATCCGGGCTGCTCGCGGGTCCACGTGTCGCGCACCGTGCGGTACCAGACCACGATCGCGAAGATCGCGAAGACCGCCCACTCCGCCGCGTAGAAGATGTTGAGCCAGTTGAGCTGCACGGCCTCGCTGGGCGGCGGCGAGTCGATCGCGGTAAGGCCGGCCACGGGCGTCGACGCGACGATAAAGCCGTTGTAGACGTCGCCCAGCTCGCCCGGCCAGAGGTTGATGAGCGCGGCCGTGCTGAGCCGGGTCATGCGCTCGGGGTCCTGGCCTTCGCCTGCGGGCTCGGGCTGCTCGCTCGGCAGGAAGCGGCCGACGATCTCCTGGACTCCCACGGGGGATCCGTCGCCCGCGTTCAGCTTCGCGGCGACGCCGGCTGCCTCCTCGTCGGTCGCGGCCCAGCCGAGCGCGACGGGGACGCTGTCCGGCAGCGCGTCGGGCGCGGGATCCGCGGAGCCGCCGTCGTCCGTGATCGACAGGTGACCGACCACCCAGGCCCCGGTGCGGCCGGCGTTGAGGCGGTCGGAGACGACGACGAAGTCGCCGGGGACCAGGGAGCCGGCGACGGTGACCATGTGCCCGGCGGACCGGTCGGTGACGTAGCCCTGCGGCTCGACCAGCGTGCCGAGCGGCAGCGCCGTCTCGGTGTCGCGCTCGATGACGACGCCCGACTCGACCGCGCGCGCCAGCTGCCACTGCCCGAGCGCGGCGAAGCCCGCCGCGATGACCAGGGCCAGCGCCAGCAGCGCGACAGAGCGGGGGCGGCGTGCGACCTGGCCGAGGCTGGGGCCGGGGGCGTCGCGGCCGCCCGGGCCGGATCCCGCGGGCTCGGCGTCGGGACGCGGCTCGGCGTGGGTGCGGGGGTCGGATGCGTGCGTCATCAGTAGTCGGGTTCCCGTTCGCGGGTGGGCGGTGTCCAGGTGTCGTGGTCGGACTGCTGGCCGGCCTGCTCGGCGCGGCGGCGGGCGGGCGCGGGACCCCGGCCGTCGGGGCCGTCCGCGTCCGCGTCGGCATCCGCGGCCCGCGGGGTGCCGGGCACGTCCTCGGTCTCGGGCCCGGTGCCGGGCGTGGTGCCGCGGGTCGCCGTGCCCGGCCGGGAGCCCGCCACCGCGAGTCCGTCGTCGAAGGCGTCGGCGGGCGCATGCGCCCCGCGCTCGGCCGCCTCGAACAGCGCGAGCGCCCCGGCCCGCTCCGCGTCGCGCTCGGCCTTCTCGGCCGCGCGCTTCGTGGCGGAGCGGTACCTCGTGGGCAGCACGGCCGTGCCGATGCGCACCGAGTTCGCGGCGAGGAGCGGCCCCATGATCGCCATCACCAGCACGTAGAGACCCGCGAAGGGCTGGATCCGCTCGTCGAGCCCCGCCGACAGCGACAGGGTCGCGAGGATGAGCGCGAACTCGCCGCGGTTCTGCAGGATGAAGGCCGTGTTGATGCCGGCCTGCGCGCCGTGCCCGTTGAGCCAGGCGACGAACTGCCCGGCGATGAGGTTGAGCACGACCGTCATGAGCACAGCGCCAAGCACCGGGACGACGACCGTGGGGAACTCGCCGGGATCCAGCGCGAGGCCGAAGTTCAGGAAGAAGAAGGCGCCGAACACGTCGCGCAGCGGGATGGCGATCTGCTCGATCCGGTTGCGCACGCGCGTGGCACCGAGCACGAGCCCGATGAGGAACGCCCCGATCGCGTCGGTGACGCCGAGCACCTCGCCGATGCCGCCGAAGAGGATCGCGAGGCCGAAGAACAGGACCGTGAACAGCTCGACGTCGCGGGTGCGCATGAAGCGCGACAGGAACGCCCCGCCCTTGCGCGCCACCGTGAACATCACGACGAGGAACGCGAACGACACCGCCAGCTGGCCCACCACCGCCCACGGCTCGGTCTGGCCGCTCAGCACGACGGACACGATGGCGAGGTAGACCGCGATGAAGATGTCCTCGACCACGGTGACGCCCAGGATCATGGGCGTCTCGTCGTTGGCGAGCCGGTTCAGCTCGATGAGCAGCTTGGTGACGATGGCGCTCGAGGAGGTCGCCGTCATCCCCGCGATGATGAGCGCCTCGCAGGTGCCCCAGCCGAGGGCGAACCCGAACGCGAAGCCGACGCCCATGTTGATGAGCACGTACGAGCCGCCCGAGATGATGAGCTTCCCGGCGTTGCCGAAGAACTCGTCCTGGTCGAACTCCAGCCCGAGGTTGAACAGCAGGAGGATCAGGCCGAAGACGGCGATCAGCTCGATGTCACCCGAGGCGAAGTCGAGGGGGAACCAGTCGACGTTCGGGCTCGCGAGGAGCCCGACGAGCATGTAGATGGGGATCGCGGGCAGGCCGATGCGCTTGCCGAGCTGGCCGAACGCGTAGGCGAGGACGAACAGCAGGCCGAGGACGATGAGGTCGAGGCCGTGGTGCACCCGCTACCCTCCGTCCGGCGCGGAGCCGGGCGCGGGGCGGTGCGGGAACTCACCCGTCCGGTAGAACGCGAAGGCCTTGGCGACCTTCTCGGGGGATCCGGCGACGACGAGCGTGTCACCCGGGTAGACGGTGAAGTCGTCCGACGGAGCGGGGTTGGCGGACTCGCCGCGGACGACCGCCACGACCGTGAGCCCGACGACGCCGCGCGAGGCGAGGTTGCCGAGCGCCTGGCCGGCGATGTGGTCGTCGTAGTCGACCGTGAACCAGTCGATGCTGAGGCCGGGGATCTGGTCGAGCTTGTCGAGCGACTCCGTGATGCGCGTGCCACCGAGCAGCTCGGCGAGCGTGTGCGCCTCGTCCTCGCTCAGGCGGAGCGACACCTTCTGCGTGTCGGGCCCGTCCTGCTCCTCGGAGAAGGTGATGAGGTCGCTGTGGCCGGAGCGGTGGGCGATGACGCCGACCTTGCCCCCGTCGTCGGTGATGAAGGTGTGCAGCACGCCGACACCCGGCAGCTTGACGCGACGGACCTCCGCCATGCGCGCACCTCCCTCTTCCTGTGGTTCACAACGCGGGCCGCGCCCCGCATGTTCCCTGTCCGCTCGGCGCGGCAGGGGCTCGGCCGGGTGGCCGGCGCGGACTACTTGCCGTACGGCGCGACGACGACCTCGACGCGCTGGAACTCCTTGAGGTCGGAGTAGCCGGTGGTGGCCATGGCGCGGCGCAGGGCACCCACCAGGTTGGCGCTGCCGTCGGCCGTGGTCGACGGGCCGTAGAGGATCTGCTCGAGCGGTGCGACCTGGTCGACGCGCACACGGTGGCCGCGGGGCAGCTCGGAGTGGTGCGCCTCGGCGCCCCAGTGGAAGCCCTGGCCGGGCGCGTCCGTGGCGCGGGCGAGCGTGGATCCGAGCATGACCGCGTCGGCGCCGACCGCGATGGCCTTGACGATGTCGCCCGAGCTGCCGAGGCCGCCGTCGGCGATGACGTGCACGTACCGGCCTCCGGACTCGTCCATGTAGTCGCGGCGGGCGCCGGCGACGTCGGAGAGCGCGGTGGCCATGGGCGCGTGGATCCCGAGGGTGGAGCGCGTCGTGGACGCCGCTCCCCCGCCGAACCCGACGAGCACGCCCGCCGCGCCCGTGCGCATGAGGTGCAGGGCGGCCGTATAGGTGGCCGCGCCGCCGACGATGACGGGCACGTCGAGCTCGTAGATGAACTTCTTGAGGTTGAGGGGAGCCGCGCCCTTGGACACGTGCTCGGCGGAGACGGTGGTGCCGCGGATGACGAAGAGGTCGACGCCGGCCGCCACCACGGTCTCGTAGTGGTCGGCGGTGCGCTGGGGCGACAGCGCCGCGGCCACCACGACGCCGGCCGCGCGGATCTCCGCGATGCGCGCCGTGATGAGCTCGGGCTTGATCGGCTCCGAGTAGATCTGCTGCATGCGGGCGGTCGCCGACTCGGGCGGCAGCGAGCGGATCTCCTCGAGCAGGCGCTCCGGGTGCTCGTACCGCGTCCAGAGGCCCTCGAGGTCGAGGACGCCGAGGCCGCCGAAGCGCCCCATGGCGATGGCCGTCGCCGGGGAGACCACGGAGTCCATGGGTGCCGCGAGGAACGGGATCTCGAACTGGTACGCGTCGATGGACCACGAGACCGACACGTCCTGCGGGTCGCGCGTGCGCCTCGACGGGACGATGGCGATGTCGTCGAACGCGTACACGCGGCGGGCGCGCTTGGCGCGGCCGATCTCTACATCACTCACCCGCACAGCCTAGCGGCGGGCTCCTGCGTGACCGGCCGCGCTCCGGATCCGCGAGCGCCCCGGCGACGGCCGACGCAGCGCGCCGCTCGGGCTCGAGACCCGCATGCAGGAGGAGCGCGCGCAGGCGCCCGGCGACCAGGACGTCCCGCTCGGTCGCCTCCACGACGCGCCACTCCGCGACCTCGTGTCCCTCCGCCGCACAGCACCCGGCGGCGATGCGCCCACCCGGGTGGACCCGGTGGATCCTGAGCCCGACCCGCTGCCGCGGCCAGGCCAGCGCGAGCCTCCCGTGACCCGGCACGAGCGGCCCGACGATGGGCCGCGCCAGCCCCGCCTCCCCCGCGACCCCGCGGGCGATCGACTCCACGGGGCCCGCGGCCGACCCGTCCGCGGCGTCGACCAGCAGCTCCGCGCGCCTGCTCCACGGGCCGGGCCCCCGCAGCTCCCGCTCGGCGTGGAGCTCCGCGCGCGTCGTGGCCGCGACGCGGGCGGGCGCGAGCGCGTCGTCGAGCGCGACCAGGCCGTGGGCGGACCACCCCGGCCCGCAGCCGGCGGCTCCGCGCACGGCGGCCACGGCCGCCTCGTGCGAGGCGGCGAGCGCGGTCGCCGCGAGCCCGGGCAACCGCACGCCGCCGACGCCTCGCACGAGCGACGAGCGCCCGTAGGAGGGATCCCGCACGATGCGCGTGCCCGCCCTGCGCCCCTGCGGGAGACCCGGCACGTCGAGCAGCGTCACCGCCTGCGGCCACGGCGTGACGCGCGGCAGGCCGTGCACGGCGGCGGCCGAGGCGCCGCCGACCACCACGGGCGCCGGGGACACCCGGGCGAGCGCGCGGATCCGCAGCAGGTGCCGCTCGCACGCCGTCACCGCCTCCCAGGCCGCGCGCTCCACATGGACCCCGGCCCGCACCCGCACGAGCTCGCCGCGGGCCTCCGCCCGGGCGACGGCCGCGGCCTCGGCGCGCTCCTCCTCACCCACGGCTTCCGTGGGCGACACGGGCAGGATCCCCGAGAGAATCAACGCCACCCCGGGTGGCCCGAGGGTCGCGGCCTCGAGCGGACGGACGGCGGGCGACGGCGGGGTCGGTTGCATGCGGGCAGTGTCGCGCCGCGAGCGGGCCGGGGACCCGCCCGGCAGCGACCCGCCGGGCACGCGGCCGGAGGCGGGTCCTGTGAGGGAGCCCCCGCACGCGCGAGGGGCCGGTGCGCACGGCACCGGTCCCTCGTCACCACCGCGCGGGATCCGCGCGGCTCACCTCATCAGCGCCGGTAGTTGGGCGCCTCGACCACCATCTGCACGTCGTGCGGGTGCGACTCCTTGAGCCCGGCCGCCGTGATCCGCACGAAGCGCCCGCGGTCCTTGAGCTCGCCGACCGTGCGGGCGCCGACGTAGAACATCGACTGCCGGAGGCCGCCGGTGAGCTGGTACACGACGTTCGCGAGGGATCCGCGGTAGGGGACCTGGCCCTCGATGCCCTCGGGGATGAGCTTGTCGTCGTTCGGCACGTCGGACTGGAAGTAGCGGTCCTTCGAGTACGAGGTCTTCGAGCCGCGGGTCTGCAGGGCGCCGAGCGAACCCATCCCCCGGTAGCTCTTGAACTGCTTGCCGCCGACGAACATGAGGTCGCCGGGGCTCTCGTCGCAGCCCGCGAGCAGGCTGCCGAGCATGACGGTGTCGGCGCCGGCGACGAGCGCCTTCGCGATGTCGCCCGAGTACTGCAGGCCGCCGTCGGCGATGACGGGGATGCCCGCGGCGCGCGCGGCGAGCGACGCCTCGTAGACCGCGGTGACCTGGGGGACGCCGACGCCCGCGACGACGCGCGTGGTGCAGATCGACCCGGGGCCGACACCCACCTTGATCGCGTCCGCTCCCGCCTCGATGAGCGCCTGCGCGCCCGAGCGGGTGGCGACGTTGCCGCCGATCACATCGACGTGCGACGTGGCCGGGTCGGACTTCAGGCGGCGGATGATGTCGAGCACGCCCTTGCTGTCGCCGTTGGCCGTGTCGACCACGAGCACGTCGACGCCGGCCTCGACCAGCGCGAGCGCGCGCTGCCACGCGTCGCCGAAGAACCCGATGGCCGCGCCGACGCGGAGGCGCCCCTCGGCGTCCTTCGTCGCGTCCGGGTACTGCTCCGACTTGTCGAAGTCCTTGACCGTGATGAGGCCGCGCAGCTTGCCCTGGTCGTCGACCAGCGGGAGCTTCTCGATCTTGTGCTCCGCGAAGATCGCGATGGCGTGGTCGGGGTCGATGCCGACCTGGCCCGTGATGAGCGGGGTGGGGGTCATCACGTCGCGCACGAGCGTCGTGGCAGCCTGCACGGGCGAGACGAAGCGCATGTCGCGGTTCGTGATGATGCCAACGAGCGTGCCGTCGGACTCGACGACCGGGAGGCCGGAGACGCAGAACTGGCCGCAGAGCGCGTCCACCTCGGCGACCGTGGCGTCGGGGCGCGTGGTGACCGGGTTCGTGATCATGCCCGACTCGCTGCGCTTCACCTTGTCGACGAAGGCGGCCTGGTCCTCGATGGAGAGGTTGCGGTGGATGACCCCGAGCCCGCCCTGACGCGCCATCGCGATGGCCATGCGCGCCTCGGTGACGGTGTCCATCGCGGAGGAGAGGAGAGGAGCGGCGACGGTGATGTTGCGCGTGAGGCGGGACGTGGTGTCCGCCTCGCTCGGGATCACGTCGGTGTGCCCCGGCAGGAGCATCACGTCGTCGTAGGTGAGGCCGATGACGCCGAACGGGTCGGACTGGTCCAATTTCCCTCCAGGGGGATGTGAGGCGGATGGGGCACCCGGGGGACCGCGTCGGCAACCGGTGTACCGATGTTAACGGTGCGCACCCACCCGCATTCCCCACATATCACGTCTCCACGCCGCACACGCCCGAAACATCCAGGACATAATCAGCACGTACTGTCAACCAACGTCGTCCTGACGGTAGTCGCGGTGCCTGTGCGGATGTACCCGTCGCACGGCTCCCCCTATGGAGGTCTAGTGATAGCGACTGGTTCGGCCGGAGCACGCGCGCAGCGCATGTGGGCCCTGATTCTCGCGGTGGCGTTCGCCTGCACCGCACTTCTCCTCTCGTCCCCGTCGGCGGCGCACGCGGATCCACGCGCCGCGCCCCAGGCGGTCGACCCGGCGTCCGCCGAGCAGTCGCTGCTCGTGTGGGTCCGGGCGGACGCCGACAATGCGGGCATCGCCGGTGTCACGGTGAAGGTCTCGGGCGGCGGCGTCGAGGCCACCGGCACGACCGGCGCGGACGGCAAGGCCGAGGTCGGCCTCAGCGCGCCGGGCTCCTTCACGGTCGAGGTCGACGAGTCCACCATCCCCGAGGGCGCCGGGGTGCCCCGGGCGGGCTCCAGCCCCCGCGAGATCGACGTCGCCGCAGGCAACAAGAACGTCCCGGCCTTCTTCTTCATCGCCCCGGACGGCGCGGCCAGCGGTGCGGCGGGTTCCACGCCCGCGCCGAGCGCCAGCGACGACGCGGGCACATCCACCGGCGGCGAGACCGCCGCGCCGGACACCGAGACGGGCGCCGTCAGCGGCACCGCGGAGCCCGTGACCGAGAACAACTTCTGGAAGATCTTCTGGCCCAAGGTCGTGACGGGCCTGATCTTCGGCCTGCTGCTCGCGCTCGCCGCGATCGGCCTCTCCCTCATCTACGGCACCACGGGCCTCAACAACTTCGCGCACGGCGAGCTCGTCACCTTCGGCGCGCTCATGGCCTACCTCTTCAGCAACGTGCTCGGCCTCAACCCGGTGCTCGCGATCATCATCACGGTCGTCCTCGGCGGGGCCTTCGGGTTCGTGCAGGACGCGGCGATCTGGAAGCCCCTGCGGCGGAGGCGGCTCGGGCTCGTGCCGCTGATGATCGTCACCATCGGCCTGTCGCTCGCCCTGCGCTACACCTTCCAGTTCATCTTCGGCGCCGACCGGTTGACGCTCCCGAACAGCTCGGCGCCGTTCCTCGTCGTCGGGCCCGTCAGCCTCAAGTTCACCGACGTGGTCGGCGCGATCGTCTCGATCGTGCTGCTCGTCGCCGTCGCGTACGTGCTGCTCTACACGAAGATCGGCAAGGCCACCCGCGCCGTCTCCGACAACCGCTCGCTCGCGGCCGCGTCGGGCATCGACGTGGAGGGCGTGATCCGCGTGGTCTGGATCGGCGGGGCCGCGCTGGCCGCGCTGTCCGGCGTCTTCATCGCCTACTACCAGTCGCTGCGCTGGGACACGGGCGCGTCCATCCTGCTGCTCGTCTTCTCGGCCGTCGTCCTCGGCGGACTCGGCACGGCGTTCGGCGCGCTCATCGGCTCGATCGTGATCGGCGTCTTCATCAACGTCAGCACCATGGTCCTGCCCGAGAACATGAAGTACGTGGCCGCTCTCGTGGTCATGATCGTCATCCTGCTCGTCAGGCCCCAGGGCATCCTGGGTCGGAAAGATCGGATCGGTTAGCCGCGCATGAACTCCAACTTCATCTTCCTGGCGCTCGGCGAGATCTTCTCGCCGACCACCGCGGCGTACGCGCTCGCGACCGTCGGCCTCGTGATCCACTTCGGCTTCACGGGCCTGCTGAACTTCGGCCAGGCCGGCTTCATGGCTATCGGCGGATACGCGTTCGCCATCACGGCGGTCATGTACGAATGGCCCGTCTGGGCGTCGCTGCTGGCGGCGATCGTCGCCTCCACCGTGTTCGCGCTGATCCTCGGCATCCCGACCCTGCGCTTGCGGGCCGACTACCTGAGCATCGTGACCATCGCCGCGGCCGAGATCATCCGGTTGAGCGTCAAGACACCCGAGTTCTCGTCGGTCACCGGCGGCTCGGAGGGCATCAACGGCGCGGCAAACGGCTTCAACGCGCTGAACCCGCTGCCCGAGGGCCGCTTCGGCGCCGGCGTCCTCACCTACTCCTCCGACCAGTGGTGGATCCGCATCGTCGGCTGGGGCCTCGTCGGCATCGCCTGCCTGCTGGTGTTCCTCCTCATGCGCAGCCCCTGGGGCCGCGTGCTGAAGGGCGTGCGCGAGGACGAGGACGCGGTCCGCGCGCTCGGCAAGAACGTCTACTCCTACAAGATGCAGGCGCTCGTGCTCGGCGGCGTGTTCGGCGGGCTGGCGGGCGTGGTCTTCATCCTCCCCAGGTCGCTGCAGCCGGACAACTACGGCACGCAGCTCACCTTCTTCCTCTACACGATCATGCTGCTGGGCGGTGCGGCCACGATCTTCGGGCCGGTCATCGGCTCGATCATCTTCTGGGTCACGCTGTCGCTCTCGGACGGCCTGCTCAGCCTCGCCGTGACCAACGAATGGCTGCCGCTCTCGAGCACGCAGCAGGGCCCGATCCGCTTCATCATCGTGGGCGTCGCGCTCATGCTGCTCGTGATCTTCCGACCACAGGGCATCTTCGGGAAGAAGAAGGAGACGCACTTTGCCTGACAAGACCCCGGTGGCATCCATCCTCGACGGCGACGCCGGGCCGGGATGCGCCAAGAAGGACCCCATCATCGTCGCGCACGGCGTCAGCCGGCAGTTCGGCGGCCTCAAGGCGGTCGACGTCGACCACCTCGAGATCCCGCGCGGCTCCATCACGGCCCTCATCGGCCCGAACGGCGCCGGCAAGACCACGTTCTTCAACCTGCTGACCGGCTTCGACAAGCCCAACACCGGCACGTGGGAGTTCTCGGGGAAGGACCTCGCCGGCATGAGCGCCTACCGCGTCGCCCGGCTCGGCATGGTGCGCACCTTCCAGCTCACCAAGGCACTCGGCGGCATGACCGTGCTGGAGAACATGCGCCTCGGTGCCACCGGCCAGGGCGGTGAGAGCTTCTTCTCCGCCCTGATCCGCCCCCTCTGGCGCAAGAAGGAGGAGGAGATCACGGAGCGCGCCCGCGGGCTCCTGCGGAAGTTCAAGCTCGACACCAAGGAGGAGGACTACGCGGACAGCCTCTCCGGCGGTCAGCGCAAGCTCCTCGAGATGGCGCGCGCGCTCATGACGAAGCCCGACCTCGTGATGCTCGACGAGCCCATGGCCGGCGTCAACCCGGCGCTCACGCAGTCGCTGCTCCACCACATCCTCGACCTCAAGACCGAGGGCATGACCGTGCTGTTCGTCGAGCACGACATGCACATGGTCAACGAGATCGCCGACTGGGTGGTCGTCATGGCCGAGGGCCGCATCGTCGCCGAGGGCCCGCCCTCGACCGTGATGAGCGACCCGGCCGTCATCGACGCCTACCTCGGCGCCCACCACGACACCGACCTCGGCACCCTCACGGGCCAGCGCGAGGTGGCGAAGGACATGGAGTCCGACCTCGTCAAGGACGAGATCGAGAAGGAAGCGGCAGACAAGTGACGATCGAGCGGGTCCTCCAGACCACCGACCTCCACGCGGGCTATCTGCCCGGGGTCAACATCCTCAACGGGTGCAACGTGCACGTCGACAAGGGCGAGCTGGTCGGCATCATCGGCCCGAACGGCGCCGGCAAGTCCACGCTGCTGAAGGCGATCTTCGGGCAGGTGAACGTGCGCGGCGGCAGCATCGAGCTGAACGGCCAGGACATCACGGGCCTCAAGGCCGACAAGCTCGTCACGCGCGGGGTCGGCATGGTGCCGCAGAACAACAACGTGTTCCCCACGCTCACGATCGACGAGAACCTGCAGATGGGCGCCTACCAGAAGCCCAAGATGTACAAGGAGCGGCTGGCGTTCGTCACCGACCTGTTCCCGGAGCTCGGCAAGCGGCTGAAGCAGCGCGCCGGATCCCTCTCGGGCGGCGAGCGGCAGATGGTCGCCATGTCGCGCGCGCTCATGATGGACCCGACGGTGCTGCTCCTCGACGAGCCGTCCGCCGGCCTCTCCCCCGTGCGCCAGGACGAGACGTTCATCAACGTCGCGCAGATCAACCGCGCGGGCGTCTCCGTCATGATCGTGGAGCAGAACGCCCGCCGCGCCCTGCAGATCTGCGACCGCGGCTACGTGCTCGACCAGGGCAAGGACGCGTACGAGGGCCGCGGGCGCGAGCTCATGAACGACCCGAAGGTCATCGAGCTGTACCTCGGCACGCTCGCGGCCGACCAGGAGAAGGCCAAGGCGGCACCCCAGCCCTGATCCCGGCTCACGCACGACACGACGCGGCATCCCCCGGGGTGCCGCGTCGTCGTGTCCGGGGTGCATGCGACGGCATCGGCACCCGGGACGCCGAAGGGCCCGGTCCATGCGGACCGGGCCCTCAGCCGTGCGTGGTGCGGGTGCTAGTCGAGCTTGCCGTAGACCTGCTCGGAGAACGTCGCCTTGTTGCCCGTGCCGTACTTGTACACGGAGACGTACGCCTCGGTCGGGTCGCCGTTCTCATCGAACGTGATCGGCCCGGAGATGCCGTCGTAGTCGATGTCGGTGCCCGCCTCGATGAGCTTGGCGCAGTCCGCGAAGGTCGTGCACTTCGTACCGCCCTCCGAGACCGACTGGAGGTTGTCCTTCAGCGTCGGGCCGTCGGTGGCCTTGCCCTGGAGCGCGGCGAGCGCGAGGAGCGTGGTGCCGTCGTACGACTCCGCGGCATAGCTGAAGACCGAGAGGGCGGGGTCGCCGTCGGCCTTCACCATGTCCTGCAGGCGGCCCTGGAAGTCCTCCTTGGCCTCGACGCCGGGGTTCGTGAACTGCGCACCCGCGATGTCGACGTTGGTGTCGGTCTCCTTGATGACGCCGTAGTTGCCGTCCGTGCCGTAGAAGTTGCTGAAGTCGAAGCCCTTCGACGCCAGCTGGTCGGCGATGGTCTTGATCTCGTCGAAGGAGATGACGACCAGGGCGTCCGGGTTCGGCGCGAGAACCGACGTGATCGCGCTGTTGAAGTCGGTGCTCGACGGCTCGAAGGTGGCCTCGGCGGCGATGGACGCGCCACCGGCCTCGAGAGTCTTCTTGATGTTCTCGCGGAGGCCCTTCCCGTACGCGTCGTTCATGTAGAGGATCGAGACGTTCGTCTTGCCGTCCTGCAGGATCTTGTTGCCGAGGATGCGGCCCTGGAGCACGTCGGACGGGGCGGTGCGCCAGTAGTAGCCGTTGTCCTTGTACGTGCTGAACTCCGGAGCCGTGTTCGCCGGCGAGAGCTGGACGACGTTCGCCGACACGACCTGGTCGATGAAGGTCTTCGAGACACCCGAGGACGCGGCGCCGATGATGGCGCTGTTCCCGTCCGCGATGAGCGACGTGGCCGACTGGCTGGCGATGTCGGTGGTGGCGTCGCCCGAGTCCTTGTCGGTCACGGTCATCGTGATGCCGGCCTTGGCGGCGTTGATGTCGTCCTCGGCGAGGTGCACGCCGGCGAACTCGGGCGGGCCGAGGACCGCCAGGCTGCCCGTCTGCGGCAGGATCGTGCCGACCTTGAGGTCCAGGCCGCCGTCGCCCGTGGTGCCGCCTCCATCGCCGCTGCCGCCGGAGCAGCCGGCGAGGACGAGGGCGCCGGCCACCGCGATGGTGACGGCGCTGAGGGCGGTGCGGGATCGTGAGCGGGAGGCCGAAGCCCTGCCGAATGCGCTCATGGTGCTCCTTATGGATGTGTGTGGTGATGCTCGGGAATGTGATGCAGGAGGCACGCGAATGCGCGCCTCGCCTGGTGCGACCCTATGGCGCGGATGAGACGGGCACAATGCATCGGCATTTCCGTCGTGTAACGCGACCCGATCGTTACCATTCACGGAATGCGCGACGGGATCCGAATCAGATGCCGTCCACGACCGCCGGATCCATCTGCCGACGCACCACGGGAGTGATCGGCCTGCGGGACGCGCGGACCATGTCGATCGTGAGCAGCACGAGCGCCGCCCAGACGATCGCGAATCCGGCCCACCGCTCGGGCGGCATGGCCTCGTGCAGCACGAACACCCCGAACGCGAATTGCAGCAGCGGGGCCAGGTACTGCGTGAGCCCGATCACGGAGAGCGGCAGGCGTCCGGCGGCGAATCCGAACGGCAGGAGCGGGCCCGCGGTGACGACGCCCGTGCTGACCAGCAGCAGCGTGTGGCCGGGCGACACCGTGCCGATGGTGAGCCCGGCGCCCGCGCCCGTGATCACGAGCATGGCAGTCGCGGCCGGCACCAGCCACGCGGTCTCGAGCGCGAGGCCGGAGAGCGCGTCCGCGCCCCCGCTCACGCGCTTCTTCACCAGCCCGTAGAGCCCGAACGACCCGGCGAGCGCGAGCGACACCCACGGCAGCTGCCCGTAGCCGACGGCGATGACCGCCACCGCGACGGCCGAGAGGCACACGGCGGCCCACTGCAGCGGGCGGAGGCGCTCGCGCAGGAGGATCACGCCGAGCAGCACCGTGACGATCGGGTTGATGAAGTACCCCAGCGCCGTCTCGACGACGTGGCCGGAGAGCGTGCCGTAGACGTAGACCGTCCAGTTGACGAGGATCAGGTGCCCGGCGAGGCCGAGGCCCAGGAAGATGCGCGGGCGGCGCACGATGGCGACCACGCGCGACCAGCGCCGGGCGGCCGTGATGACGATCGCGCAGACGACGAGCGAGAAGAGGATCCGCCAGCCCACGATCTCGAACGCGCCGGCCGGCACGAGCAGCAGGAAGAAGACGGGGAGGACGCCCCACAGGCCGTACGCGCCGACGGCGGCGATCAGGCCGGTGCGGGTCGAGGACTCCGGGGTGGGGCGCGTCACCTCACGAGGCTAGCGCCGCGGACGCGGGATGCCCGCGATGGCGGGTGGGGCGCGGACGCACGAGAGCCCGGCCGAATCGTGTCGGCCGGGCTCCCGGGTGGTGCGGTGGTGCGGTGTCGCTGAGGCGGAGCGTCAGCGCTCGATGACGGCGAGCACGTCGCGCGCCGAGAGGACGAGGAGGTCCTGGCCGTCGTACTTGACCTCGGTTCCGCCGTACTTGGAGTAGATGACCTTGTCGCCCACGGCGACGTCGAGCGGGACGCGGTTGCCGTTGTCGTCGATGCGGCCGGGGCCCACGGCCACGACCTCGCCCTCCTGGGGCTTCTCCTTGGCGGTGTCGGGGATGACCAGACCAGACGCGGTGGTCTGCTCGGCTTCGACCTGCTGGATGACGATGCGATCCTCGAGCGGCTTGATGGAGACCGACACGGTTGACCTCTTCCTTCTTGGCGTACGGGACAAGACTGATTGGCAATCCCCAGGGGAGAGTGCCAGGTGAGATTCTACGGGCCGCGCTTGCACTCGCGCAACGCGAGTGCCAATCGGTGCAGAGGTGCCCCGGTACGGTGGGCGGATGGATCAGACCGACCTCCGCGAGGTGCTCTCGCTCGAGGGGCTCCGCCTGCTCGACTCCCTCCCCGAGCCCGCGCCGGGGGACGACATGGTGCGGATGGTGAGCGCGCTGCGCGGTGAGGGGTACTCCCCCGCGCTCGTGCGCGCGGTCCTCACGCAGTCGCGCCTGCGGGCCCGGGCCAGGGCGAAGTTCGGCGACTTCGCCGCGCGCATGCTCTTCACGGAGGCGGGGCTCGAGCAGGCGACCCGGCTGCCGGTCGCCGCGCAGCACGCGGGGCGCTTCCAGCAGGCGGGCGTGGCGCACGTCGCCGACCTCGGCTGCGGGATCGGCGGGGACGCGATGGCGATGGCGGCCATCGGGATCCGCGTCACGGCCGTCGAGCGCGACGAGGTGACCGCCGCGGTCGCCGGATGGAACCTCGCGCCGTTCCCCGAGGCCGAGGTCGAGCAGGGCACGGCGGAGGCCTTCAGCGCCGGTCGCGTCGACGGCGTGTACCTCGACCCCGCCCGGCGCACCGACGGGCACTCGTCGACCCGCCGCATCTCGGATCCGGACGCCTACTCCCCCACGCTCTCCGCGGCGTTCGAGCTGGCGGCGGGACGGGCCGCGGGCATCAAGCTCGGGCCGGGCCTCGACCGCGACCTCATCCCCGCGGAGGCGGAGGCGCAGTGGGTCTCGGTCGACGGGCAGGCCGTGGAGATGGGCCTCTGGTTCGGGCCGACCCGGCGCGACGGCGTGCGACGGGCGGCGCTCCTGATCAGCAGCGGATCGCAGGCGGAGCTGACGTCGGCGGCCGACAGCGAGGATGCCGAGCTCGGCGAGCTGGGCGAGCACCTGTACGAGCCGGACGGGGCGGTGATCCGCGCACGGCTCATCGGCGACCTCGCGCGGTCGCTCGACGGGCGCATGGTCGGTGAGGGCATCGCGTGGATCACGTCCGACCGGGAGCAGGCGACGCCGTTCGCGCGCGGCTTCCGGGTGCGCGAGGTGCTGCCGCTCGACGAGCAGCGGCTGAAGCGGGAGCTGCGGGCTCGTGGGATCGGCACGCTGGAGATCAAGAAGCGCGGGGTCGACGTGGATCCGGCGCGGCTGCGGACGCGGCTGCAGCTGAAGGGCGACGGCTCGGCGACGCTCATCGCGACGCGGGTCGGCGGGCGACGGGTGGCGATCCTCGCGGACCGGCACGGGGTCGACGCGGGCTGAGGCGGGTCCGTCGGCCCCGGACGCGATGACGCGGCCGCCCCGAGGGGACGGCCGCGACGACGTGATGCGGGTGGTGCGAGCTCTGCGGGCTACGGCGCCGTCGGGATCGGGGTGCCGTTGATCTCGCCGGTCTGGATCGCGGTGTTCACGAACACGACGACGACGAGGACCACGATGATGCTGACGAGCACGCCGACGATGCCGAGGATGATGCCGGTGAGCCAGAAGCCCTTGGTCCCGGGGTTGCGCTTGCGCGCGAGGACACCCGTGATGATCGCCGCGATGCCCACGAAGAACGTGAGGAACCACAGCGGGAGCGACAGGACCACGCACACGATGCCGAGCACCATCGACGTGATGGCGAGGCCCTTCTTGGGCGCACCACCCTGGCCGGGCTGGTACGGCGCCGCGTAGGGCGAGTCGGATCCGGCGGCGGGAGCGGCCGGGTAGGCCGGCTGGCTCGGCGCGGGAGGGAAGCCGTCGTTGGAGCGGTCCGGGTTCTGCGGATCGGTCATAGTCGTTCCTTTCGTCCCTGGGAACATACCGTGCATCGTGCCACGGGATTCTCCTGTTCGGGAAATAGCCGCGAAAGGTCCCCGTAATGGGGGCGTCGGAAGGGTCAGTCGACCTGGACGACGGTGACGGGGAGCGTCGAGTCGGCGCCGAACGCGAGACCGGACGGCGCGCGGCCCGACTCGATGAGGCGCGCGCCGAGGGCCGCGATCATCGCGCCGTTGTCGGTGCAGAGCGACAGGGGCGGGATCCGCAGCTCGATGCCCGCCGCCCGGCACCGCTCCGCCGCCAGCTCCCGCACGCGCGCGTTCGCGACGACGCCGCCGCCGAGCAGCAGGCGCGGGATCCCGTGGTCGACGCACGCGGCGACCGCCTTCGTGAGCAGCACGTCGACGACGGCCTCGCGGAAGCTCGCGGCGACGTCCGCCACGGGCACGGGCTCGCCGGCATCCTGGCGCTTCTCGACCCAGCGGGCGACCGCGGTCTTGAGTCCGGAGAACGAGAAGTCGTAGCGGTGGCGCTCCATGTCCTTGGGGAGGGAGAGGCCGCGCGGGAAGCGGATCGCCTTCGGGTCGCCGTCGGCCGCGACCCGGTCGATGTGCGGGCCGCCCGGGTAGGGCAGGCCGAGCACGCGCGCGACCTTGTCGAACGCCTCGCCCGCGGCGTCGTCGATGGTCTCGCCGAGGAGCTCGACGTCGTCCACCAGGTCGCGCACGAGGAGGAGCGAGGTATGGCCGCCGGAGACGAGGAGCGCGATGCTCGGGGTCTCGAGCGGGACGCCGGGTCTGCCGTCGGTGCTGAGGAGGTCGGCGCCCACGTGGCCGACGAGGTGGTTCACCCCGTGCAGCGGGATGTCGAGGGCCACGGCGAGCGCCTTCGCCGCGCCGACCCCGACCATGAGCGCGCCGGAGAGGCCGGGGCCCGCGGTGACGGCGACCGCGTCGAGGTCGCGGAGGGCGACGCCGGCCTCGGCGAGCGCCGCGTCGATCGCGGGGGTCAGCGCCTCGAGGTGCGCGCGGGCGGCGACCTCGGGCACGACGCCGCCGTAGCGCGCGTGCTCGTCCATGGAGCTGGAGATGACGTTGGCGAGGAGCGTCTGGCCGCGGACGATCCCGATGCCCGTCTCGTCGCACGAGGTCTCGATGCCGAGGACGAGGGGGCCGGCGTCGGGGGCGGCATCCCCGTCGGCGTGCGCTGGCGCGTGCGGGACGGTGGATCCGGCGCGCTCGGCGGGGGCGTCCCGCGGCTCCGCGACCGCGGGCGGCGTCGCGGCGAGGGCGGCGCGCATCACGACGGCGTCGACGTCGTCCGGCTGGTAGTAGTGCGGGCGGACGGCGATGGCCTCGAACCCGAGGGACGCGTACAGGGCCTGCGCGACCGGGTTGTCGGCGCGCACCTCGAGCAGCACCTCGCGCGCACCGCGGGCGTGCGCCTCCGCGACGAGCCGGGTGAGCAGGGCGCGGCCGATGCCGCGGCCTCGGCTGCCGTCGGCGACGGCGATGGTCTGGACGTCGGCGGCGTGCGCGCCGCGCGGGCAGGAGAGGCCGGCGTAGCCGAGGATCGCGCCGTCTGCCTCGTCGACGGCCACGACATACCAGCCGTGGCGAGCGGTCAGCTCGCCGCGCATCGCGTCCGCCGACCAGGCGTCGGAGACGAACGTGGTGGTCTCGAGGTGCATCAGCGCGGGCAGGTCGGCGACCTCCGCGCGGCGGAACAGGACGCTCACGAGGTGACCCGCTTCGGGCCGGCGGAGACGGTGACGTCGGGCGAGCGGAGGTAGAGCGCCTCGTCGGCCGCGAAGGGCAGGTCGAGCTCGTCCATCCGGCGGGCGACCTGCGCGAGGGAGGCCGCGCTCACGGCCGCCGCGTCGATGCGGTGGTCGGCGACCGGCACGTCGTCCGGCTTGCTGAGGCCGGGGCCGGCCGTGCGCTCGGCGACGCCGCCGTCGACGGGCTCGCGGTAGACGGACCAGTACAGCTCGCGGCGGCGCGCGTCGGTGACGACCACGAGGGATCCGGTGCCGCCCGCCGCGTAGTGGTCGTGGGCGACGGCGTCGTGGCTGACCACGGGGATCACGCGCACGTCCAGGCCGGTCGCGAGCACGCGGGCCGCGGCGATGCCGACCCGGAGGCCGGTGAAGGGGCCGGGGCCCATGCCCGCGACGACCGCGCGGACGTCGCAGCGCTCGATGCCGGAGGCGGTGAGGCACTCGTCGAGCAGCGTGCCGATGACCTCGGCGTGCCGCATGGTGTCCGCCTCCTGGCGCTCGGCGAGGACGCGGCCGTCGGGGTCGATGACGGCGACGCCCGTGCCTGCGGAGGTGTCGATCGCGAGGAGCACTGGACGAGTCTAGGCGCGGGGGCGCGCGCGGAGCCGCCGGATGCGGACGGTGCGGGGCTCCTCCGGGGCGGCGTCCGGGTCGGAGGCGTCGTGGGCGCCGTCATGCCCGCCGTCGGCCGCGTCGGGATCCGCGTCCCCCGCACCCGTGGGCCGCGCGATCGCGAGCTCCCACCACTCCTCCGCGACGCCGTCGAGCTTGCCCTCGCCCCACTCGACCACCACGACGGAGCGCGCGAAGTCGATGTCGAGGTCGTCGAGCTCGCGGGCGTCGGCCAGGCGGTAGGCGTCCACGTGCACGAGCGGTGGACCGTCGACGAGGCTCGGGTGCGTGCGCGCGAGGACGAAGGTGGGGCTCGTGACGGGGCCGCGCACGCCGAGGCCGGCGCCGAGCCCGCGCGTGAACGTGGTCTTGCCGGCGCCCAGCGGGCCGGACAGGACGACGAGGTCGCCCGCGCCCAGCTCGCGCGCGACGGCGCGGCCGAGCTCCTCCATATCGTCGGTGGTGGCGACGGGGACGAGCTCGTCGGAGAGGACCTCGGCGGTCGCGCCGTTGGCGGCGGCGCCTCCGCCGTCCGGGTCGTCGGCGTCCGCCCGCTCGTGCAGGTGCACGCGGTCGACGCGCGGCCCCACCCGGGTCACGATCTCGTCGCCGATGGTCTCGGCCCAGCCGGCCCACTCCTCGGCGGTGGGCTCGCCGCGGTCGCCGGGGCCGAGGATCACCGCGGTGTCGCCGACCTCGACGGGCAGGTCGCCGACGTCGAGCACGAGCTGGTCCATGGCGATGCGGCCGGCGACCGGGAAGCGGCGGCCGTTGAGGAGGACGGAGGCGCGCGGGGCGGCGATGCGCGGGATCCCGTCGGCGTACCCGAGCGGCACGAGCACGAGCGTCGACGGTCCGGCGGTGCGGTGGTCGAGGCCGTACGAGACGCCGTGCCCGGCCTCGACGCGCTTGACGGAGACGACGTCGGCCTCGAGCGTCATCGCGGGGATGAGGCCGAGGTCGCGGCCGGAGCGGTCGTCGAACGGCGAGATGCCGTAGACGGCGATGCCGAAGCGCACCATGTCGAAGCGCGCGGCGGGCAGGCGGATCCCCGCGGAGCTCGCCGCCAGGTGCTTCTCGACCGGACGCGCGCCCAGCTCCTCGGCCACGCGCACGGCCTCGCGGAAGCGGGCGAGCGCGGCGTCGTCGTCCTCGGGAGACGCGTCCGCGAGGTGCGACCAGAGGGCGTGCAGGGTCAGCTCGCCCGCGGAGTCGGCGGCGACGGCGGCGCGCACGAGGTCGGGCCAGAGCTCCGGGGTGGCGCCGTTGCGGCTGAGGCCCGTGTCGGCCTTGAGGTGCACGCGGGCGCGGATCCCCGTAGCGCGCCCCGCGGCGGCGATGCGCTTCAGCTCCCACAGCGCGGAGACGCCGAGGTCGATCTCCTCCTCCACCGCGACGCGGAAGTCGGTGTCGACGCCGTGGAGCCAGGCGAGGAGGCGTGCGTCGATGCCGGCGCGACGGAGCTCGACGGCGGACGCGACGTCGAGGACCGCCAGGCTCTCGGCGCCGGACTCGAGGGCGGCGCGCGCGACCTGCAGCGCGCCGTGGCCGTAGGCGTCGGCCTTCACGGCGACCATGGTGCGCGCGGGGGCGGCGAGCGCCGCGAGCGTGCGGACGTTGTGGCGGATCGCGTCGAGGTCGATCACGGCGCGGCGGCCGGGCGCGACGGGACCGGCCGACGCAGGCGCGGATGCGGGCTCGGTCATGCGGAGTGCCTCCGGGTCACGCGGCCGGCGACGCGCGCGACGATCTCGTAGCCGATGGTGCCGGTCGCCTCGGCCCACTCCTCCACCGAGGGGGCGCCCGTCGCGGGATCCCCGAACAGGACGGCGTCGTCGCCCACCGCGACGGGCCGGCCGTCGACGACGCCGTCGCCCACGTCGACCACGAACTGGTCCATGGCGATCCGGCCGCTCACGCGGAAGCGCGCGCCGTGGATCGCGACGGGCGCGCGGTTGCTCGCGAGCCGGGGCACGCCGTCGGCGAACCCGAGCGAGACGAGCGCGAGGGTGGTCGCGCTGGTGGTGCGGTACGTGTAGCCGTAGGAGACGCCCGTGTCGGCGGGCACGCGCTTGACGGCGACGACGCTGCCGACGAGCGTCATCGCCGGCACGAGGCCGAGGTCGGCCGAGGTGACGCCGTCGAGCGGCGAGATGCCGTAGATCCCGATCCCGAGGCGCACCATGTCGAGGCGCGCCTCGGGTACGCGCAGCGCTCCGGCGGTGGCGGCCAGGTGGCGGATCCCCGGCTCGAGCCCCGCGGCCCGGACGACGTCGACGGCCTCGTGGAACGCGCGGACCTGCGCCCGGTCCTCGTCCTCGCCCGCGTTGGCGAGGTGGCTGAAGACGCCGCCGAGGTGGATCCGGCCCTCCGCGACGAGCGCCGCGACCTCGGCGACGACGCCCGGCCACTCCGCCGGGGTCACGCCGTTGCGGCCGAGGCCGGTGTCGACCTTGAGGTGCACCTCCGCGGTGCGGCCCACGCGACGCGCGGCCTCCGCGGCCTCGCGCACCTGGCGCAGGCTGTTGAGCCCGAGGTCGATGCCGGCCTCGATCGCGGTCGCGAAGTCGGCGTAGGGCGCGTGCATCCAGGTGAGGATCGGCGCCTCGATCCCGGCCGCCCGCAGAGCGAGCGCCTCACGGATGTCGACCACGCCGAGCCGGTCGGCACCGCCCGCGAGCGCGGCGCGCGCCGACGCGACCGCGCCGTGCCCGTAGCCGTCGGCCTTGACCACCGCCATCACGAGCGGCGCGCCCGCCGCGGCACGCAGCGTGCGCACGTTCGTCGAGATCGCCCCGAGGTCGATGCGCGCCTCGCGGCGGAGCGCGGCGGGGACCTGGACGGTCGCCTCGTCGGTCATGCGCCCTCCCCCTCGGTCACGACGAACGCGGTCGCGAGGCCGGCGTCGTGGCTCATGCTCAGGTGGATCCGCGTCACCCCACGCGCGGCCGCGACCCGCGCGACGGCCCCGCCCACCTGGAACGACGGGTCGCCGTGGGCGTCGCGGACGACCTCCATGTCCTGCCAGCTGATGCCGCCGGGTCCGCCGAGCGCCTTGATGAGCGCCTCCTTGGCCGCGAACCTCGCCGCCAGCGAGCGCGTGGGCAGGGACCGCTCGGCGGGCGCGAACAGGCGCGGCACGAGACCCGGAGTGCGCTCGGCGCTCCGGGCGAAGCGCGCCACGTCGACCACGTCGACGCCGATGCCCCTGATCACGCCGCCGCGATCACTCGACGGTGACGGACTTGGCGAGGTTGCGCGGCTGGTCGACGTCGAGCCCCTTTGCGGCGGCGAGCTCCATGGCGAAGATCTGCAGCGGCGTGACGGCCAGCAGCGGCTCGAACAGCGGCGCGGCGAGCGGGATCGGGATGACCTCGTCGGCGTGCGGCAGGACGAACGCGTCGCCCTGCTCGGCGATCGCGATGACCCGGGCGCCGCGCGCGCGGATCTCCTCGATGTTGGAGATGACCTTCTTGTGCAGCGCGAGCTGGTGCACGGGGCTCGGCACGATCACGAAGACGGGCTGCCCCGGCTCGATGAGCGCGATGGGCCCGTGCTTGAGCTCGCCCGCGGCGAAGCCCTCGGCGTGGATGTAGGCGAGCTCCTTGAGCTTCAGCGCACCCTCGAGCGCGACCGGGAACCCGACGTTGCGGCCGAGGAAGAGCACGGCGCGCGTGTCGGCCATCCACTTCGCGAGCTGGCTGATCCTCTCGCCCTGCTCCACGACCGTGGCGAGCTTCTCCGGCACGGCGAGCAGCTCCTCGGTGTTCGCGACGATCTCGTCGGCCGACAGCGTTCCGCGGATGCGCGCGAGGTGCAGTCCGAAGAGGTACAGCGCGGCGACCTGCGCGACGAACGCCTTCGTCGACGCGACCGCGACCTCGGGACCCGCGTGCGTGTAGACGACGGCCTCGGACTCGCGGGGGATGGTGGCGCCCTGCGTGTTGCAGATGGAGAGGACGCGGGCGCCGGCCTCGCGGGCGTAGCGGACGGCCAGCAGCGTGTCCATGGTCTCGCCGGACTGGCTGATGGAGATGACGAGCGTCGTCGCGTCGAGCACGGGGTCGCGGTAGCGGAACTCGTGCGCGAGCTCGACCTCCACGGGGACGCGCGCCCACTTCTCGATGGCGTACTTGCCGAGGATGCCGGAGTAGGCGGCCGTGCCGCACGCGACGATGACGATGCGCGAGATGTCCGCGAGGTCGACCTCGCCGATCGCGTCGAGGTCGGGCAGCACGACGACGCCATCGACGATGCGGCCGCGGAGGGTGTTGGCCACCGCATCCGGGCCCTCGCTGATCTCCTTCGCCATGAAGCTCGACCAGCCGCCCTTCTCGCTGGCGGAGGCGTCCCACGCGATCTCGAACTCGTGCGTCTCCACGGGCGCGCCGTGGAAGTCGGTGACCGTGACGGAGTCGGGGCGGATGGCGACCATCTGGTCCTGGCCGATGGCGACCGCGCGGCGCGTGAACTCCACGAACGCGGCGACGTCGGATCCGAGGAAGTTCTCGCCGTCGCCCAGCCCGATGACGAGCGGGGAGTTGCGGCGGGCGCCGACGACGAGTCCGGGCTGGTCGCGGTGCACGGCGAGGAGCGTGAACGCGCCCTCCAGCCGGCTCACGGTGTTGCGGAACGCCTGCTCCAGGTCCTGCGTGATGCCGTACTCGCGGCCGAGGAGGCGCGCGGCGACCTCCGTGTCCGTGTCGCTCTCGAAGGTGTAGCCGTCCGCGAGGAGGTCGTCCTTGAGCTCCGCGAAGTTCTCGATGATCCCGTTGTGGATGAGCGCGAGCTTGCCGTCGTCGCCCAGGTGCGGGTGCGCGTTGCGGTCGGTGGGGCCGCCGTGCGTGGCCCAGCGCGTGTGGCCGATGCCGGTGGATCCGTTCGGCAGCGGCGACGCCTCGAGGTCCTCGAGCAGGCGGTCGAGCTTGCCGGCGCGCTTGCGGACGCCGAGCGTGCCGTCGGCGTCGAGCACCGCGACGCCCGCGGAGTCGTATCCGCGGTACTCCAGCCTCCGCAGCCCCCCGAGGAGCACCTCGAGGCTCTTGGACTCACCGACGTATCCCACGATTCCGCACATAGGGACCGACTTTACCGTCGCCTCCTCGGGGATCCGTCCGCGCCCTGCGCGCCGGGCGCGCCCCGGGCCAGCCATAGGATGGGACGCCATGGCCGACACCGCGACGGGATCCCCGACGAGCCACGGCCACGTCTCCCCGTTCGTCGAGATCGCCCGCGCCGACTGGGCGGCCCTCGCCCCCGCCACGCACCTCCCGCTGCGGGAGACCGAGCTGGTGCAGCTGCGCGGCATCGGCGACCGCCTCGACATGCGCGAGGTGGAGGACGTCTACCTCCCGCTCAGCCGACTGCTCAACCTCTACGTCACGGGCACGAAGAAGCTGCACCGGGACACGAGCGCGTTCCTCGGCGAGCGCGCGAAGAGCACGCCGTTCATCATCGGCGTCGCGGGATCCGTGGCCGTCGGCAAGTCGACCGTCGCCCGGCTCCTCCGCGAGATGCTCGCGCGCTGGGACGACACCCCGCGCGTCGAGCTCGTGACGACCGACGGCTTCCTGCACCCCAACGCGGAGCTCGAGCGCCGGGGCCTCATGGAGCGGAAGGGCTTCCCCGAGTCGTACGACCGGCGGGCGCTCTTGCGGTTCGTCACGCAGGTCAAGAGCGGGGTGCCCGAGGTGCGCGCGCCGTTCTACTCGCACCTCGCGTACGACATCGTCCCCGGCGCCGAGGTCGTCGTGCGCCAGCCGGACGTGCTCATCATCGAGGGGCTCAACGTGCTCCAGCCGGCGGCATCGGGCGCCAAGCTCGCCGTGAGCGACCTCTTCGACTTCTCGATCTACGTCGACGCCCGCACCCACGACATCGCGCAGTGGTACGAGGAGCGGTTCCTCAGCCTCCAGCGCGGGGCGTTCAGCAACCCGCGCTCCTACTTCCACCGGTACGCGGAGCTCAGCCCGGCCGAGGCGGTGGCGCGCGCACGCGGCATCTGGTCGGCCATCAACGAGCCGAACCTCGAGCAGAACATCCGCCCCACCCGGTCGCGCGCGACGCTCGTGCTGCGGAAGGACGCGGACCACTCGGTCGCGAACGTCCTGCTGCGCAAGCTCTGACGCGGGCGGGCCCGTGCCCGCGGTGGAGCCGGTCGGCCAGGCCGGTCGGCCAGGCGGGTCGAGTAGGCCGGTCGGCCAGGCGGGTCGGCTAGGTGTAGTTCCTGGGGAGGTTGTGAACGCTGGGGCGGATAGCGAAGACCTCCGGGACGATGTGGGTTACCACACTCATCAACGTCCACGGAGGTCTTCGTGACTCACGCTAACGCCCCGTTCACTCCCGCGGGCAGGGTTCGGCTTGCCCGGTTGATCATCGAGGACGGGTGGCCGGTCCGGCGTGCGGCGGAGAGGTTCCAGTGCTCGCCGGCGACGGCGTCGAGATGGGCTCGCCGGTATCGGGCCGGGTTGCCGATGACGGACCGCTCATCCCGCCCGCACCGGCAACCGACCCGCACGAGTCAGCGTCGGGAGCGGCGGATCATCGCGCTGAGATTCACTCGCCGGTGGGGCCCGCACCGCATCAGCTATCACCTCCGCGTTCCGCGTTCGACGGTCGAGCGGGTGCTGAACCGGTATCGGATGCCGTTGCTCGAGCACGTCGATCTGAGCACCGGGCTCCCTGCCCGGCGGTCTCCTGCCCGACGCTACGAGCACTCCTCGCCGGGAGATCTGGTCCACGTCGACATCAAGAAGCTCGGCCGCATCCCGGACGGCGGCGGGCACCGAGTCCTCGGCAGAGCGGCCGGCCGGAGGAACACTCCCCGGACCGGGCGGGGATACGCGTTCCTGCACCACGCCGTGGATGACCACTCCCGACTCGCGTACTCCGAGATCCTCACCGACGAGCGCAAGGAGACCGCCGCCGCGTTCTGGGCCCGCGCGAACGCGTTCTTCACCACCGCGGGCATCACCGTGATCCGTGTCCTGACGGACAACGGCTCCTGCTACCGCTCCCACGCCTTCACCGAGGCGCTCGGATCGATCACGCACAAACGCACCCGCCCGTACCGGCCCCAGACGAACGGGAAGGTCGAGCGCTTCAACCGCACCCTCGCCACGGAATGGGCTTACGCCCATCCCTATCGCACCGACGAGGCCCGCGCCGCGACCTACCCTGCCTGGCTGCATCACTACAACCACCACCGCCCCCACACCGGCATCGGCGGACTCACGCCCGCCGAACGCGTTCACAACCTCACTGGGAACTACAACTAGGCCGCGGGCTCGATACCCACGGACGCCTCGGCCGGCTCCGGCAGCGGCGGCTCGCCGGTCGGGCGCGCGTAGTAGGCCCAGGGGATCCACATCGACCCGATCCGCTCCCAGCCCTCCGCCTCCAGCGCGTGCCGCGACGAGAAGACGCTGACCCGGCGGTACTCCCACTGCTGATCGTCCTGCACGAGGTCGTGGTAGAGCGTGCCGAAGGCGACGGAGTGCCAGCCGTGCCGGCCCGCCTCCTCCAGCCGCTCCATCTCGGTGAACGCGGTAACCGGACTCAGGCGCCGGCCACGTGTGCCCACCGGTCGGGCCTCCTGGCCGAACCGCTGTTGCGCGGCCTGCCGCGAGATGCGCAGCGTGTCGCCGATCCGCTCCCAGCTCGCCCCGGCGGCCCTGGCCGAATGGACGGCGTCACGGAGCGTGTCGTGGGCCTCCGCGTCGATGTCGGCGACTGTCGCGACGAGTCGCAGGTACGCGTCCCGATCGCCCTCGAGGTCGCGGTGGATGTCCGGGTCGAGTCGGCTGATGATGGCGGCGATGCCGTCGCGGATGATGGTCTGCTTCTTATTCACACCGTCAACCTACGCTTGACGCATTGCTGTGTCAACGCGTGCTTGACGCGCGAGCGGTCGGGGTTCTCGTGGCGTCGTCGCTCGGTTCGACGCTCGCTCGTCAGCCGAACGACACGTGCTGCATCACCCACGCGTGCATCACGACCGCGGCCGCCGCGGACGCGTTGATGGAGCGGGTGGATCCGAACTGCGAGATCGCGACGGTCATGTCGGCCGCGGCCACCGCCTCGTCGCTGAGGCCCGGGCCCTCCTGGCCGAAGACGAGCACGCAGCGCTCCGGGAGGCGCGTGGTCTCGAGCAGCACGGATCCGTCGACGTTGTCGATCGCGATGATCGGCAGGCCCTCCCCGCGCGCCCACTCCACGAGGTCGGCGATGGTGGCGTGGTGCACGACGTGCTGGTACCGGTCGGTGACCATCGCGCCGCGCTTGTTCCAGCGGCGGCGGCCGACGATGTGCACGGTGTCGGCGGCGAACGCGTTGGCGCTCCGCACGATCGACCCGATGTTCATGTCGTGCTGCCAGTTCTCGATGGCCACGTGGAACGGGTGCCGGTGCTGGTCGAGGTCGGCGACGATCGCGTCCATCCGCCAGTAGCGGTAGCGGTCGATCACGTTGCGGGTGTCGCCGCGCTCGAGCAGCTCCGGATCCAGGTGCGGCTCGTCGGGCCAGGCGTCGGATCCGCCGGGCCAGGGGCCGACGCCGTGCGTGCTGTGCTCGTGGGTGGGCGCCGCCTCCGGCGCCTCGGGCTCCGACATCAGATGTAGATCCCGGGATCCACGAAGAACGCCGGATCCACGTGCGCGTCGGGCGCGCGACCCGCCCGCTTCCCGGTCTCGACCGCGGGGATGCCCGTGAGCACGGATCCCGCGGGCGCGTCCTTCACGACCACCGCGTTCGCGCCGATGACGCTGCCCGCGCCGACCGTGATGGGCCCGAGCAGCTTCGCTCCGGCGCCGATGGTGACGCCGTCGCCGACCGTCGGGTGCCGCTTGCCGTGCACGAGGCTCTTCCCGCCGAGCGTGACGCCGTGGTACATCAGCACGTCGTCGCCGACCTCGGCCGTCGCGCCGATCACGACGCCCATGCCGTGGTCGATGAACAGCCGCCGGCCGATGCGCGCCCCCGGGTGGATCTCCACCCCGGTCAGCGCCCGCCCGACCTGGGCGAGCAGCCGCGCGGCCAGCCGCAGACGCCGCCGCCACAGCGCGTGCGACACCCGGTGCAGCCACACCGCGTGCAGGCCCGGGTAGCCGAGCACCATCTCCGCGTACCCGCGCGCGGCCGGATCGTGGGCGCGCGCGGTGCGGAGGTCCTCGACGACCCGGGCGACGATCCCCACGCCTAGTCGCGCAGGTCGTCGAACAGCACGGTCGAGAGGTACCGCTCGCCGAAGTCGCACACGATCGCCACGATGGTCTTGCCTTTGCTCTCCGGGCGCTTCGCGATCTCGAGCGCGGCCCACACGATGGATCCGGACGAGATCCCGCAGAGGATGCCCTCGTCGGTCGCGAGCGCGCGCGAGACGCGGATGGAGTCCTCGAGCGAGACGTCGACGACCTCGTCGTAGATCCCGGTGTCGAGGATCTCGGGCACGAAGTTCGCGCCGATGCCCTGGATCTTGTGAGGGCCGGGCTTGCCGCCGTTGAGGATGGGCGAGTCGAGCGGCTCGACCGCGACGATCTTGACGCCCGGCTTCCGCTCCTTCAGCACCTGGCCGACGCCCGTGATGGTGCCGCCCGTGCCGACGCCCGCGATGAACACGTCGACGCTGCCGTCGGTGTCCGCCCAGACCTCCTCGGCCGTGGTCTCGCGGTGCTTCTGCGGGTTCGCCGCGTTCGCGAACTGCTGCGCCCAGATGGAGTTCGGCGTCTCGTCCACGATCTGCTTGGCCCGGTCGACCGCGCCGCGCATGCCCTCGGGGCCGGGGGTCAGCACGATCTCGGCGCCGTACGCGCGCAGCACCAGCCGGCGCTCGATGCTCATCGTCTCGGGCATCGTGAGCACGACCTTGTACCCACGCGCCGCGCCGACCATCGCGAGCGCGATGCCCGTGTTGCCGCTCGTGCCCTCGACGATGGTGCCGCCGGGCTTCAGCGCCCCCGCCTCCTCGGCCGCGTCGATGATGGCGACGCCGATGCGGTCCTTCACGCTGGACGCCGGGTTGTGCGACTCGAGCTTCACGAGCACCGTCGCGTCGAGTCCCTCGGTGAGCCGGTTGAGCCGGACGAGCGGCGTGCCGCCGACCAGCTGGGTGATGTCGTCGTAGACGCGACCTGCCATGGGTTCCACCTTCATCGTGATCCGGATCGGTGCGGGGCGCTGCCGCGCGCACCTGCTCGACTTCGAGCCTATGGGAGGCCAACCGCGCGTGTCGCGGCGGCATTCCGGGGCGGGCGGACGGCCTGTCGGGACGAGCTGTGGAGGAGTCCGTCGCCGCCAGCATCGCCCGGGCGAGGATGCGCGCGACAACCCCGAGGTGACCCCGCGGCGTCCGAAATCCGCACCCGAACCGGGATCCCTCCTGCTCACGAAGGAGAGACATGCCCATCCCCGCGCGTCCACTCACGATGATGCTCGTCGTCACCGCAGCCTCGCTGGTCGGAGCCATGACCGCCGCCCTGGGAGCTGCTCCCAGCGCGGTCCCGGTCGCCGCGCCGCGCAGAGCAGCGGTCGCGAGCGTGAGCGTCGACTCCGTTGCCCGAATGGCGCCCGCGACCAGCCTGGCTGCCACCCCCGCCATGACCGACGCCGACCTCGACGGCCTCGTTGCGGTGCTGGACGCCCTGCCCGAAGACATCAAGTCGGCCGATCCCCGCACGACGCCGGACTACGAGCGGCGGCTGAGCCGCGCCATGGAGGCGACGACCTCCGCTCGGCAGTCCACGAGGGCGGATGCTTCCGTACTCCTCGGACTCGCACCGCGGCATCTCCTCGGCGAGGCCGGACGCATCGGTGCGCCGACGCAGGTGGAGCTGGCGACCGACTGGATCGCCTGCGGCGCAGCGGTCGCCGGCGTCATCGCCCAGTACGGCATCCCTGTGGTAAAGGTCCTCGGGTGGATCCGTGAGGCTCGAGAGATCTGGCAGACCGCCTACGGGATCTACGTCGCCATTCGGGATGGAGTGTTTGCCGTGCAGATGGGCGAAGAGGCCGCCCAGCTCCTCGGCGCGATCCTCGGGGTGGACGGCGTGGCGAGCGCCTACTTCAGCTCCGCGGCGGTGACCGCCTGATGCGGAGCCTCTCCGGCGCTCGAGCCGACCGACCCCGCAATCCGCCGGGCTGGGAACCTCCGGACCTCTGGGCCCCCATCGTCGGGCACTTCACCGTGGCCCTCGTCAAGACGCCGCTCGTCCTCCTTGTGACGTGGGTCGCATCAACCATCACGGGAACGGGTCACGCTCGTGCATCCGAGATCGTGTCGGCCGCCGTCGTGATGACCATCCTCGATGTCCTCGTCACGGTCGCCGTGGAGCGTCCGTTCGTCGTTCGCCGACGCTTGGCGAGCCCTGGCGGTTGGGACTTCGCGCTCCTACCGTGGCTGGCTTCATCCGCCGTCGCCTATGCGGCTGGCATCGCGATGCTCGGGGTGCCACTGGGTCTCGTCCTAGCGACGGCGATGACCTCCGTCGAAGGACTCGAGATGCTGTGGAGACGCGCCTGGCGTCCCGGGGACACCGATGCCGAGTTCCAAGAGAAGTGGGCCAGGACGAAGGAGCTCGCGAAGGAGACCTTCGCGCCCGACGTCGCGGAGATCCGCCGACGGCTGGACGAGCGGGCCATGGACGGGTACCGCCGGAGGATCGCCGAGCGCGAGGCGCAGCGGGAGCAGGAGGCCGACAACCCGCCGCGCGACGCGTGACCGCCGCCCGCCGAGGCGGCAGGCTGGACCCATGAGCACGCGCATCGAGGTGGCGGGGCCGGGCGGCCCCGAGGTGATGACCATGACGGACGGACCGGTGCCGGATCCCGGACCCGGCGAGGTGCGGATCCGGGTGCACGCCGCGGGCGTCAACTTCATCGACACGTACCGGCGCAGCGGCGTCTACCCGATGGCGCACCCGTACATGCCGGGATCCGAGGCCGCGGGCGTCATCGAGGCGCTCGGCGACGGCGTCGCGGGCGTGCACGTGGGCGACCGCGTCGCGACCGCCGAGGCGTCGGGCACGTACGCGCAGCACGCGCTCATCCGCGCGGAGACGCTGCTGCCCGTGCCCGACGGCGTGGGCTTCGAGACCGCCGCCGCGCTCCCGCTCCAGGGCCTCACCGCGCACTACCTCGCGACGAGCTCGTACCCGGCCGGCCCCGGGGATCGCGCGCTCGTGCACGCGGGCGCGGGCGGCGTGGGGCTCCTGCTCACGCAGCTGCTCGTGGATCGCGGGGTCGAGGTGATCACCACGGTGTCGACCGAGGAGAAGGCCGCCCTCTCGCGCGCGGCCGGCGCGACGCACGTGCTCGGCTACGACGACGTGCCCGTGCGCGTCCGCGAGCTGACGGGCGGCCGCGGGGTCGACGTCGTGTACGACGGGGTCGGCCGCGACACGTTCGACGGCTCGCTCGCCAGCTTGCGCATCCGCGGCACCCTCGTGCTCTTCGGCGGCGCGAGCGGCCAGGTGCCGCCATTCGACCTGCAGCGCCTCAACTCCGGCGGATCCCTGTCGGTCTCCCGCCCCACGCTCGCCCACTTCCTGCTCGACGCCGAGGAGCGGCGCTGGCGCGCGGGCGAGCTGTTCGCAGGCGTACTCGACGGATCCCTCGACGTGCGCGTCGGCGCGACCTACCCGCTCGCGGACGCCGCGCGCGCCCACGAGGACCTCGAGGCGCGGCGCACGACGGGGTCGATCGTCCTGGTCCCCTGACGGCGGGTCGGCGGGCTCGCACCGGCACCGCCTACCCTCGTCCCATGCCCGCACCCGGATCCGCGCCCACGCGCCTCGGCTTCCTCACGACCGGCGCGTTCGACCCCGCCGACCCCGCGACCGGCCTCGAGGACGCGCTCCGGCTCGTCGAGCTCGGCGACGCGCTCGGCCTCGACACCGCGTGGCTCCGGCCCGACCACCTCGTGAACGCGATCTCGTCCCCCGTCGCGATGCTGGCTGCCGCCTCGCAGCGCGCCCGCCGCATCGGGCTCGGCACGGCGTCGATCCCCGTCCGCGCCGAGAACCCGCTCCGCCTCGCGGAGGACCTCGCGACCGTCGACCTGCTCTCCGGCGGCCGCCTCCGCCCCGGCCTCTCGGTCGGCAACCCGACGCGCGTCGCGGCCGTCGACCGGGCGATCCACCCGGTGACCGCCGAGCACGAGGAGCCGGGACGCGAGCGCCTGCTCCGGTTCCGCGACCTGCTGCGCGGCGGTCGGGTGCCGGGCGCGGAGGAGCACGACGATGAGCGCGACGCCGAGGACGACGACGCACTCACCTCCACCGTGCAGCCCGCGTCGCCCGGCCTCGCCGACCGCCTGGGCTACGGCGCGGCGACGCTCCGCACGGCCGCATGGGCGGGCACGCACGGCTTCCACCTGCTCGCGTCCGACGTGACCGAGCGCGGATCCCGGGGCCGCGGCTTCGCGCAGGACCAGCGCGCCCTCATCGACGCCTACCGTGCCGCGCACCCGGATCCGGCCGCCGCGCACGTCACGCTCGCCCTCGTCGTGGTGCCCACCGACGGGGCCACGGCCGAGCAGCGCGCCCGGTACGCGGCCGATGCGGCGGCGCGCGCCGAGCGGGCCGCGCGAGCCGACCAGGGGGAGGACGCGCAGGCCGCGTCGAGCATGGTCCGCGCGCCCGACCTCGTGGGCCCGTCCGACGAGCTCGCCGCCGCCCTCCTCGCGGATCCCGCCGTGCAGGCCGCGGACGAGCTCGCGATCGTGCTCCCGGCCGGGCTGCCCGCGGGCGACCGCGCGCGGATCCTCACGGACGTCGCCGAGCGCCTCGGCCCGGCGCTCGGCTGGTCGCCCGCGACGGCCTGATCCGTCCGCCGCGCGCCGACGACGTCCCCACCCGCGCACGCAGCTCGCGAGTCGCGTCGCGGTCCGCCTACCCTCGATGCATGCCCGCATCCGGTACCCCGCTGAAGCGCCTCGGCTTCCTCACCATCGGCACCTTCGACCCGGCGGATCCCGCCGCCGGCCACGAGACCACCCTCCGCGTCATCGAGCGCGGCGAGCAGCTGAGCTTCGACAGCGCGTGGCTCCGGCACCGCCACCTCCAGCACGGGATCTCCTCCCCCGTCGCCGTGATGGCCGCGGCCTCGCAGCGCACGGAGCGCATCGATCTGGGCACGGCCGTCACGCCCATCGGCGCGGAGAACCCGTTCCGCCTCGCCGAGGACCTCGCGACGGTGGACCTCCTCACCGGCGGCCGCCTGCAGCCCGGCTTCTCGATGGGCACGCCCATGTCGTTCGACCGGTACCGCGACGCCATCTACCCCGACACCCTCGAGCAGGAGGACCTCGGCTACGACCGGCTCCTGCGCTTCCGCGACCACGTGCGCGGCGACGTCGTGGACGACCGCGCCGGCCGCGAGGGCCAGGAGGAGTACGCGTCCACCGTGCAGCCGCAGTCGGCGGGCCTCGTCGACCGGCTCTGGTAGGGCGCGGGCAGCACCCGATCCGCGGTGTGGGCCGCGGAGAACGGCTTCCACCTCCTCACCTCCAGCGTGATCTAGGGCGAGCTCGGGAACGACTTCGCCGCGGACCAGCGCGTGCAGGTCGACGCCTACCGCGCCGCCCACTCGCGCGGCGCCGAGGCCCGGGTCTCGCAGGGCCTCGTCGTGATCCCCACCGACCGCGCGACGCACGAGCAGCGCGCCCGCTACGAGGCGTACGCCGCCTCCCGGGCGCACCGGGTCGGCGTGCCGATGGGGCCGCGGAGGATGCTCTTCGCGGCGGACCTCGTGGGCACGTCCGACGAGATCGCCGCGACCCTGCACGCCGACGCCGGGTTCCAAGCGGTCGACGAGGTCGCGTTCGCCCTGCCGTTCACGTTCGGCGAGGCCGACCTCGAGCAGATCCTCACCGACATCGCGGAGCGCCTCGGCCCGGCGCTCGGCTGGTCGCCGGCCGCCTGAGCCGCGCTGACGACGACCCCGCGCACGACGACGCCCCTCCCGCGCGTGGCGGGAGGGGCGTCGCGAGCGATCCGGCGAGGGATCAGTGCATGCTCACGGCCTCGCTCGACGCGCCCTCGCGGAAGCGCTCGAGGGGGACGCGCACCATCGACCAGGAGATGATCGAGGCGCAGGCCACGCCGATCGCCGCGGCCAGGAACACCACGTGGTACCCGTCGACCTGCTGCTGCAGCGGGTTCGCGACGCCGTCGGTGACCGACGCGGTGACCGCCGACGCGAACAGGGCCGTGAAGACGGCCGTGCCGATGGATCCGCCGATCTGCTGCGTGCCCGTGAGCGCCGCGCCCGCGACGCCCGCATCCCGCGGCTCGATGCCGGAGAGCGCCACGTTCTGCATGGGCACGAACACGAACGCGAGCCCGATGCCGAGCAGGATCTGGCCGGGCAGCACCTGCACGACGTACGCGCCGTCGACCGTGATCCGGCTGAACCAGAGGAGACCGGCCGCCGCGACGAGGGGACCCACGGTCATGAGGATGCGCGGGCCGACCTTCGGGAGGAGGCGGGCGACCTGCGGGGCCGTGAGCATGATGGTCGCGGCCATGGGCAGCGACGCGAGCCCCGAGATCAGCGGCGACATGCCGAGCACGATCTGGAAGTGCAGGGTGAGGTACAGCAGCCCGCCGAGGAGCGCCACGCCCACCATCACGGAGGTGAGGTACGCGCCGCCGCGGGTGCGGTCGGCGACCACGCGGAGCGGCAGCAGCGGGTTGCGCGCCCGCGACTCCCACCAGACGAACGCGACCATGATCCCCACGCCGAGCGCGAGGAAGCCGATGGTGTCCGGCTCGCCCCAGCCGTTCTCCGCGCGGGAGAAGCCGTAGACGATCGACGCGAGGCCGAGGGTGACGAGCAGGGCGCCGGGCACGTCGTAGCTGCGGTCGCCGTCGGCCCGGCTCTCCTTCACGAGCGGGATGCCCGCGATGATCGCGACGATCGCGATGGGCACGTTGACGAGCAGGCACCAGTGCCAGCTGAGGTACTCGGTGAGCACGCCGCCGAGCAGCAGGCCGACGGCCGCGCCGGATCCCGCGATGGTGCCGTAGACCGCGAACGCCTTGACGCGGTCGGGGCCGGACGGGAAGGTCACCGAGAGGAGCGCGAGCGCGGCGGGCGCGAGGAGCGCCGCGAAGACGCCCTGCAGGCCGCGCGCGATGAGGAGCATCTCGCTCGAGACGGCGAAGCCGCCGAGCGCGGAGGCGGCCGCGAAGCCGACCATGCCGAGGAGGAAGGAGCGCTTGCGGCCCCAGTAGTCGGCGATGCGGCCGCCGAGCAGGAGGAGGGACCCGAAGGCGAGCGCGTAGACGGTGACGACCCAGGTGCGGTCGGCGTCGGTCATGCCGAGGTCGCGCTGGGCGGCCGGCAGGGCGATGTTCACGATGGTGCCGTCGAGCACGACCATCAGCTGGGCGAGGGCGACGACGGCGAGGAGGATCCACTTGCTGCGGGCGGACGGCGCGGCGGGGGTGGTGGGCGCGGCGGGCGCGGCCTGGCCGGAGGTCGCGGCGGCGGGCGTGGACGGCGGTGCGTTCTCGGGGGTGCGTGCGTGCGAGATCAGGTGCTCCTGGATGGTCGTGCGGCGCCCGGGCGGGCGAGGACGGTCCAATCTAGGGCGGCCCGGGGGCAAGAGTCAAACGAACCGGTTCGTTTGACATACGCTGTTCACATGGCAGAGACGACGGGGTCCGCTCGATCCGCGGACGACAAGCAGGACGACGTCCGGCACCGCATCCTCCTGGCCGCGCGCGAGGAGTTCGCCGCCCACGGGCTGGCGGGCGCGCGGGTCGACCGCATCGCGCGCTCGGGCCGCGCGAGCAAGGAGCGGCTGTACGCGCACTTCACCGACAAGGAGTCGCTGTTCCACGCGGTGCTGAAGCTCAACGGCGTCGAGTTCTTCTCCGCCGTGACCCTGGATCCCGAGGACCTCCCCGGCTTCGTCGGCCAGATCTTCGACCACTCGTACGCCCACCCCGAGCACCGCCGCATGCTCTCGTGGGCCCGGCTCGACGGCGTGACGCTCGACGTGCCGCACAGCGAGACGTCGCCGTCGGCGAAGGTCGACGCGATCCGCCGGGGGCAGGAGTCCGGGCACATCGACCCGTCGTGGGATCCGCAGCGCCTGCTCACGATGCTGTTCGCGCTCGCGCAGGCGTGGGTGCAGTCGCCGTACCCGGCGATGCACGAGGACGGTCCCCGGGGGCGCGCGGCCGATCGCGCGGCCGTCGTGGAGGCGGCCCGGCGGATCACGGCGCCGCCCGCGCGCTGACCCGTGCCCTCCGCTGCGGCATCGTCACGCCATCCTGCGGATTCCCCGGATGAGGGAGACGCTTCCCAGGCCCCGCCCGTAGCGTGGGGCCATGTCCGACACACTGACCCGCGAGTACGAGGCGGGCTCCAGCCACGCGCATCCGCTCCGTCGGTTCCTGCGTCGCTGCCGGGCCTGGATCGAGCTGCACCCGAAGGCCCGCTGGCTGTACCGGATCCTCGTCGGGCTGCTCGGCATGGGCATCGTGCTCGTCGGCATCGTGCTCATCCCGCTGCCCGGCCCCGGCTGGCTCATCGTCTTCCTCGGGATCGCCGTGCTCGGCACCGAGTTCCCGGCCGCGCATCGCGTGAACGTGTTCCTCAAGCGGCAGCTGCACCGGTTCTGGGACGCCTGGCGACGCTGGCGCGCCTCGCGCGCCGAGCGCCGCGCGGCCCGCGCCTCTCGCTGACCCGCTGATCCGGCCTGCCGCCCTCCCCGCGACCGCACCATCTCCCCCTTCCGGTCGATCCGCCGCACACGCCCCGCTCCGTAGGGTCGGGGCATGCCCTCTCCCGCAACGCCCCCGATCCCGGGCAAGGCCCTCCTCCGCCTTCGCACCGTCGGCCGCGAGGCCGCGCTGGTGGCCGTGGCGTTCGTCGGGGGGATGCTCGCCTTCGGCATCGCGATCGTCGCCGTCGAGGAGACCGGCGCCACCGGGGCCCGACCCGCGTTCCTGCTCCTCCTGGACTTGGGCGCCGGCCTCGTCGCCATGGGGCTCCTGCCGATCCGGCGTCGGGCCCCGGTCGGCGTCGCGCTGGTGATCGCGGCCCTCGGCGGCATCTCGTCCTCCGGCGTCGTCGCCGCGTTGATCGCGGTCGCCTCCGTGTCCGCCCGGCGCCGGGCCCGCGAGATCGCCGCGGTCGCGGGCACGCTGCTCGTCGCCACCCTGGTCTGGGAGGGCACCGGCACGACGACCGCGCCGATCCGCCCGGACGAGTGGCCGCTGATCGCCGTCACGATCCTCCTGGTGGTCGCCCTCCCCGTCGTCGTCGGGCTCTACGTGGGCGGCCGTCGGGAGCTGCTGGCCTCGCTCCGGGAGCGCGCGCGGCTCACGGAGGAGGAGCAGGCCCTCCGATCCGCGCAGGCCGCCGACCACGAGCGCACCCGGATCGCACGGGAGATGCACGACGTGCTCGCCCACCGGCTCTCCCTCGTCGCCCTGCACGCGGGAGCGCTGGAGTACCGCGACGACCTGGATGCCGCCGAGGTCCGCGCGACCGCCGGCGTCGTGCGCGACAATGCCCGGACGGCGCTCACCGAGCTGCGCGGCGTCCTCGGGGTGCTGCGGGATCCATCGGGCGCTCCGGCGGTGGCACCCCCGCAGCCGACGCTCGCCGACCTCCCCGCGCTCCTCGATGAGGCCCGCGCCCTCGGCGTCGAGGTGCGCGCGCACGTCCATCCCGGCACCCAGGACGACCTGCCGAGGCTCTCCACGACGACCTCCCGCCATGCCTACCGCGCCATCCAGGAGTGCCTCACCAACGCCCGCCGTCACGCGCCGGGCGCGCCGGTCGACGTGTCGCTCGACGGCCGGGCGGGTGGGCGCCTGCGCATCGTCGTGCGGAACCCCGCGCCCTCCCCCGCCGCCACCGGATCGCCCGCCGCGACGGCCGGCCACGGCCTCGCCGGGATCGCCGAGCGCGCCCACGCCGTGGACGGCACGCTCGACGTCTCCCGGCGCGACGGCCAGCACGTGGTCGAGGCGGTGCTGCCGTGGACGGCATGAGCGACGGCGGCGCGCACCCGGGCGGCGCCGGCCTCGCGGGCGTCGTGCCCGCGGGCGGCCCGCCGATCCGCCTCGTCATCGTCGACGACGATGCGCTCGTCCGCGCGGGCCTCGCGATGCTGCTGGGCGGCGGGCACGGTCTCGAGGTCGTGGGCGAGGCGGCCGACGGGCTCGCGGCCGGCGCCGTCATCGCGCGCACGGCGCCCGACGTCGTGCTCATGGACATCCGCATGCCGGTCTGCGACGGGATCACCGCGACCGCTCGCGAGGTCGCCCGGCGCCGCGACCTGCCGGTCATCGTCCTCACGACCTTCGACGCCGACGAGCTGGTGCTCGGGGCGCTCCGTGCGGGCGCGCGCGGATTCCTGCTCAAGGACACGCCGCCGGTCGACCTCGTGCAGGCGGTGCGGCAGGTGGCTGCGGGCCGGTCGATCCTCTCGCCGTCGGTGCTCGACACCGTGATCGGCGTGGCGGCGCAGCGCGACCGCGCCGACCGCACGGCTGAGCGGGAGCGCTTCATGACCCTGACGGAGCGCGAGCAGGAGGTGGCGCTCGCCATCGCGCGCGGGTGGTCGAACGCCCGAATCGCCGCCGACCTCTTCCTCGGCGTCGCGACCGTGAAGACCCACGTGGGGCACGTGCTCGACAAGCTCGGCGTCGAGGGCCGCGTGCAGGTCGCCGTGCTCGTGCACGAGGCCGGGCTCGCTCCGTCGGAGTGAGCCCGGCCCCGGGTGGTGCCGGCCAGAGCCGGTCAGGCGGCGCGGATCAGCTCGCGAGCGCCGGGTAGTCGGTGTAGCCCTCGGCGCCGGGGCCGTAGAACGTGGCCGGGTTCGGCTCGTTCGTGGACGCGCCGGACTCCCAGCGCTCGACGAGGTCGGGGTTGGCGATCACCATGCGGCCGACGGCCACGACGTCGGCCGTGCCCTCCTCGACCAGCTGGATCGCCTCGTCGCGCTCGGTCTGCACGCCGAAGCCGCTGTTGATCATGAGCGGCCCGCCGAATGTCTTCCGGAGGCCCTGCACGAGCTCGCCCGCGGGCTCCGCGTGCAGGATGCTCACGTACGCGAGGCCGAGCGGCGCGATGCCCGAGAGCAGCGCCTCGTAAGTGGCGCGCGTCTCGGCGGGGTCCTCCTCGAGCACGTCCTGGATGTTGTGCGACGGCGAGATGCGGATGCCGACGCGCTCGGCGCCGATCTCGCGGGAGACCGCGTGCGCGACGTCGATGCCGAGCTTCGCGCGGTTCTCGGGCGATCCGCCGTACGCGTCCGTGCGCACGTTCGAGACGGGCGAGAGGAACTCGTGCAGCAAGTAGCCGTTGGCCGAGTGGATCTCCACGCCGTCGAACCCGGCGTCGACCGCGTTGCGCGCGGCGACCGTCAGCTCGTCGACGATGAGCGGGACCTCGTCGGTCTCGGGCTCGCTCGGCACGGGGTACGGCGCCTTGCCGGTGGGCGTGTGCACCTCGCCCTGGATCGCGATGGCGCTCGGCGCGAGCAGCGGCAGGCCGCCCGTGATCTCCTCGTGCGAGACGCGGCCGCCGTGCATGAGCTGCATGACGATGCGGCCGCCGGCCTCGTGCACGGCGTCGGTGACCCGGCGCCATCCGGCGATCTGCTCGTCCGTCACGATGCCGGGCTGGCCCGGGTACGCCTTGCTGCGCTCGCTGGTGAACACGCCCTCGGAGACGATGAGGCCGGTGGACGCGCGCTGGCGGTAGTACTCGACGACGAGGTCGCCGGGCACGCCGTGCTCGTCGGAGCGCATGCGGGTCAGGGGCGCCATGGCGACGCGGTTGGGGAGCTCGAGGGCGCCGAGGGCGACGGGGGAGAACAGCTTCACGTGGTGGGTCCTTCGTCTCGCGGGTGGCCTGCGCACGCCGCGACGGATCGCGTCGGGGAGGTCGGGCACGGCCAGCGGCCCGAGCGGACCGCGCTGGGGCAACCCGATGGGCCCGGAGCGGCATTCCTCCGCCGGTCCTTCTCCCAGGGCCTGGTCAGGCTGTCGGCTCCCCGGGCGTGTCCGGGCGCGTCGCGACCTGCGCGTCAGGTGACCCGCCTCCGAAGGAGGCGACGATCCCCGTGCGGCGCGCGAGCACGACGTCGTCGGTCCGCTGCTGGGCCATGCCCTGCAGCGGGATGATGGAGGACGCCGCGGAGACGCCGCCGACGATGCCGAAGACGACCTGGTCGAGGATCCGCCCGGCCGCGCGCCGTCCGACCGGGCGAGCCGCCAGGCCGGGTCGATGTGCGGAGGCAGCGGCCGCAGCGCGTGCGGCAGGAGGAGCATCCCCTACCCGGGCGGCGGGAGCACGCCGGGGGCCCGTACGGCGACGCGGCCTCGGCACCATACGCTTCCCGCGGCTGCCCCGCGTCCATCCGTCCGTCGTCCGTCGCGCTCATCGTGCCGGCCGTGTGGTCCCCGCGCCGCCGCAGCGCGGCTCCAGCGCATCCAGCAGGTGAGGGAACCGGGGCGTGGACGGGGCCCGGCACCCTCGCGGATGCCGGGCTCTCCCGGTGGTGCCGACGCGACGTGATCCGGCACCGTCGCGGAGGGTCGCTCAGCTCTCGGTGTGGGCGACGCACTTCGACGCGCCCGGGCCCTTGAGGACCAGCCGGTAGTCCTCGGTGGCGAGGCAGGGCACCGCATGGGTTCCCTGCGGGCTCGTCATGGTCGCGACCAGGCTTGCCACGGCGCCCGTGCCGAACGCGCACAGGTCGCCGCGCTTCGCGCACACGGCCGCCACCGCATCGTCCGCATGGTCGTCGACGGTCTTCAGGATGTGCGTCTGCTCACTCGGGGCGAGCACGGCGTACACCCCGTACCCGAACGCGAAGAAGATGTGCTCGCTCCCCGTGTTCGTGTCGGTGAGGGCCGAGGCGGCCACCGACGACGTGGCCGTCGCGCCGGTCGGGATGCCGCCGGACGGGGTGGCGGCCGAAGCTGCCGTCGCGCCACCTGCGGCGAGAGCCGCGGCGAAGACGGCGGCTGCGGCGAGGGAGCGGATGAGGGTGCGTCCACGCATGGTCTGGTAGTCCTGTCGATCTGCGAGACGCTGGTCGCCTCGTCCCCCGCACAGTGCCAGTCCGACGCGCGCCACCGTGCTGCGTCAACACAGGGCGACGGGCGGGTCGGGCCGCTCTCGCGTCCCGGATCCGCCCGTCGTGCGCGCGTGCTATCCCTGGATCTCCCCGCGGGAGACGGCCTCGGCGTACTTGCGGAGGTCCGGCCCGGGCTCGAAGTCGATGAACCGGCCCTTGAGCTGCTCGAACAGGCGCTGATACACGGTCTCCCAGTCCTGGCCCTCGAGCTCCTTCGCCGCGGTGAGCACGGCCTCCTGGAGCACGCGGTCGCTGTCCGTGAGGATCTTGTCGCGCGCCTCCTGGTTCCAGACGATCTCGGAGGTGTCCATGATCAGGCCTGGACGTCGCCGCGCCAGGCGCCGTCCTCGGTGCCGCGCTTCTCGATGAACTCCTTGAAGTTCTTGAGGTCCGCCTTGATGACGTGGTCGTCCACGCCGATCGCGGCGCCGACCTTCTCCACGAGGCCCTTCGCCTCCCAGTCGAGCTGGACGGTGACGCGGGTCTCGGTGTCGCTGAGCTTGTGGAACGTGACGACGCCGGCATGGTCCTCGTCGCCGCCCGTGGAGTTCCAGGCGACGCGCTCGTCGGGGTGCTGCTCGGTGATGTTGGCCTCGAAGGTGCGCTCGATGCCGCCGATCTTCACCTTCCACTCGGTGAGCGTGTCGGTGACCTGCGTGATCGACTCCACATAGCTGAGGAAGTTCGGGAACGACTCGAACTGGGTCCACTGGTTGTAGGCGGTGCTGACGGGGACGTTGACGTCGACGGTCTCGATCACTCTGGGCATTGCTTCTCCTCGTTCGGATTCGGTGCGTGGGGTCGGATCCTCGTGCGATCCGGGAGCCCGGGCTCCGGTGTGGACACCGGCGCGGGCACGTCTCCGACGCTACGCCGGGCCCCCACGGGGAATCCGGCACCCGAGGAATGCACAGGGAACGTTCAACCGCAGGTCACTACTCGGCAGTTCGGGACGGCCCGAGCATCCGCTGGACGAACGCGCGGGACCACGACGCGTAGACGCGGGACGCCTGGGCCGCATCCGGATCGCCCAGGTCCATGACGCTCTCGCCGGGGAACGGGACGGCGACGACGGCCGCGCGGGACGCGACGATCTCGGCCGTGACGCGGTTGAGCAGCCGCGCGTGCCGGGCGGCGACCGCGCGCCAGGCCGCGGGGATCCCGACGCTCTCGTTCAGCGGCGGGACCTCGGGGATGAGCACGCGCGCGCCCTCCGGCAGCCCCTCCGCCAGGTCGGTGATGGCCGCGCAGAGCAGCCTCCGCCAGGCGCGCTGCGGCGTCAGGCGGATGCTGTCGCCGACGCCCACCATGAGGAGCACCACGTCGACGCCCTCGAGGAGCGCCCGGTCCCGGACGGTGCCCGCGGCCGTGTGGATCGTGAGGTCGGAGAACGGACGCGTGGTCCACTCGACGCCGCGGCCGGTGCGTCGGGCAAGCTGGCGGGAGAAGTGGCCGGCCATGCCGAGCTCGTGCGAGAGGACGCCCATCCCGACGGCCGTGGCCTCGCCGATGACGAGCACGCGGTGCGGGTCGTCGCCCGGCACGACGCCGGACGCCGCGTCGCGCGGGAAGACCGTGCCCTGGAGGCCGGTGCGCAGGGCGACGTACTGCGCGAAGATCGCCGGCCGGGCCACGGCTTGCGCGAACCGCCTGATGCGTCCCGTCATGCGTCGCACCCCCCGGTCATCGACGCGCTCAGCGTACTCGGAGGGTCAGACGCCGCGATTGCGGAGGAACGGCATGGGCGAGGTGGCGACGCCGCCCTGCCGGATCTCGAAGTGCAGGTGGCAGCCGGTGCTGAGCCCGGCGCTGCCGACCGCGCCGATCTGCTGGCCCGCCTGAACGGTCTGGCCCGTGCGGACCATGACGCCGTACGAGTACATGTGACCGTAGACGCTCGTGACGCCGCCGCCGTGGTTCAGGGTGATGGCGTTGCCGAAGCCGCTGGACCCGCCCGCGAACTGCACCGTGCCGGCCGCCGTCGCGTAGATGGGGGTGCCGCAGCCGGCGCCGAAGTCGTCGCCCGCGTGCAGGCGCCAGTAGCCGAGGATCGGGTGCAGGCGCATCCCGTACGACTGGTAGGAGCCGTAGCTGCGGATGGGCATGGTCCAGCCGGACGACGAGGGCTGGCCGCCCGAGGACGGCGGGCGGGGCGCGTTGGCCGGCGGGCGCGCGCCGGCGTTCGCGGCGGCGGCAGCGGCTGCGGCTGCGGCCGCCGCGCGGGCCTCGGCCTGGCGGCGGGCCTCGGCGGCCGCCTCCTCCTGGCGCTTCCGCTCGCCGATCGCGAAGCCCTCCTCGACGGAGATGCGGGAGTCGCGGAGCGTGGTCAGCTGCGCCTGCAGCTCGGAGCTGCGGGCCTCCTGCTCGGCGAGCGCCTGATCCGCGCGAGCCTGGGCCGCGGAGGCCTCCTGCAGCTTGGCCTCGGCGTCGGCGGCGAGGGCGGCGAGCGCCTCCTTCGCCACGGACGCCTGCTTGCCGAGCGACTCGGCCGTGCGAGCCGAGGTGACGGCGGCGGTGAAGGCGGTGTCCTGCCGGTCGGCGAGCTTGGTCGCCGTGCCCATGCGGGAGAGGAGGGCGTCGGCGTCGTCGCCCCCGCTCGTGAAGAGGCGGAGGGAGACGTCGTCGCTGCCGCCGCTGCGGGCGAGCCGGGCGACGAGCTGGCCGACCTGGCGCTTCGCCTCGTCGGCGTCGGCCTGCGCGCGCTCGGCCTTGGACTCGAGGGCCTCGAGCTCGCCGGTCGCCTGGTCGAGCGCATCCACGGCGGCGGCGTGCTCGTCGGCGCGCTGGAGCGCGAGGGCCGTGGCGGCCTCGACCTCGGCGGAGAGCCCGGAGATGAGGGAGGTGATCCGCCCGACCTGGTCGGCGGTCGCCTGCTCGCTCGAGCGCGCGGCCTGCACCTCGGACCAGGTGGGGTACTCCTCCGCGGCCTGCGCGGACGGCACGCCGAGGCCGAGCAGGAGGCCGGATGCGGCGAGCACCGCTGCCATGCGCAGGCGCGGCGCGGTCGCGTGCCGCTGGCGTCCGGGGACGGGGCGGGGTGTGCGTGCGGTGCGGGAGATGGCGGGCCTCGTCGAGGTCGGTGGAGCGCGGATCTTCCGACGGTAACCGAAATACGCGCGGACAACACCATCCACTTTCGTTTCCGGTACCGAGGAAATACTGCTCGACCCTAGGCTCGGGGCGCAGGACGACCGGCGTCCGGTCGGGAGCGCGCATGACGGTGATCGAGGTGCCCGGCGGCCGGGCGCAGGCGCGCGGAGCCGGGATCGTCACCGCCGTCGTCGGGTTCGCCGGCACGTCGGCGGTCGTGCTCACCGGGCTCACCGCGGTGGGGGCGTCGCCGTCCCAGGCCGCGTCCGGGCTGCTCGCGCTGTGCGTCACGCAGGGGCTCGGCACCGTGCTCCTCGCGCACCGCTTCCGCCGACCGATCACGCTCTCCTGGTCGACGCCCGGGGCGGCGCTGCTCATCGGGTCCGGCGCGGTCGAGGGCGGCTGGGCCGCGGCGGTCGGGGCGTTCCTCGTCTGCGTGGTGGCGGCCTCCGGGATCACGGTCGGCGGCCTCGGCGCCGCGTTCTGCGCGCTCGTCGCCGGCGTGCTCGCGCACCTCGCGCTCCGGACGCGCGCGAGCCCGCGTGACAGACTCGATCGACACGAGGAGCGCGACGCCGCATGAGCCACGACACCACCCCCGCATCACCCGGAGCCGGAGCCGACGCCGACGCCGCCGTCGCCGCCCCGCTCGACCCCGAGCTGCAGAGCACGACCTGGACGCTGGTGCTCGCCCTCAGCGCTGAGCAGGTCTCGGGCGACGGCACGAGATCCGCCCGCCTGGCCGAGGCGCAGGCCGCGTTCGAGCGCCTGCTGCCCGCCGACCACGTCGTCAACCGCTGGACGCGCGAGGTCGGCCGCATGATGACCGAGGAGGCGCGCCTCTGGACCCGGTGGGAGCTGTTCACCCCCACGGTCGCGACGCCGCTGAAGCTGTGGTCGGAGGGCTACGTCGACGAGACGTGGTTCGCCGAGCGGCTGGAGGACGACCCGTTCGTCCCCGTCGTGATGAAGGCCCCCGCCGACGCTCCCCAGGACGGGGCCGCGTCGTGAAGGTCCTCGTCACCGGATCCCGCGGCAAGGTCGGCCGCGCCGCCGTCGAGGCGCTCGTCGCCGCCGGCCACGACGTGACGGGCGTCGACCTGGTGCGTCCCGTCTTCGACGCCGGCGTCGTGGTGCCCGGCCGCTACGTGATGGCCGACCTCACGGACGCCGGATCCGCGTTCGCGCTCGTCGCCGGCATGGACGCCGTGGTGCACGTCGCCGCGATCCCCCAGCCCACCGGCAATCCCGCGCACGTCGTGCTGCAGACCAACCTCATGTCGACCTTCAACATGATCGAGGCCGCCGTGCGCTTCGGCGTGCCGCGCTTCGTCAACATCTCGAGCGAGAGCATCGTCGGCAACTTCTTCCCGGAGCGGCCCTTCCTGCCGGACTACGCGCCCGTGGACGAGGAGCACCCGCTCCGCCCGCAGGACCCGTACGCCCTCTCCAAGGCCTTCGGCGAGCAGCTGATGGACGCAGCCGTGCGCCGCTCCGACATCCGCGTGATCTCGCTCCGCCCGAGCACCGTGCACAACGAGGATAACTACACGTCGAACCTCGGGAAGCAGGTGCGCGACGCGTCCGTGCTCACGGCGAACCTCTGGAGCTACATCGACGCGGACGACCTGGCCGACGCCATCGTGCTCTCGGTCGCCTCTGACCTGCCCAGCCACGAGGTCTTCTACATCGCGGCCGCCGACAACGCGGGCGGGCACGACTTCGCCGCCGAGCTGAAGCGGCACTACGGCGACGCCATCGAGCTGCGGGCGATCGAGCGGGTCGACTCCTCGGGCATCTCGACCGCGAAGGCCCGCCGCCTCCTCGGCTGGGAGCCGACGCGCAGCTGGCGCGACCACCTCGACGCCGACGGGAACGCGCTGCCTCGCTAGCGGATCGGGCCGCTGGTCGCTCTGCCTGCCCCCGCGGCGCGCGCGGCGTCAGCCCACGAGGCGAGCCGGCAGAGTGACCCACCGCCCCCTCCTATCGGTGCACGCTCCCCGAGTCGAGCGTCCAGATCTCGTTCGGAGACGCGAACCACACCCGCGAGCCGATCAGGTCCCGCTTCCCGCAGTGGTTGACGAGGATGAGCTTGGCTCCCGAGCCCCGGTATGACCGGTGCTGCAACGGGATGGCGTTCCATCCGTGCGACAGTTCGATGCAGTACTCGTCGCTGTGCGCGAACGTCTGGACGATCACGCCGTGCTTGCCCGTCACGGTGTCGGTCACGCGGAGGTCGAAGCCGTCCCACGGCTTCGCGTGCGGGCCGGCCTCCGGGCGCGCCTGGGCGGGCTGCGACACGGCCGCGGAGAGGACGGTCAGGAGGGCGGCGCCGCCGACGACGACGACGCGATGACGACGCGGATCAGGGGAGAGCGGACGAGGACAGGGCACGGGCACCTCACGGGTTCACATAGTCGGCGACGGGACGAGGATCATCGGGGAGACCGCCGCGCGGTCCTGGCAGCTCCCGCACGGACGGTCTGCTGCCGGTCAGGGACGATACGTCCGACGAAACTCCGTCGTCGCCAGATGCCAGTGCTCACCGGCGAAGACGTCCCGCGTGGTGTCGGGAAGCTGGCTTCCTCGCTCGCAGGTGTCCAGAGCGCTGACGGTCGCGTCGGCACCATCCTGCACTTTCTCCGCAGCGGGGAAGGGGACGGCCACCCACCCGGGCATGATCCGGACGCAGTCGACCGTGCCCGCCCCATAGGACTGCAGGATCAGACCGTGTACATCGTTCCGTCCCACGTAGATGTCGATGCCGTTCCACCTGCCTGTGTGAGGTGCTCGTTCCGAGTACGGGGTGGGGGTCGCGGCGGAGGCGCGTTCGGCCGGGAGCCCCACCGCGACGAGCAGGGAGGACGCAATGCAGAGGCAGGCGTCGAGCGCGCGCGTGCGTCGATCGCGAGTGGCGAGTGGAGCGGTGGCGAGCGGAGCGGTGGCTTTCATGACGGATCCTGACGTTCGAGGGAGCGCGCACCCGACCAGGCGACGCGAGACCCTCGCAGGCTAGGAGCGGGAAGCTGATCGCCTCGCGATCGGCCCACAGGGAACGAACCCGTGCCCCACGGATCATCCGGGGCAGGCGGGGCAGGCGTGGCGGACCCCGGACCCTGGTCGCCGTGAGGTGCCCGTCCTCGCCTGGCCGGACTCGCGGCAGATCCGTCGTCACCGGCATCTCGTCGGTGCGCAGGTCGGCCGAGGACGCCCTACCTGCCGTCCGGATGGCGCGTCATCGGGAGTCGATCCCGATCCACCCTGGCGCGACGGCCATGCACATGGCCTGGACGTGGTCGGCCTGCACCAGGAGACCATGCACGTCGCCACGGCCCACGAGGAGTTCGTCCCCCTTGCACGTGCCGACATGCGAGAGCCGCTCGGCCCGGCCAGCGCGGACGGTGACGGCGGCCGCGGAGGCCGGTCCAGCCGGACGTCGACCGCACCGACCGCGCCGAGGAGGACCACGCCGACGAGACCTCGGAGCAGGACGTGCGATCGACGGCGGAGGCGGACGGAGGGCGAGGAGACACCCCCGGGCGGCCCGTGTGGTCGGGGCGTGTACAGGATGCCCGCTGGAGAGCCAGCATCCGGTCGAGTCCCCACCGCGGCGGACGCCTCCCGGACGCTCCCTCCTCGTCCGGCGCGGTGCCCGGGGCCCGGCTCAGCGCCCCGTGTCCGGGGGCCGCTCCCCGGGAGCGACCCCTGCGCAAGGACGGCGGGAAGCGCGCCCGTCAGCGCGCTCCGAGCTCCGCGAGCACCTCGGCGAGCTGGCCGACGGCCCAGACGAGGTCCTCCTCCTCCACCACGATGGGCGGGGCGAGGCGGATCGTCGAGCCGTGCGTGTCCTTCGCGAGCACGCCGCGCTCGGCCAGCCGCTCGCAGACCGCGCGGCCCGTGGCGAGCGCCGGGTCGATGTCGATGCCCGCCCAGAGACCCCGGCCGCGCACCTCGAGCACGCCGTGGCCGACGAGGTCCGCGAGCCGCGCGTGCAGCACGGCGCCGAGGCGGCGCGCGCGCTCCTGCGGCTCGCCCGACGCGAGCATGTCGACGACCGCGTGCCCCACGGCCGCGGCCAGCGGGTTGCCGCCGAACGTGGATCCGTGCTGCCCCGGCTGGATGACGCCCAGCACGTCCGCGTCGCCGACGACCGCGGAGACGGGCACGATGCCGCCGCCGAGCGCCTTGCCGAGGAGGTACAGGTCCGGCACGACGCCGGCGTTGTCGCACTCGAAGGTCGCGCCCGTGCGGCCGAGGCCCGACTGGATCTCGTCCGCGATCATCAGCACCCGCTCGCGCGTGCAGATGCGCCGCACGTCGGCGAGGTAGCCCGCGGGCGGCACGACGATGCCGGCCTCGCCCTGGATCGGCTCCACGAGCACGGCGACCGTGTCCGCGTCGATCGCCGCCTCGAGCGCCGCCGCGTCGCCGTACGGGACGGTGACGAAGCCGGGCGTGAACGGCCCGAAGTCGGCGCGCGCCTCCTCGTCGTCGCTGAAGCTGACGATGGTGGTGGTGCGGCCGTGGAAGTTGCCGGCCATGACGATGATCTTCGCCCGGCCCGCGGCCACGCCCTTCACGCGGTAGCCCCACGCGCGCGCGACCTTGATGCCGGACTCCACGGCCTCCGCACCCGTGTTCATCGGCAGGACCATGTCCTTGCCCGCGAGTTCGGCGAGCGCCGTGACGAACGGGCCCAGCTTGTCGTTGTGGAACGCGCGGCTCGTGAGGGTGATCCGCCCGAGCTGCTCGGTCGCGACCCGCACGAGCTCCGGGTGCGAGTGGCCGAAGTTCACGGCCGAGTACGCGGCGAGGCAGTCGAGGAGGCGCCGGCCGTCGAGGTCGGTGACCCACGCGCCCTGGCCGGACGCGACGACGACGGGCAGCGGGTGGTAGTTGTGCGCGGCGTGCTCCTCCTCCGCGCGGATCGCGCGGGCGCCGGCCTCGGAGGCGGCCGGGCGGTCGATGGTGTCGGTCATGGCGTGGTCTCCCGTCGTCTCGTCGGTCGCTGTCTCGCCGGTCACTGCCGCAGCTCTAGCGTGCAGCACTTCACGCCGCCGCCGCCGAGCAGCAGCTCGGACAGGTCGACGCCGATGGGGGTGTAGCCGCGCTCGCGCAGCGACGCCTCGAACCCGACGGCCTTCTCGGCGATGACCACGTTGCGGCCGTCGCTGTAGGAGTTGAGGCCGAGGATCGACGCGTCCTGCTCGCTCACCTCGACCGCGTCCGGGTAGCGGCGTTCGATCTCGTCGAGGCTGTCGGCGTCGAACGCGCTCGGCAGGTAGGCGATGTTGGTGTCGTCGAGCACGGCGATCGCGGTGTCCAGGTGGTAGAACGACGGGTTCACGAGGCGGAGCGTCACGACCTCGCGGTCGAAGATCCGGGCCACCTCGGCGTGGCTCGTGCTGTCGCTGCGGAAGCCGGTGCCCGCGAGGATCGTGTCGCCCACGAGGAGGATGTCGCCCTCGCCCTCGTTGACCTGCTCCGGCACGCGCACGTCGAAGCCCGCCTCCCGGAACCAGTCCATGTACGCGGGGCCCTCGGGCTGGCGCTCGGGGTGCTGGAAGGCCGCGCCGTACGCGATGCCGTCGAGCGTGAAGCCGCCGTTGGCCGCGTAGACCATGTCGGGCAGGCCGGCGATCCCGTCGATGAGGTCGACCCGGAAGCCGAGGCCCACGTAGGTGTCGTAGAGCGTCTGCCACTGGCGCACGGCCAGCGACGTGTCGGTCGGGACGGCGGGATCCATCCACGGGTTGATCTTGTAGACCACGTCGAAGTGGTCGGGCCGGCACATGAGCACGCGCTTCGCGACGGCGGCGCGGCCGGTTGCGGTGTCCGCGGGCTGGGAGAGGGTGGAGGGCATGGTGCTCCTGCTTCGTGCGGCGCGCCCGAGGACGCGGTCGTGGAGGCGGACGATGTCCCAGAGCCCCGAGGGGACGCCTTCCCGACAGCCTGGCACGCGGATCACGCTCGTTCACCCGGTGGCCACGCGGATTCCGCGCGTGGGGGCCGGGTCCCACGCACGATCCCGCCATAGGGTCGGGACATGGACAACCTCGACCACCGGATCATCGACCTCCTCCGCCAGAACGGCCGCGCCGGCTACGGCGACATCGGCGGGACCGTCGGCCTCTCGGCCAGCGCGGTGAAGCGGCGGGTCGACCGGCTGGTGGCCGACGGCGTGATCCGCGGCTTCACGATCCAGGTCGACCCGGCCGTCGACGGGCTCAGCACCGAGGCCTACGTGGAGCTGTTCTGCCGCGGGACGGTCGCGCCCGACGAGCTGCGCCGGATCCTGCAGGGCGTGCCCGAGGTCGTCGACGCGGGCACCGTCACGGGCGACGCGGACGCCATCGTGCGGATCCGCTCCCGCGACATCCCGAGCCTCGAGGACGCCCTGGAGAAGGTGCGCCTCGCCCCGAACGTCGACCACACGCGGAGCGCGATCGTGCTGTCGCGGCTGGTGAACCGGACGCTGGAGTAGGGCTACGCGATCCTCACCGCTGAGAGCGCTACTGAACTCGGCGGTTTCCGGGTGGCGGATGTCGAAGGACTTCCTCGACGAGGACCATCCACAGGTCCCCTTTCCTCGATGCTGATGCCCCTCGATGCTGGACACTCGACGGCGACGACACTCCCGGCCGCCGTCGAGGCATCGGCGCCTGCGTCACGGGGGAGAGACGAGGAGACGGAGCGCCGTGGATCTTTCGGAGAGCATCGACAGGGCGACCATCGCTTTCTTGGCGATAGCCGTATTTGAAGGAGCCATCTGGGCAGGGTTCCTCGTGTGGGTCGGGACAGGTGCCTTCTCGTCGAGGAACGCCATCAACCGATGCGCATCCGAACGCATCAGCGCACTCAACGGTGGGAGGGACGTCTCCTTCGCCCAATCCGCCGTAAGCGAGGTGCGTCACAGCTTCTCCACGCTCTTCCGCCCTCTTGCTGGCTTGCGACGCGCAGACGCGAGCTGGGCCCGCGACGTCCAGAAGCACGCGCGCGGAGCCCTGACGGTAGAGGACATCGTGTCTCTGGAGGCGATGCTGACATCCGTCTCCGTCGGTGTCGGCATCAGTCGTGAGGCTGTCGGAGACACGCACCCGGATCGCACTTCCCCAGACAGGGAATCCCCGGCGCGCATATCCGCTGCTACATCGGGCTCACGGTCACAACTCCTCATGATCGAGGAGCGCGCTCGACAGGAGATCAACGGCGCTCAGAGCCTGGGCGACGTGCGACGCACACTCGCGGCGGCGCGATGGGGCCTTCTGCGTGTCGGCGTCAGCTCCCTGGCCGAGAGGGAGCATCGGGCCCGGTGGCAACGGCTGGGTGCCACCTGCGCTGACTACATCGGACGCGGCGCGGCGTTCAACCTCGTCGTGACGATGGTGATCGCACGACGCGTCGCGGAACTCGAGACGATCCTCAGCATCACGTCGCTGATCGGAGGAGCTGTCGGGGCGATCGCATTCGCGGCGATGCTGCTGGAGAGATCTCGACGTACCATCACGGCCGACTCTTCCGCTTTCCTATCACGATTGACGCGAAGACCGCTTCTGATGGCACTCGCGGCTCCCACATGGACCGCGTGCTTCATTGCTGGCGTATACGCCTTAAAGCAGTGGTTGCCGATCGTTCTACCCAGGTGAGGTTGGAGCCTCACGAGAACAGCGCCACCAGGATCACGACGTAGATGACGACGAAGAGCGCCGGGATGGCGTAGCGGAGCAGGTTGGTGAGGCCCTCGGCGGCGATGACCGTGCGGGCCGCGTGGGACTCCGCGCCGCGGTCGCGGAGGTCGCGCGCGATGGCGATGGCCTGCGAGTTGACGGAGAACTGCACGGCCGAGCCGAGGACGCCCGTCGCGAGGAGGATGAGCGCGGCGGCGAGGCGCGTGCCGAGGTCGGCGTCGGCGAGGCCGGTGCGCAGGAGCACGACCGTCGAGGTGAGCAGGAAGACCGGGGCGAGCTGGCTCGTGATCATCTGCTTGCGGGCGCGCGACCACATGGTGATCAGCTCGAGCTCGGACATGCGGCTACCTCCTGTCGGCGGCCGGGTGCCGCTCCCCCATCCTCCCCCGCGGGCGGCGGCCGCGGGCACCGGACCCCTGCATGTCGCGCCCGTCGGTCACCCGGGCATCGCTAGCCTCGGCGCATGGATCCCGCGCCCGGCTACCGCATCGACCCGGGATCCGCGGCCCCGCCCTTCGAGCAGCTCCGCGCGGAGATCGCGCGCCGGGCGGTCGAGGGCGAGCTTCCGGTCGGCGCGCGGCTGCCGACCGTGCGCGCGCTCGCGGAGCAGGCGGGCGTCGCCGTCAACACGGTGGCGCGGGCGTACAAGGAGCTCGAGGCCGACGGCGTGATCGAGACGCGCGGGCGGGCCGGGTCGTACGTCGCCGCGCAGGACGACGTGCCGCAGGCGCTGCGGGCGGCGGCCGTCGCGTACGCGCAGCTCGCCGGGCGCCTCGGCGTGGCCGACGGCGAGGCGCGCCGCCTGGTCGACGAGGCGCTCGCGGCCGGATGACGGATCCGCCGGGCACGGCGGCGACGCCGGGTTGCCGCGAGTCCACCTCCCGTTCACCCGGAGGCCGGACAGTACGCACGCCGCACGATCCGAACGGAGACCACATGCCCGAGTCCTCCCCGGAGGCGGCGACGCCGCACGACGACGCCGCGGCAGACCGCATGCAGCACGTGCTCGACCGGGCCGACGCCGTCACGCCGCCGCGCACGCTCGTCGACGTGCTCCGGGCCACGGTCGCCGCGCACCCCGACGCGTCCGCCATCGAGGACGGCGAGGGCGCGCTCAGCTACCGCGAGCTCATGGCGCGCGTCGTGCAGGTGGCCGCGTCGCTGCGGGAGGCCGGCGTCGCGAAGGGCGACCGGGTGGGGATCCGCATGCCGTCCGGATCCCGCGACCTCTACGTCACCGTGCTCGGCGTGCTCGCCGCGGGTGCCGCGTACGTGCCGGTGGACGCGGACGACCCCGACGAGCGCGCGCGACTCGTGTTCGGCGAGGCGCGGGTCGCGGGCGTCGTGACGGGGACGGGCGAGTACACGCCGCGGGCCGCGGATGCCGCCGAGACCGCCGCGGACGCCGCGACGGACGCAGCCACCGCCGCGCTCCGCATCCTCCCCGCCGCCGCCGCGCACGCCTCCACCTCCGCGCTGCCGCTCGTCGCACCGCCCGCGCCCGAGGACGACGCGTGGATCATCTTCACCTCGGGATCCACCGGCACCCCCAAGGGCGTCGCCGTCTCGCACCGCTCGGCCGCGGCCTTCGTCGACGCGGAAGCGCGCCTGTTCCTCCCGGAGGAGCCGATCGGCCCGGGCGACCGCGTGCTCGCCGGCCTCTCGGTCGCGTTCGACGCCAGCTGCGAGGAGATGTGGCTCGCCTGGCGGCACGGCGCGTGCCTCGTGCCGGCGCCGCGCAGCCTCGTCCGCAGCGGCATGGACCTCGGGCCCTGGCTCACCACGCACGGCGTGACAATCGTCTCGACCGTGCCGACGCTCGCGGCGCTCTGGCCCGCGGAGTCGCTCGAGAACGTCCGACTGCTGATCTTCGGCGGCGAGGCCTGCCCGCCCGAGCTCGGCCAGCGGCTCGCGACCGACGGGCGCGAGGTTTGGAACACCTACGGCCCCACCGAGGCGACCGTCGTCGCGTGCGCCGCGCCGCTCGGCGGCCCGGGTCCCGTGCGCATCGGCCTGCCGCTCGACGGCTGGACGCTCGCCGTCGTCGACGCCGAGGGCGCGCGCGTGCCCGAGGGCGGCGTGGGCGAGCTGATCATCGGCGGCGTCGGCCTGGCCCGCTACCTGGATCCCGCCAAGGACGCCGAGAAGTACGCCCCGTTCCCCGCCCTCGGCTGGGATCGCGCCTACCGCTCGGGCGACCTCGTGCGCTTCGAGGCGGCGGGCCTCGTCTTCCAGGGCCGCGCCGACGACCAGGTGAAGGTGGGGGGCCGGCGCATCGAGCTGGGCGAGATCGAGGCGGCGCTGCAGGACCTCGACGACGTGCAGGGCGCGGCCGTCGCGGTGCAGACCACCGGCGCGGGCAACCAGGTCCTCGTCGGCTACCTCGTGCCGCGGGATCCGGCCGCCTTCTCGCGCGAGGACGCCGTGCAGCGCCTCCGCGTCGCGCTGCCCGCCGCGCTGGTGCCGCTCATCGGCGTGGTCGACTCCCTGCCCACGCGGACCTCCGGCAAGGTCGACCGCGCCGCGCTGCCCTGGCCGCTGCCGGGAGCCGCGGGCGACGACGGCGCCGACCTCGACGCCGAGCTGCGCCCCCTCGCCGAGATGTGGTCGGCCGCGCTCGGCACGCCCATCGCGAGCGCCGACGCCAACTTCTTCGACCTGGGCGGCGGATCCCTGTCGGCGGCCCAGCTCGTGGCCCGGATCCGCACCATCGACCCCGAGTTCACGGTCGCCGACGTCTACGCTCACCCGCGGCTCGGCGCCATGCACGCGGCCATCGCCGGTCGCGCGCCGCGGGCGGAGCGCAGCGGCCCGCGCGTGGACGTGACGCCGACGCCCCGGCGCACGCAGTGGATCCAGACCCTGCTCGGCGCGCCCCTGCTCGCCCTGCAGAGCCTCCGCTGGCTCGCGCTCCTGCTCACGGCGAGCGCGCTGCTGCGCCCGCTCGGCGGCTTCGACGCGCTGCCCGACGTCTCGTGGTGGGTGCTCGTGCCCGGTCTCCTCCTGTTCGCGACGCCGTTCGGCCGCATGGCGATCTCCGCGGCCGCCGCGCGCCTGCTCCTCCGCGGCCTCGAGCCCGGCGACCACCCGCGCGGCGGCCGCTGGCACCTGCGGATCTGGCTGGCCGAGCAGATCGCGCAGCAGATCGGCGCGGTGGGGCTCGCGGGCGCGCCGTGGATCACGTACTACGCGCGGGCGCTAGGTGTACTCGGCCGTGACGTTGGTGACACTTCGGGGCGTGTGAAGAGGCCTCCTGGCTTGATGGAGCTGTTCAGTTCAACCATCGCCAGGAGGCCTCGATGTCCCACGGTAATGCTCGTCTGACGGTTCACGGGAGGGTTCTCCTCGTGCGGCGGGTGGTGGAGGATCGTCGGCCGGTCGCGCACGTCGCGCGGGAGCTGGGGGTGTCGCGGCAGTGCGCGCATCGATGGGTGAACCGGTTCCGTGCCGAGGGGCTGCGAGGGCTGACGGATCGGTCATCGCGGCCCCGGTCAGTACCGAGGCGAACGAGCCCGGAGCGGGAACGGGCCGTGCTGGAAGCGCGGGCCCAGTTGCGGGCGGGTCCTGCGCGGCTGGCGCCGGTGACAGGTGTTCCATCCCGTACGATCTCCCGGATCCTGCGCCGGCACGGGGCGCCGCCGTTGGCATGGTTGGACCCTGTAACCGGGGCCGTGATCCGGGCATCCCGGTCAACGGCGCACCGGTATGAGCACGAGCATCCGGGTGATCTGATCCACGTGGACGTGAAGAAGCTCGGGAGGATCCCGGACGGAGGCGGCTGGCGGGTCCACGGGCGCAGCGAGCAGGTCCGCGGCCGCGGGATCGGGTTCGATTACGTCCATGCCGCGGTCGATGACCACACCCGTCTCGCCTACGCGGAGATCCATCCCGATGAGAAAGGCGCGACCGCGGCCGGGTTCCTGACCCGCGCAGCGGCGTACTTCGCCGGGCGCGGGATCACCCGGATCGAGCGGGTCATCACGGACAACGCGTTCGCCTACCGGCACTCGACCGCGTTCAAGAACGCCGTCCAGGACCTGGGCGCGCGGCAGAAGTTCATCCGCCCGCACTGCCCCTGGCAGAACGGCAAGGTCGAGCGCTTCAACCGGACCCTCGCGACCGAGTGGGCCTACCGGCAACCCTTCACCAGCAACCAACACCGCGCCGACGCGCTTGACCCCTTCATCGAGCACTACAACACTGAACGAATCCACTCAAGCCACGGGCTCACGCCCGCGGCCCGAGTGTCACCAACGTCATGACCCAGTACAGCTAGGCCCCCGCAGCAGGCGGCGGCTGATCCTGACCGGCACCCCGGCACCCAACGGCGCGAAGGACCTGGAAAACCTCTTCGGGTTCGTCTGGCCGGGGACGGGGCGCCAGAGCGTCATCCGGGCTGTCAACGGCGGGAGCCTGGCCGACGCGAGCCGCATACTCAGGCCGCTCTTCACGCGCACGACCAAAAGCGAGCTCGACCTGCCCGCTGTGGAGACGACGATCCGCACCATCCCACTGCCCCCGCTGCACGCCGAGATATACGAAGCTCTCGTCGGTCAGTTCTCCGCCCGCGCCGCGGGGCACGAAGGCGACTTTCAGGCGCTCGGCCAGATCCTGGTCTACATGCTTATGGCCGCGACCAGCCCTGCGCTGCTCGCGGTCGGTGCGAGCCGCTGGCGTATAGCGTGCCGCCGCTGCCGGTCCCGGAACGCTCGACGCTCTACCAGTTGATGCAGGACCTGCCCGCGTACGAGATGTCGCCCAAGTACCAAGAAGTGCTCGCGATCGTCAGTGAGAACGCAGCCCGCGGCCGCAAGACGCTCGTCTGGTCGACCTTCATTCGGAGCATTAACACCCTCGAGCGGGTCCTCGGGCGCTTTGGTCCCGCGGTCGTGCACGGGGGCACGCCGGATCGGGACGAGCAGATCCGGCGGTTCAAGCACGACGACGACTGCATGGTCTTGCTGTCAAACCCCGCGACGCTCGGGGAAGGAATCAGCCTGCACCACGAGTGCCATGACGCCGTCTACGTTGACCGCGACTTCGCGGCCGGCCGCTTCCTCCAGAGCCTGGACAGGATCCACCGCCTTGGGCTCCCGCCCGGTACCTCGACCCGCGTCACCGTTCTCGCCTCGGAGCGCACCGTTGACGAGGTCGTGGCGGCGCGGCTCGGCGCCAAGCTGGCCTTCATGGGCGGCATCCTCGACGATCCCGCGGTTCAGCAGCTTGCCGATCTCGACGAGGAGCCCCCTATCGGTGGCGGCCTTGACCACGGCGACCTCCAAGCACTGATGGGGCACTTGCGTGCGCCTTCCACCTGAGCCAGTCCTGCTTGCGGCCAGGCGCTGGCTGGAGATCGTCCCAGTAAGCGGAGGCATCCCGCGCGCTCAATCTCTACTCACGACCCACAGGAAGTACAGCGACCTATCACCGACTCAGTACGCCATCGCGTTTGCGTGGCTCCGCGACATGGGTCTCCTGGGCTTGCCGGGGTCCGGTGCTCCTCCCGCCAGCCGCATCCTTCGCGCGATCTTCGAGAACGCCGCGCCGACGTGGTTTCAGGATGCTGACCAGCTCGTTCGGTCGCCCGACGATCTCCCGTCGGACATAGTCTCCGCCGGGCAGGCCCTGGGTGTCGGTAGGGGTGAGGTGTACGAACAGCTCGTCAGCAGCTGGGGCAAGGTCGACACCGCCGTGCGCGAGCAAATCGGCGCGGCAGGAGAAGTGGCGCTTGTCCAGATGCTGCGGGACGGCACTGACGGGCGTGTCGACCACGTGTCGACGTGGTCCGACGGATTCGGCTACGACATCGCTTTCACCCAAGACCCCGTCGCCGCCCACCTAGAAGTGAAGAGCACGACGCGGGCCGGACGGTTCACAGCTTATTTGTCGCGCCACGAGTGCGAAGTCATGCTGCGCGACAGGCACTGGGTCCTGGTCGCGGTGCGTCTGAATTCCAGTTTCGAAGTGGTCGGCGTCGGCACCGTTCCCAGAGATTGGATCACAGCGAACGTGCCGCATGACTCAACGTCGTCCGTCAGCTGGGCGTCGTGCAAGATCGAGGTGCCTTCCGCGGTCATCGAGGACCGCGTACTGCAGCTCGGGGCAGATGCAGCGGGCGCGCTTCCGCCATGGAGCGGGGCGTAGTCGCGTGAGCTGCTGCCAATGAAGCAATCGGTAGATGGGAATGGGAAGGAAGCAGTGAAACAACCAGCGTGGGACGACCCCGAGCCGTCAACAGGGACGATGGTTCGCGGGGCGCTGTGGCTACTGCAGGTCGTCGGCGAGGGAGGCACCTTCACGAAGAGCCAGTTGCGGGAGGCTTTTCCCGGTGTCTCGCAAGTGGACAGGCGCATTCGTGACCTGAGCGACTGGGGGTGGGTCGTGCGCTCCAGCACCGAAGACGCGTCCCTGCAGTCGGAGGATCAGCGATTCGTGAAGTCCGGAGTGGCCGTGTGGGATCCGCAGGAGCGCAGGAAGGCTGCGCCGCGGAAGGCCATCACGAGCAAGGAACGGAGGGCAGTACTCGCGCGCGACGGCTACATGTGCACCCTGTGCGGGATTGCGGGCGCGGAGCCATATCGGGATGATCCGGTCATGACGGCCGTCCTGTCGGTCTCGCGACGGAAGGTGCGCACGATCGAGGGCTCCGAGACCGAAATGCTCGTGACCGAGTGCAACAGGTGCAGGTCCGGGCAGGACAACGTACCGATCGACATGGGCGTCGCTATTGCGGCCACTAGCGGGCTCAGCGCAGGTGCCCGTCGCCGGCTACTCCGCTGGATGGAGCGCGGCCGGCGAGGCATGACTGAGTTCGACCGCGCATGGGCAGCGTACCTTCGGACTCCCGTCGATCTGCGTCCGGAGCTCGCCGAATGGCTGCGAGGCCAGCAGTAGCCAGCGAACGATGTTTGGAGGGTGGAGAGCCGCTCGACATCGAGCTCGCGCACCCGGCGCTCGGAGTTGGAGACCGGGTACAGGTCAGATGTGTAGACGCCCCGCAGCCGGATTCAGACGCAGAGCACGCTGGACTCCGCGCTGGAACTCGCCGCCCGCGTACTTCTACTCGCGATGGAGTCCCGATACCGAATCGACCGCTCCCCCTTGTTGAAGCTGCCGCGGCGAGCCAACATCGCCTTTGGCGCGGCCAAGGTGTGACGTTCAGGCAGGTTGTTGTGATACGAGCCGAGTAAAGCATTGTGTTCGTGTTCGACAAAGCTGGCGCTAATTTTTACCCCTCCTAGTCGCCATGCCGTGCTTGTACCAGCCGTTGATTGAGGAGCCGTCTTCGTTTTCGACGGAACCATCGACCGCTGTGCGGAATCTAAGCGTCACGGCGGGCCGCGCCGGCCGCCGCCCGGGTCAGCGCGCCGCGGCGACCGCCTCCGCCGCCCGTGCGTCGCCGGGCTCGTCGACGCCCGCGATCCGCCCGTCGACCACCGTCACGAGCCGGTCGAGCGCGGCGCGGTGCACGAGGTCGTGGGTCACGAGCAGGGTCGCGGTGCCCTGGGCGTGGGTCAGCTGGGCGATGAGGTCCATGATCTCCGCGCCGCGCTCCTGGTCGAGCGCGCTCGTGGGCTCGTCGACGAGGAGCACCGACGGCTCGTTCACGAGCGCGCGGGCGATGGCGACGCGCTGCCGCTGGCCGCCGGAGAGCTGGGCCGGGCGCTTGCCGGCGTGCGCGATGAGGCCCACCGCGTCCAGCAGGGCGTCGGCGCGACGGCGGACGGCCCGACGCCGGGCGGATCCGCCGCTCCCGCCGAGCTCGGCCATCACCAGCAGCTGCTCCCGTGCGGTGAGCGACGGCACGAGGTTCGACTGCTGGAAGACGATCCCGATGCCGTCGCGCCGCAGCGCGGTCGCCTCCTTGCGGCTGAGGGTCGCGGCGTCGACGTCGCCGATGAGCACGCGCCCGGAGTCGGGCCGGATCAGCGTCGCGGCGACCGCGAGGATCGACGACTTGCCGGAGCCCGACGGCCCCGTGATCCCCGTGACGACGCCCGCGGGCGCCGTGAGCGAGACGCGGTCGACCGCGGTGATGCGGGAGTCCCCGTCGGGGAAGGTGAGGGTGACGTCGTCGAGGTGGATCATCGGTTGCTCCCGAGTGCGGTGAGGGGGTCGGCGTGGGTGACGGTGCGGAGCGCGACGGCGGCGCCGGCGAGCCCGAGGACGGCCATGGCGGCCGCCGGGAGGAGGGTCGTGAGCGGGCTCAGCAGGAACGGGAGGGTGCCGCCCGCGAGCGATCCGAGGACGGCGACCACCGCGATCCCCGCGCCGATCGCGAGCACGAGGACGACGAGCGCCTGGCCGAGCGCGTCGCGGATCAGGGACGCGTCGGACGCGCCGAGCGCCTTCAGCACGGCGATGTCGCCCGCGCGCTGCATGGTCCACACGGTGAAGAAGGCGCCGACGACGAGCGCGGAGACGCCGAACAGCATCGCGATCATGAGTGCGAGGGATCCGATCTCGGACTTGAAGGTCTCGAGCGCGCCGAGGCTCGCGAGGGCGGGCGAGGCGGAGGTGCGGGTGGCGCTCGCGGCGGCGGACCAGTCGGGGGATCCGGAGACGGCGAGCACGGTCGCGTCGCCGTCGCCGCCGAGGCGCTGGTCGGCCGCGGACCACGCCTCGGGGGTCAGCGCGACGACGGGCGTGTGGCTGTAGGAGGCGTCACCGCCAACCGAGGCGACGCGGTAGGCGGTGCCCGCGATCGTGACCGGGTCGCCGACGTCCGCGTGCAGGGCGCGCGCCGCCTCGGACGACAGCCCGACCTCGTCGTCCGCGGTGGGCGCCAGGTCGGTGACCGTCGACGCAGGGGCGCCGTACGGGATCCCGAACAGGGCGACGGCGACCGCATCCGCATCCGCATCCGCGCCGCCCGCGGCTCCCGCGCCGCCCGCCGCCCCCGCGCCGGTCGCCCGGCCCTGCGCGATGCCGATCGGCGTCACCGCCGCGACCCCGGAGGTGCCTCGCCAGGCCGCGACCGTGGCGTCGTCGAGCGACGACTGCGCGAACGACGGCTGCCCGGAGTCCGGCTGCGCGAGCACGAGGCGGTCCCCGGGGAGGCCGAGCACGGCCGACACGTCCTGCGCGGCGAGCCCGCCGGTCAGGCCCGCGAGGAATCCCACGAGCAGGGTGATGAGGGCGACGACCGCACCGATGAGCACGAACCTCCCCCGGGCGAATCGGAGATCACGCCAGGCGACGAACACGTTGGATCCTTCCGGCGCCGGGGTCCTTCCCCGCCGCCGTGACCAGACTCGCCGTCGGGCTCCCCGCATCCATCGGGGAGAGGTCTGCTCCCTCCTTCCCACTTTCGATTGATCCGCTCCCGCGCTCGCCGCCGTACGCTCCAGGGGACATGGCCCACAGCACCCTCTCCCCCGTGTTCGTGGGGCTCCGCACCGGACTGCACGTGCTCGTCGCGGCCCTGCTCGCGCTCGTGGTGGTGCGCGTGCTCGTCGCGGACGGGCCGCGCACCGGGATCGCGCTCGCGCTGGCGGCCGCGTTCGCCGTGCTCTACCTGCTCGGCGCGCGCGTGCGGCTGGTGCGGGTGTCGCGCCGGGCCGCGGTCGGCGCCGTGTGGATCACCGCGCTCACCGCCGCGTGGATCGCCCTCCTCGTGCTGGTGCCGGACGCGGCGTACCTCGTCTTCCCCCTCTTCTTCCTCTACCTGCACGCGCTGCCCCGCGCCGTGGGGCCCGTCGCCGTGGTCGTCGCGACCCTCGTCGCGGTCGTGGCGCTCGGGCTGCACGGCGGGTTCACGATCGGCGGCGTGATCGGCCCGCTCGTCGGCGCCGGCGTCGCCCTGCTCATCGGCCTCGGCTACCGGGCGCTCGCGCGGGAGTCCGCGGAGCGCGAGGCGCTCCTCGCGGAGCTCATCGCCACGCGCGACCTCCTCGCCGCGACCGAGCGGGAGCAGGGGGTGCTGACGGAGCGCGCGCGACTGGCGCGGGAGATCCACGACACCGTCGCGCAGGGCCTCAGCAGCATCCAGATGCTGCTGCACGCGGCCGAGGCGGCGGACGGCGACCGGCCGGGCCTCGACCACATCCGCCTGGCCCGGGCGACCGCGGCCGACGGGCTCGCCGACACGCGCCGCTTCATCCGGGAGCTCGCGCCGCCCTCGCTCGACGCGGGGCTCGGCGCGGCGCTCGGCCGGCTGAGCGCGCAGTGGCGCCGGGAGGGGCTGCGGATCGACGTGGCCGTCCCGCCGCTCGAGTCGCCGCTGCCGATGGACGTGCAGACGGCCCTGCTGCGCATCGCCCAGGGCGCCGTGGCGAACGTGGCGCAGCACGCCGACGCGAGCGTCGTGGAGATCGGCCTCACGGTCACGGCCGCGCACGCGACGCTCACCGTGCGCGACGACGGGGCGGGCTTCGACCCGGCCCGGGCAGCCGCGGACGCCGGCGCCTCCGACTCGTTCGGCCTCCGCGCCATGGCGCAGCGCGTGGAGCAGCTCGGCGGGACCCTCGACGTCGACAGCGCTCCCGGCCGGGGCACCATCATCACGGCGGTCCTGGGGGTCGGGCCGTCGTGATCCGCATCGTCATCGCCGACGACCACCCCGTGGTCCGCGCCGGGCTCCACGCCGTCCTCGACGCGGCGGCCGACATCGACGTCATCGGGGAGGCGGCCACCCCCGCCGAGGCCGTCGCGCTCGCGGCGTCGGAGGATCCCGACCTCGTGCTGATGGACCTCCAGTTCGGCCAGGAGCGCACGGGCGCGGACGCGACCCGGCAGATCCGCCAGGCGGAGGCGGCCCCGTACGTGCTGATCCTCACCAACTACGACAGCGACGGCGACATCCTCAGCGCGGTCGAGGCGGGCGCGAGCGGCTACCTCCTCAAGGACGCGCCGCCGGCCGAGCTGCTCGCGGCGGTGCGCGCGGCCGCCGCCGGCGAGAGCGCGCTGGCGCCCGCGGTCGCGAGCCGCCTGCTCGCCCGGATGCGCGCCCCGCGCGTGAGCCTGTCGTCACGCGAGATCGAGGTGCTGCGGCTCGTCGCCGACGGGGCGTCGAACACCGATGTCGCCGCGCGCCTGCACATCACCGACGCGACCGTGAAGTCGCACCTCGTGCACGTCTTCTCGAAGCTCGGCGTGAGCTCGCGCACGGCCGCGGTCGCTGCGGCGCGGGAGATGGGGGTGCTGCGGTGAGGCGCGGGCCCGGCCCACATCGACCCCGCACACGACGAAGGGCCCCGGTCTCCCGGGGCCCTTCGCGCGGATGCCGGGCTGCGCGCGAGGCGCGGTGCCGGACCCTTCTGGCGGTGGCGGTGGGATTTGAACCCACGGTGGAGTCTCCCCCACACACGCTTTCGAGGCGTGCTCCTTAGGCCGCTCGGACACGCCACCGGGATCGAGTGTAGTACAGGGCGGCGGCGCGCCCGCACGGGGCGGACGGCCGCAGGATCAGCGCGCGGGTGCCAGGGCTCGCACCCGGATGGGCGCCTCGACGCGCACCGGGGCGGACGCGATCCGTGCCGTATGCGGGAGCGTCACGGGCGTCGACGCGTCGACCACGCGGATCCCCCGCACCTCCACCTCGGCCGGCACGGGCACCGCGAGGAGGTCGCCGGCCGCGAGGTCGGCGGGGAGGCGCACGGCCCGGCCGCCGACCTCCGCGGGGCGCGCCGCGGCGGTGGACGCGCGGCCGATGAGCCGCGCCTCCTCCCACGCGCAGGCGAAGCCGGCGACGTCCGCGTCGACGAGCAGGGCGCGCGGGGCGTCGGCGGTCGCGGGGGCGACGGCGAGGATCCGCAGCACGACCGCCGAGGCGCGCACCGTGCGCGATGCGCGTCCGCTGCTGCACCGATCGACCGCGGCGGCCGTAGTCGTGCAGGGCGTGCCGCGCTCCGCGGCGAGCGCGACGAGGGACACGTCGCCGACGCGCAGGTCGGTGGTGGTGGCCATGGTGCTGCGGGCCAGAGGGCGGCGGCGAGGGTATCCGGGATGCTGCGGCGGAGCGACGGGAGGATCGCGGTGAGGGTCATGGCAGCAGGTCTACCGCCGCGGACGGCGGCGGGAGCCGGCCCTGACGGAAGCCGTGCGCCTGCACGCCCGACCCTCACGGGATCCGCACTGCCGTGGACGCCGCGGACGCTCCGGGCGCGCAGCGGGCATGCTCGAAGGGACCCGTCCGCTCGTCCTGAAGGAGACCCGTGCCCGAGAACCGCGACCCCGCCCTCCCCTGGCTGCTCTTCGACATCGGCGGCGTGCTCATCACCCGGCCGGACGACATCGGGGCGATCAGCCGTGCGCTCGATCCCGACGCCCCCGGTGGCGAGGACGCGGAGGCCCGCGTCCGCGACGCGTTCGACGCGCACCGCGAGCCGTACGACCGCGGCGGCAGCGCCCGGGAGTTCTGGGAGGCCGTCGCCCGCGACCTCGGCCTGCCCGCGCCGGGCGAGGACGACCTCGCCGAGCTCGTCGCCATCGAGCAGCGCCGCTGGGCATCGCCCGGCGACGACACGCTCGCCGCCCTGGATCGCGCCGTCGCCGCGGGCTACCGGCTCGCGATCCTCTCCAACGCGCCGCACGAGCTCGCCGACGTGCTGGAGGATCCCGCAGGCTGGGGCGCCCGCTTCGACGTGGTGCTGGTGAGCGCGCGGATCGGCACGGCGAAGCCCGACGCCGACGTGTGGCCGCTCGCCGCGGAGCGCCTGGCCAGCCCGGCCGACGGGATCCTGTTCGTCGACGACAAGCCCGCCAACGTCGACGCCGCCCGCGAGGCCAGCTTCCACGCCCACGTCTGGGAGGGCCTCTCGACGCTCGACCGGATCCTCGCCGGCACGCTCGCCTGACGCCGCGGCCGCCCGGGCCGCCGCCGAGCCGTTAAGGCCGCGCCGCCGCCCGGATCCTCACGCGACCCTCGACGATGCCCGCCGCGACCACCGGCATCGCCGTGCTGGTGTCGCGTGCCTCGCGGCGGATCAGCCGGAAGGCCTCGTCCATGTCGACGCCGTGGGTGTGCGCGATGACGCCCTTGGCCTGCTCGATCACCACGCGGCTGTCGAGCGCGTGGCGGAGCTGGGCGTGCACGACGCCGCTGTCGCGGATCGTCCGCTCCTGGAGCACGCTGATCGTCGCCACGTCGGCGAGCGCCTGCGCGGCCGTGGCGTCGGCCTCGTTGAGCACGCCCTCGTGATCCCGGAAGAGGTTGAGCGAGCCGATGACCCGCCCGCGCAGCCGCAGCGGGATCGCGTGCACCGACACGTACCCGGCGCCCGCGGCCTGCTCGGCGAAGGCCGGCCAGCGGTGGGCGATCTCACGCACGTCGGCCACGGACACGACCCGGCCGGTGGTCACCGCCTCGACGCACGGGCCCTCCCCGACCTCGAGCTGCATCAGCCCGACGAGGCGGCTCTTCTCGCTCGTGGACGCGACGACCTCGAGGTGCTGGGCGTCCGGCCCGATGATGATGCCCGCCGCGCTCGCGTCGAACAGCAGGGTGGTCTGATCGACCAGCGTCTGCAGGAGGTCGAGCACGTCGAAGTCGCCCACGAGCGAGTCGGCGAGGCTCACGAACGTGTGGACGAGCAGCTCTTCCCGGGTCTCCGGCATCGTGGTGCTCCCTCTGGGTCGTTCGGACGGTGGGGTGTCGTCGGTCCGCATCAGCGTTCCGGGGTGAAGTCGAGGATGCGCCCGACGACGTCCTCGGCCACGTCCCGGACGGGGCGTCCCGTGGCGAACGCGTGGCCCCGGAGGACGAGGAGCGCATCAGTCGGGGAGATGCCCATCTGGGCGACGACCATCCCGGTGGCTTGGTGCACCTCGCGGCGCGAGTACCGGCCCTTCCAGGCATCAGTCTCCTCCCGCCAGGCCTCGGAGGTCAGGAGCGCGCGGCGGAGGACCTGACGGGCGACGATGCGGGACAGCGCGGTCGCGTCCGTCACCTCCCGGTCGGAGATGTCGCGGGCGGTGCGGGAGTAGAGGTCCACCGCGCCGAGGCTGAGGCCCGCGAGCTCGAGCGGGAACGCGAAGACCGCGCCGAGGCCCGCCTCGTGCATGGCGTGGCGGGCGAGCGGCCAGGACGTGCCGGCCGAGGTCCGCATGTCGGGCTCCAGCACGGGCACGCGACTGGTCATCGCCTCCCAGCACGGGCCCTCGCCGAGGTCGAGCTGGATCTCGTCGAGCCGGGCCGCCCGCTCGTCCGACGCGGAGACGGTCTCGCTGCCGAGCGGATCCCCGAGGGTCGAGACGGCGGCGCCGCTGACGCCGAACACGGAGGCGAGGGGCCCGGACAGGTCGGATCCCCGGTTCCCCGCGCGCTCGAGCGCCTCCGCGGCGTCCGCCACCGCGGCGCGCCTAGGCATGCGCCACCGGATGAGGGGGTGTGCGTGTCTTCACGAGAGCCTCCATGGCCCGTCGGGTCCGCGAGATGGGCAGCGGAGCTGAGGACCGGGTGTCGATCGCACGACAGCCTAATGCCGCCGTCATCCGGTCTCGCAGGCGGGACGGGGCCGGCGGGTCCGCGTCGCGGACCCGCCATCAGCGGGGGTCCGGGCTGACTTCGTGAGGCTTCCGTGCCCGGTCCGCGGCGCATCGCCGCGGCCGTGCGCGAGCGGGTACCGGATCCACGATCGGCGTCGGATCGAGGTTCGGATGCGTCCCGCCCGGCCCTGCACCGTGATGCCGCAGGACCGTCGCCCACGCTAGATGACGACGGACCCGGGGTCGAGGGCATGTCCGATGTCCGCGGAGAATGGAGGTCATGAGCCTCCACGACGCCCCCCTCCGAGCGACCCGACCTGCCCGCGTCGGAGGCGGCGCGACCCGCCACCGTCGGGATCCTCGGTGCCGGCAAGGTCGGCACCGTGCTCGCCCGCCGCGCGATCGCCGCCGGGCACGAGGTGCTCATCTCGGGCTCGGGCGATCCGTCGCGCATCGCCCTCATCGTGGACGTGCTCGCGCCGGGCGCCGTCGCCACCACATCGGCGGACGCGGCGGCGCGCGCCGACGTCGTGATCCTCGCCCTCCCCCTCGGCAAGCTGCCCTCGGTGCCCGTCGCCGAGCTGCGCGGCAAGCTCGTCGTCGACGCCATGAACTACTGGTGGGAGGTCGACGGCCACCGCGACGACCTCGCGAACCCCGCTTCGTCCACGAGCGAGCTCGTGCAGGACTTCCTGCCCGACGCGACCATCGTCAAGGCCTTCAACCACATGGGGTACCACGACCTCGACGAGGGGCCCCGGCCCGCCGGCGCACCCGGCCGCAAGGGCATCGCGGTCGCGGGCGACGACGACTGGGCCCGCGCCACGGTCGCCGCCCTCGTGGACGCGTTCGGCTTCGACCCCGTCGACATCGGCCCGCTGAGCGCCGGCCGCGTGCTCGAGCCCGGCCGCTCGCTCTTCGGCGTGAACGTGGACGCCGACGAGATCCGCCGCCTGGTGGCGCTCGAGACGGCGGACGTCACGCGCGACGCCTCCCGCGCCGCCGAGTAGCGCGCGCATGGACATCGGCGGCTCGCTCGGCGAGATCACGCTCACGGTCGCGCTGCTCATGCTGCTCGCGGCGCTCGCGGCCGGGTGGATCGACGCGGTCGTCGGCGGCGGCGGCCTGCTGCAGCTGCCGGCGCTGCTGCTCGTGCCGGGGATCACGCCGGTGGAGGCGCTCGCGACCAACAAGCTCGCGTCGCTGTTCGGCACGACCACGAGCGCGGTCACCTGGTACCGGCGCACGCATCCGGATCTCCGCACCGCGCTGCCCATGGCCGCGGTCGCGCTGGTCGGCGCATACGGCGGCGCGAGCCTCGCGGCGCTGCTGCCGTCGTCGGTGTTCAAGCCGCTCGTGGTGGTCGCGCTGATCATCGTGGCCGTCGTCACGATCGCCCGCCCGCAGCTCGGCGACGTGGCGGCGATCCGCCACACGGGCCGGAAGCACCACGGGATCGCGGCCCTGCTCGGCGTGGTGATCGGCTTCTACGACGGCCTCATCGGGCCCGGCACAGGCACCTTCCTGATCATCGCGCTCATCACCGCGCTCGGCTACGACTTCGTGCTCGCGAGCGCCAAGGCGAAGATCGTGAACGTCGCGACCAACCTCGGGGCGCTCGCGTTCTTCATCCCGCAGGGCCACGTGCTGTGGGCGCTCGCGCTCGGCATGGGCGTCGCGAACATGGTCGGCGGCTACGCGGGATCCCGCATGGCGGTCGCCCGCGGCAGCCGCTTCATCCGCATCGCGTTCATCGTGGTGGTGGCGGTGCTGATCGTGAAGGTGGGGTCGGATGTGGTGGCGGAGTGGGGCGCGTGACCGATCGATCACTCTTGACTCGGTGATCGATCGATCACATACTCGGAGGTGATCGATCGATCACACGAGGAGGCGGCATGGCCAGGACCACGCGCACGCTCGCCGCCGAGCTGCGCCACCGGCGGGAGGAGCTGGGGCTCACGCAGGCGGGCGTCGCCGGGCTCGCGGGGGTCTCGCGGGAGTACGTCGTGCGCCTCGAGAGCGGGAAGGTTCGCTCGGAGCTCGGGTCGGTGATGCGCGTCGTCCGCGCGCTGGGGTGCGAGCTGAGCCTCACGATCGACCCGCGGGCCACCGATGCCGGCTCGCCCTCGCCGTTCGACCAGCCATGGGAGGACGACGATGAGTGAGGCCCTGAGCGTCTACCTAGACGGCCGGTTCGCCGGGCGCTACGAACGCACGACAGCCGGCCGCGTCGACTTCAACTACGACGCCGCCTACGCCGAGAGGCGCGGAGCTACGCCGCTGTCCATGTCGCTCCCCTTCGGCGCGCGCCTGCCGCCGCGGGCGGTGGATGCCTACTTCTCGGGCCTCATCCCCGAGGGCGCCGACGCGCTGGAGCAGATCCGACGGACGCACGGGCTGCGGACGACCGCCGACGCGTTCTCCGTCCTCCGGCACATCGGGCGCGACGCCCCGGGGGCCGTCCAGGTCCTGCCCGAGTCGGAGGAGGCCGACGACGACGCCCGCGCCCAGGGCGACGTCACGCCGCTCTCCGTGGAGGAGTTCCGCGACCTCATGTCCGACCTGCGTTCCGGCGCCGCGACCACGCCGGCGGCCCTGCAGGGGAAGTGGTCGCTGCCGGGAGCACAACGGAAGGTCGCACTGCACCGGCTCGCCTCCGGCGCGTGGGGCATCCCGCAGGACTCCACCCCGACGACGCACATCCTGAAGCCGGCGATCCCGGGCTTCGCGCACCACGACGTGAACGAGTTCCTCACCATGCGGGCCGCCGCATCCCTCGGGCTCGAGACCGCCCGGACCGATGTGCTCGACCTCGGCGACGACCTCTCCGTCGTCGTCTCGCACCGGTACGACAGGCGCGAGGGCGGCGACCGGTGGCGGCGCCTCCACCAGGAGGACCTCTGCCAGGCGCTCTCCGTGATGCCGGGCCGCAAGTACCAGGACCAGGGCGGGCCGGGGATCGCGCAGGCCGCCGACCTGTTCACCGAGTTCGAATACCCGGCCGAGGCTGCGGCGGCCCGCATCCGCTTCTTCGACGCCATCGTCTTCAACATCGCCGCATGGGCGACAGACGCCCACGCCAAGAACTTCTCGGTGCTGCTGCGCGGGAACGGCCAGCAGCTCGCGCCGCTCTACGACCTCGCCACCTACGCACCCTACGGCGGAGGCCCTCAGGCCGAGCGCTCCGCCATGAAGGTCGGCGACGAGTACCGGCTCTCCACGATCGGTCGACGCCACCTCCAGAAGGCGGCGCGACGGCTCCGTGTCGACGCGGATCTCGCGGACGCGCGGATCGATCACATCCGCGATGGCATCTCGGCCGCGTACGCCGACGCGGCGACCGAGCTCGCGGAGCATCCCGCACTCGTCGCGCCGGCCCACGCCGTCGTCGACGCGGTGCACGCCAAGGCGGTCGAGCGCGGCTGGGCCACGGAGTCGACGTACGTCGATCTGGCCTCCCCGCCCGACGATCGCAGGTGACCACCCGACGCCCACGCTGGCGTCACGCGGCGACCCCTGGCAGCCTTCCCGCATACCCATCCTCCCGACGCACCGCGACCCCGCCCTCATCACCGTGCGCCGCGGCGGCACGCTGACCGACAGCGACCACCGGGCGCTCGCGCTGTGGGCGATCGCGTGCGCGGAGCACGTGCTGCCGCTGTTCGAGGCCGAGCGGCCCCAGGATCCGAGGCTGCGCACGACGCTCGAGGCCGCCCGCGGCTGGGTGCGCGGCGAGGTGCCGATGAGGGAGGCGCACCAGCAGTCGTTCCGGGCCAACGACGCCGGGAAGGGGCTGCCGGATCCGGCGCGGTTCCCCGCGCACTTCCGCGCCGCCGTCCTCGCCGACCAGAGCGCCCGCAGCGCGATCTGCTGGGGCGTGTTCGACGACATCGTCTGACACCCGTCGGCCTGCCGATCCCGGTCTGACCGGCGCCCCGCCGGCCCCCGCGTAGGAGTGTCGTGAGGTTCCCCGCGGCACCGTGAGGGAACCGTATGGATGCGTGAGGACGCCCGCGCGCGAGGTGTCTAGTGGTGCCTCGTGCCCCCGACGGGCACCCGCGTCCGACCGGCCGCGGCACCCTCACCGGAGGATCCCCGTGCTCGACCTCGTGTACATCGCAGGCGCCATCGTCCTGTTCGCCCTCGTCGCCCTCGTCGGGCGAGGAGCGGAGAAGCTGTGATCACCTCGTTCGCCGACGCCGCCGGCCTCGCCGCCGCGGTGCTCGGCATCGCCTCCGTGGTGTACCTCGTGTACGCCCTGATCCGCCCCGAGAAGTTCTGATGGACACGCTCGCCGGCATCCTCCAGGTCGCGTCCGTCGTCCTGGTCCTCGTCCTCGTCCACCGCCCGCTGGGCGACCTCATGGCGCGCATGTACGAGTCGCGCCACGACACCCGCGTCGAGCGGGGCATCTACCGCCTCATCGGCGTGGATCCCCGCTCCGAGCAGACCTGGCCCGCCTACCTCCGCGCGGTGCTCGCGTTCTCGCTCGTCGGCGTCCTCGTCGTCTACGGGATGCAGCGTCTCCAGGCGTTCCTCCCCTACGCGCTCGGCCTCCCCGCCGTGCCCGAGGGCATCTCCTTCAACACCGCCGTCTCGTTCGTCACCAACACGAACTGGCAGTCGTACTCGCCCGAGGCGACCATGGGCTACACGGTCCAGCTCGCCGGGCTCGCGGTGCAGAACTTCGTCTCGGCGGCCGTCGGCATCGCCGTGGCGATCGCGCTCGTCCGCGGCTTCGCCCGCACGCGCAGCGGCACGATCGGCAACATGTGGGTCGACCTGATCCGCGGATCCCTCCGCCTGCTCCTCCCCCTCTCGCTCGTCACCGCGGTGGTCCTCATCGCCGGCGGAGTGATCCAGAACTTCGCCGGCTTCCAGGACGTGCAGACGCTCGCGGGCGGCACGCAGACGATCCCGGGCGGGCCGGTGGCCTCGCAGGAGGCGATCAAGATGCTCGGCACGAACGGCGGCGGGTTCTTCAACGCGAACTCCGCGCACCCGTTCGAGGACCCGACCGCGTGGACCAGCGCGTTCCAGGTGCTGCTGATGCTCGTGATCCCGTTCTCGCTCCCCCGCACCTTCGGGAAGATGGTCGGCGACACCCGCCAGGGCACCGCGATCGCGGCCGTGATGGCGACCATCGCGGTCGCGTCGCTCACGGCGCTCACGCTGTTCGAGCTGCAGGGCGCGGGATCCGCCCCCATGGCGGCCGGCGCCGCGATGGAGGGCAAGGAGCAGCGCGTCGGCATCATCGGCTCGGCGCTGTTCGGCACCGTCTCCACGCTCACCTCGACGGGCGCGGTCAACTCGATGCACGACTCGTACACGGCGCTCGGCGGCATGATGCCGATGCTCAACATGATGCTCGGCGAGGTCGCCCCCGGCGGCGTCGGATCCGGCCTCTACGGCATGCTCGTGCTCGCCGTCATCGCGGTGTTCGTCGCGGGCCTGCTCGTCGGCCGGACGCCCGAGTACCTCGGCAAGAAGATCGGGCCGCGCGAGATCAAGCTCGCGAGCCTCTACATCCTCGTCACGCCGATCCTCGTGCTCGTCGGCACCGCGCTCAGCTTCGCGATCCCCGCCGTCCGCGACGACGTGGAGGGCACGTCGATCCTCAACAGCGGGCTGCACGGCCTGTCCGAGGTGGTCTACGCGTTCACCTCGGCGGCCAACAACAACGGATCCGCGTTCGCCGGCCTCACCGCATCGACGCCGTGGTTCACCACGGCGCTCGGCGTCGCGATGCTGCTCGGCCGGTTCGTCCCGATCGTGCTCGTGCTGGCGCTCGCCGGATCCCTCGCGGCGCAGGACCGCATCCCCACCACCTCGGGGACCCTGCCCACCCACCGGCCGCAGTTCGTCGGCCTCCTCATCGGGGTGACGGTCATCGTGACCGCTCTCACCTACTTCCCCGTTCTCGCGCTGGGTCCCCTGGCGGAAGGGCTCGCATCATGACCGTCCTGACCACCCCCGAGGCGGACACCGCAGCGGCTCCCGCCGCGACGCGCGCCCGGGCCATCGACGCCCGGCAGCTCGCCGAGGCGCTCCCCGGCGCGTTCCGGAAGCTCGACCCGCGCCTCATGTGGAAGAACCCGGTGATGCTGATCGTCGAGGTCGGCGCCGCGTTCACCACCGTGCTCGCGATCGCCGAGCCCTTCACGGGCGGCGCGGGATCCTCCGGCGGCAGCGCCGTGCCCGCGACCTTCACGGCCGGGATCGCCCTGTGGCTCTGGCTCACGGTCGTCTTCGCGAACCTCGCGGAGTCGGTGGCCGAGGGCCGCGGAAAGGCGCAGGCCGACAGCCTCCGCAAGACCCGGACCAGCACGATGGCGCACGTCGTCGCGTCCGACGACCAGGCGGGCGATCCCGGCGCCGAGCGCGCCGAGCTCCGCGAGGTCTCGAGCGCCGACCTCACCCTCGGCGACACGGTCGTGGTGGTCGCCGGGGAGTCGATCCCGGGCGACGGCGACGTCGTGTGGGGCATCGCCTCCATCGACGAGTCGGCCATCACGGGCGAGTCGGCCCCCGTCATCCGCGAATCGGGCGGCGACCGCAGCGCCGTCACGGGCGGCACGCGGGTGCTGAGCGACCGGATCGTCGTGCGCATCACCTCGAAGCCCGGCGAGACCTTCGTCGACCGCATGATCGGCCTCGTCGAGGGCGCGTCGCGCCAGCGCACGCCGAACGAGATCGCGCTGAACATCCTGCTGGCGAGCCTCACGATCGTCTTCGTGATCGTGGCGCTCACGCTCAACCCGATCGCCTCCTACTCGGCGGCGACCGTGAGCGTGCCGGTGCTCATCGCGCTGCTCGTCTGCCTGATCCCGACCACCATCGGCGCCCTCCTCTCCGCCATCGGCATCGCCGGCATGGACCGGCTCGTGCAGCGCAACGTGCTCGCGATGTCGGGCCGCGCGGTCGAGGCCGCCGGCGACGTCACGACGCTGCTGCTCGACAAGACCGGCACCATCACGTACGGCAACCGCCGCGCCAGCGAGCTGATCCCCGTGGGCGGCGTGACGGGCGAGGAGCTCGCCCGGGCCGCGGCCATGTCGTCGCTCGCGGATCCGACGCCGGAGGGATCCAGCGTCGTCGACCTCGCGGTCGCGCAGGGCCTCGACACGGTCACGCTGCCGCGCGGTGTCGACGTGCCCTTCACCGCGCAGACCCGCATGTCGGGCGTCGACCTGCCCGACGGCCGCATCGTCCGCAAGGGCGCGTCGTCCGCCGTGTTCGCCTGGATCGAGGAGGGCGGCCGCGCGCTGCCGCAGCTGGTCCGCGACGAGCTCACCCGCACCGTCGAGGCCGTGTCGAACGGCGGCGGCACCCCGCTCGTCGTCGCGACCAAGGACGCCGACGGATCCGGCCGCGTGCTCGGCGTCGTGCACCTCAAGGACGTCGTGAAGGACGGCCTGAAGGAGCGCTTCGCGGAGCTGCGGGCGATGGGGATCCGGACGGTGATGATCACGGGCGACAACCCGCTCACCGCCCGCGCCATCGCCGCCGAGGCCGGGGTCGACGACCACCTCGCCGAGGCGACGCCCGAGGACAAGCTCGCGCTCATCCGCAAGGAGCAGGAGGGCGGCCGCCTGGTCGCCATGACCGGCGACGGCACCAACGACGCGCCCGCGCTCGCGCAGGCCGACGTGGGCGTCGCGATGAACACGGGCACCTCGGCCGCGAAGGAGGCCGGCAACATGGTCGACCTCGACTCGGACCCGACCAAGCTCATCGACATCGTCCGGATCGGCAAGCAGCTGCTCATCACGCGCGGCGCGCTCACCACGTTCTCCATCGCCAACGACATCGCCAAGTACTTCGCGATCATCCCGGCGATGTTCACGGGCGTCTTCCCGCAGCTCGCGGTGCTCAACGTGATGCAGCTGCACTCGCCGGCGTCCGCGATCCTCTCCGCGATCGTCTTCAACGCGCTGATCATCGTGGCGCTCATCCCGCTGGCCCTCCGCGGCGTCAAGTACCGGCCGCTCAGCGCCTCCAAGGTGCTCAGCCGGAACCTGCTCGTCTACGGGGTCGGCGGCGTGATCGCGCCGTTCATCGGCATCAAGCTCGTCGACCTCGTCGTCAGCCTGATCCCCGGCTTCTGATCCCCTCCTCCCACTCCAGACAAGGAAACGCAATGTCCTCCCCCCGCCAGTCCCTCCGCACCGCCGGCGTCGCCGTCCGCGCGATGGCCGTCCTCACCGTCGTCCTCGGCGTCGGCTACACGGCCGTCGTCACGGGAATCGGCCAGCTCGCGCTCCCCGCGCAGGCGGACGGCTCGCTCGTGTCCGTCGACGGCCAGGTCGTCGGATCCTCGCTGATCGGCCAGTCCTTCCAGGACTCCGACGGCACCGCCCTCCCGGAGTGGTTCCAGTCCCGGCCGTCGGCCGCGGGCGACGGCTACGACGCGTCCGCGTCCAGCGGCAGCAACCTCGGCCCCGAGAACGCGGACCTGGTCGCGTCCATCGAGGAGCGGAAGGCCGCGATCGCCGCGTCCGACGGTGTGGATCCGCGCACCATCCCGGCCGACGCGCTCACCGCGTCCGCGTCGGGGCTCGATCCGCACATCAGCCCGGAATACGCTCGGGAGCAGGTGGCGCGCGCCGCCTCTGCCCGGGGCATCCCCGAGCAGCAGGTCGAGCGCCTCGTCGACGAGCACGTGCAGGGCCGCGACCTCGGCTACCTCGGGGAGCCGACCGTGAACGTGCTCGAGCTGAACATCGCGCTCGCCGGCCTCGGCGGCTGAGGCCCGCACCACGCGGGCGAGGAAGAGGACAGATGAAGCGCGGTCGACTGCGGGTGCTGCTGGGAGCGGCGCCGGGCGTGGGCAAGACCTACGCGATGCTCGAGGAGGGCAAGCGGCTGCGCGACGAGGGCGCGGACGTGGTGGTCGCGGACGTGGAGACCCACGGCCGCGATGCTCGAGGGGCTGGAGATCCTGCCGCGGCGCGAGGTGTCGCACCGCGGGGTGGAGATCACCGACCTCGACGTGGACGCGGTCATCGCCCGCCGGCCCACCATCGCGCTCGTCGACGAGCTCGCCCACACCAACGCCCCGGGCGGCCGCTACAAGAAGCGCTGGCAGGACGTGGACCTCATCCGCGACGCAGGCATCGACGTGATCTCCACCGTCAACATCCAGCACATCGCCTCCCTCAACGACGTGGTCGAGAAGATCACGGGCGTGCCGCAGCGCGAGACGATCCCCGACCGGGTGCTCCGCGAGGCGCACCAGATCGAGGTGATCGACCTCGCGCCCAAGGCCCTGCGCGACCGGCTCGCCGGCGGGCGCGTGTACCCGGCCGAGCGGATCGACGCGGCCCTCTCCCACTACTTCCGGCTCGGCAACCTCACCGCGCTCCGCGAGCTCGCGCTGCTCTGGCTCGCCGACGAGGTCGACACCGCGCTCGCCGCCTACCGCGACGAGAAGGGGATCGACGCGCGATGGGAGGCCCGCGAGCGCGTGGTCGTGGCGCTCACCGGCGGCCCCGAGGGCGAGACGCTGCTGCGCCGCGGCGCCCGGATCGCGGCCCGCTCGGCCGGCGGCGAGCTCATGGCCGTCCACGTCTCCAGCCAGGACGGCCTCCGCTCCGGCAGCCCCGAGGCGCTCGCCAGCCAGCGCGCGCTCGTCGACTCGCTCGGCGGCAGCTACCACCAGGTCGTCGGCGACGACATCCCGCGCGCGCTCGTGGAGTTCGCGCGCGCCTCCAACGCCACGCAGCTCGTGCTCGGCGTGAGCCGCCGCAGCCGCCTCGCCGCCGCGGCGACCGGGCCCGGCATCGGCGCCACGGTGATCCGCGAGTCCGGCGACATCGACGTGCACATCGTCACGCACGCGGCCGCGGGCGGGCGGTTCCGGCTGCCCAGGGTCCGGGGCGGCGCGCTCAGCATGCGGCGCCGGATCCTCGGCGGGGTCCTCGCACTCGGCGGCGGCCCGCTGCTCACCTGGCTGCTCTCCGCCACGCGCTCGGACGACTCCATCACGAGCGACGTGCTCTCGTACCAGCTGCTCGTGGTGCTCGTCGCGCTCGTCGGCGGGATCTGGCCGGCCCTGTTCGCGGCCGTGCTCTCGGGATTCACGCTCGACTACTTCTTCATCGACCCGCTCTACACGATCACCGTCGACGAGCCGCTGCACCTGCTCGCGCTCGTGCTCTACGTGGTCATCGCGCTGCTCGTCAGCTGGATCGTCGACCAGGCCACCCGCCGCACCCGCCTCGCCCGCCTCGCGGTCGCCGAGGCGGAGCTGCTGGCGACCGTGTCGGGATCCGTGCTCCGCGGCGAGGGCGCCGTGCACGCGCTCGTGAGCCGCACCCGCGAGGCGTTCGGCCTGCAGGGCGTGAAGCTCGTGGACCGCGACGAGACCATCGCGTGGGACGGCGTCGTCACGGGCGCCGCCGCGACCGACGTGCCCGTGGGATCCCGCGGCGTGCTCACGCTCTACGGCGACGACCTCGAGGCGTCCGGCCGCCGGCTCCTCCGGGTGATCGCCGCCCAGCTCGACGCCGCGCTCGAACACCGCGACCTCTCCGACACCGCCCGCGAGGTCGGCCCGCTCGCCCAGACCGACCGCGTGCGCACGGCCCTCCTCTCGGCCGTCAGCCACGATCTCCGCCGCCCGCTCAGCGCCGCGACCGCCGCCGTCAGCGCGCTCCGCTCCCCCGGCATGACCTGGGCCGACGGCGACCGCGAGGAGCTGCTCGCCACCGCTGAGGAGAGCCTCGGCACGCTCGCCGACCTCGTCACCGACCTCCTCGACGTGAGCCGCGTGCAGGCCGGCGTGCTCGGCGTGCGCCTCATGGACGTCGACCTCGACGACGTCGTGCTCGCCGCCCTCGACGAGCTCGACCTCGGCCCCGCCGACGCCGTGCTGGACCTCGCGCCCGATCTCCCCGGTGCTGTCGCGGATCCGGGCCTCCTGGAGCGCGTCGTCGTCAACCTGCTGAGCAACGCCGTGCGGCACGCGCCCGACGGCGTGCCCGTGCGCCTCAGCACGAGCGCGTTCGCCGACGCGGTGGAGATCCGCGTCGTGGACCACGGCCCCGGCGTCGCGCCCGAGCGCCGCGACGACATGTTCGTGCCGTTCCAGCGCCTCGGCGACACCGACAACGCGTCCGGCCTCGGCCTCGGCCTCGCGCTCTCGAAGGGCTTCACGGAGGGGATGGGCGGCACGCTCACCGCCGAGGACACCCCGGGCGGCGGGCTCACGATGGTGGTCGCGCTGCCGGCGTGCCGGGCGGACGCGCCCGTGCCCGAGCCCGCCGAACCCGCGCTCGCCGATCCCGACACCGACTCCGAGCAGGTGTCCGCGTGAAGATCCTCATCGCCGACGACGACCAGCAGATCCTCCGGGCCCTGCGCATCACCCTCACGAGCCTCGGCTACGACATCGTCACGGCGGAGGACGGCGCCGCCGCCGTCCGCGCGGCCGTCGCCGAGAAGCCCGACCTCTACATGATCGACCTCGGCATGCCGCGGCTCGACGGCGTCGAGGTGATCCAGGCGCTCCGGCTCTGGTCGACCGCGCCGATCCTCGTGGTCTCCGGCCGCTCGGGCGCGGCCGACAAGGTGGAGGCGCTGGATGCGGGCGCCGACGACTACGTGACCAAGCCGTTCTCCATCGACGAGCTGCTCGCCAGGATCCGCGCCCTCGGCCGCCGCGCCGCCGCCGACGAGGACCGCGGCGCGAGCGTGTCCTTCGCCGACGTGACGGTCGACCTCGCCGCCCGCGTCGTCACGCGCGGCGACCAGCGCGTGCGCCTCACCCCCACCGAGTGGCAGGTGCTCGAGCTGCTCGTGCGGAACCCCGACCGGCTCGTCTCGCGGCAGGCCCTCCTCACCGAGATCTGGGGCCCGACCCACGTGAACGACAGCGGTTACCTCCGCCTGTACGTGGCGCAGCTGCGCAAGAAGCTCGAGCCGGATCCGGCCCACCCGCGGCACCTGCTCACCGATCCCGGCATGGGGTACCGCTTCGTGCCCGCGGGGGCGGGGCGGGCGCCGGAGGACACGTAGGCCGTGTCGCGCACGACCAGCCGGCACCCGGATCCACGAGCGTAGGCTCCCGTGGTGCCCCACAGATCCACCCGCCCCACCCGCCCCGCCGCCGTCATCGCCTCCGCCACCGCCGCGCTCGGCGGACTCGCGGCCGCAGCCCTCGTCGTCCCGCGCCGCTTCGAGGCCGGCCGCCGCGAGCGCGCCGTGGTCCTCAACGAGACGCTCCCCGTGAACTCGGCCTGGTGGCGTGAGCACGCGAAGACCGAGGGCGACCTCCTCTACGTGGCGCTCGGCGACTCGACCGCGCAGGGCATCGGCGCGAGCCGGCCCGGCAGCGGCTACGTCGGGATCCTCGCCGACCGGATCCGCGCCCTGAGCGGCCGCTCGGTCCGCACCGTGAACCTCAGCGTCTCGGGCGCCCGCGTCGCCGACCTCGTCGAGTACCAGCTCCCCCGCCTCGCCAAGCTGCGGCCCGACGTGGTGACCCTGGCGATCGGCGCCAACGACATCGCCGCCTTCGAGCCGGTCGCGTTCGAGCACGACCTCGGCCGGATCCTCGACGCCGTCCCGCCGACCACCGTCGTGGCCGACCTGCCGTGCTTCCACTTCCCGACGAGCGAGCGGAAGGTGCGGGTCGCCAACGAGATCGTCCGCCGCCTCGCCACGGACCGCGGCCTCCGCCTCGCGCCGCTGCACCGCATCACCCGCCGCCAGACCGCCGTCCTCGCGCTCACCCAGGCCGCCGGCGACCTCTTCCACCCGAACGACCGCGGCTACCGCGTCTGGGCGAGCGCGTTCCTGCCTTTCCTCCCGGCGACGGTCCGCGCGCTGGAGGTGGCGGGGCGCTGATGCGCTCGCGTCGGGGCCGACATCCCGGCCAGCCCGCCCGCGATGGATAGGGTCGCGTCCATGACCCGGCACCCCGGCGACCGCGTCCTCGCCGTCCTGATCGACTGGCTCTTCCTGTGCGTGTGGTCCGCGCTGGTCGCAGCCGTCGCCGTCCCCTTGCTCGTGGTGGGCGCCACGATGCCGCTCCCGCCGGTCGCGGCGAACGTCCTGGCAGCGCTGGCGACGGTGGTGCCGATCACGATCGTGCTCGCCGTGCTGGAGTCGGGACCGCGTCAGGCGACGCCCGGCAAGCGCGCGCGGCGGCTGGTCGTCCAGGACGCCCGGACCGGTGACGCGCTCCCCTTCCGCCGTGCGCTGCTCCGCAACGCCCTCAAGGTCGCGCTGCCCTGGACCGTCGGGCATGTGGCCGCTTACGCGATCGTCGGCACGAGCGATTCCCTCGGCTCCGTCCCGCCGGGCGTGGAGGCGGTGACGGTGATCGCCTACGTGCTCCCCGCGGTCTGGCTCCTGACGCTTCTCATCGGCTCGGGCCGCACGCCGTACGACAGGATCGCGGGGACGGTCGTCGCGCGATCGGCTCCTCGCGCGTGATCCGACCCCGTCCGTAGGGTGGATGCATGGCCGACGACACCCCCGACGCCCGCTCCACCGGCACGCTCTGGATGGTGATCGGCCTCGTCTCCGGGCCGCTACTCGTCACCGGCGCGGGCATCTCGCCGTGGATCTCCGCTGCCCTCTTCGCGCTGTCCGTCTTCATGTACGTGCGCGTCCGCGGCCGCGACCGAGCACTCGCAGCGCCTCCGACCGGGACGCTCTGGTTCGTCGTCTCGCTGATCATCGGCGCCCTCCTCGTGACGGGCTCCTTCGATCCGCCGTGGGTCGGGGCGGCCGCCCTCGCGGGCTCCGTCCTCCTCTACGTCCGCGCGATGATCCGCCTCGCGGCCCGCCCGGCAACGGATCCGGATCCCGGGGACTGACCGACCGCGCCAGAGCCCGCGGCGCAGGGTGTCCCCGGGTGCCGAAATGCGACCGGCGCCCCGGCACCCGCAGCCCATCCGCGCGGCACCGCCGCCTGACGCGGCACCCGGTGTCCGCTCCGTAGCGTCGGGCGCATGACCCCGCCCACCCGATCCACCCGCCGACCGCACGCCTCCCGCGATGCTCGGCGCACGCGGCTCACGTTCCGGCGCGCGACCCATGCGGAGCTGCTGAAGCTCGCGACGCTCCGCTCCACCCGCTGGACCGCCGTGCTGGTCGTGCTCGCCGGGGTAGGCATCAGCGTGGCGGCGTCCCTCGTGGCGAACCCGATGCCCGCGGGTGCCTCGTCGACGATGGCAGATGCGGGCACGGCCGCGATCCTCACCACTCCCCTGCTGCTCAGCCAGATCGTCGTCGGCGTGCTCGGCGTGCTCGCGATGGGCTCCGAGTACTCGAGCGGCACGATCGCCTCCACGCTCGCCGCGGTGCCGGACCGCCTCGAGGCGCTGTCCGCGAAGGCGCTCGCGGTCGCGCTGGTCGCGTTCGGGCTCGGCGTGATCCCCGGCCTCGGCGCCTACCTGCTGACCGCCGGCACGCGCGCCGACGTCGGCTACGACGGCAGCCTCGCGTCCTGGGGCGTGCTCGGGCCGCTGCTCGGATCCGGCGCCTACCTCGCGATGGTCGCCCTCCTCGGGCTGGCGCTCGCGACCATGATGCGCAGCGGCGTCGCCGCGATCACCGCCCTCATCGCCATCCAGCTCGTGCTGCCCCAGCTCGTCGCACTGGTGCCCGACATCGGGGACGTGGCCGTCTACGACCTGCTGCTCACGACCGCCGGCCGGATCCTGACGGGCACGACCGGGAGCATCGCCCCGCCGCCGACGACGCTCCTCGAGGTCGCGGCCACCGCGGCGTGGCTCGTGATCCCGGCGACCGCCGCGGCCCTCCTGTTCCGCCGCCGCGACGCCTAGCTGTACTCGGCCATGACGTTGGTGACACTTCGGGGCGTGTGAAGAGGCCTCCTGGCTTGATGGAGCTGTTCAGTTCAACCATCGCCAGGAGGCCTCGATGTCCCACGGTAATGCTCGTCTGACGGTTCACGGGAGGGTTCTCCTCGTGCGGCGGGTGGTGGAGGATCGTCGGCCGGTCGCGCACGTCGCGCGGGAGCTGGGGGTGTCGCGGCAGTGCGCGCATCGATGGGTGAACCGGTTCCGTGCCGAGGGGCTGCGAGGGCTGACGGATCGGTCATCGCGGCCCCGGTCAGTACCGAGGCGAACGAGCCCGGAGCGGGAACGGGCCGTGCTGGAAGCGCGGGCCCAGTTGCGGGCGGGTCCTGCGCGGCTGGCGCCGGTGACAGGTGTTCCATCCCGTACGATCTCCCGCATCCTGCGCCGGCACGGGGCGCCGCCGTTGGCATGGTTGGACCCCGTCACCGGGGCCGTGATCCGGGCATCCCGGTCAACGGCGCACCGGTATGAGCACGAGCATCCGGGTGATCTGATCCACGTGGACGTGAAGAAGCTCGGGAGGATCCCGGACGGAGGCGGCTGGCGGGTCCACGGGCGCAGCGAGCAGGTCCGCGGCCGCGGGATCGGGTTCGATTACGTCCATGCCGCGGTCGATGACCACACCCGTCTCGCCTACGCGGAGATCCATCCCGATGAGAAAGGCGCGACCGCGGCCGGGTTCCTGACCCGCGCAGCGGCGTACTTCGCCGGGCGCGGGATCACCCGGATCGAGCGGGTCATCACGGACAACGCGTTCGCCTACCGGCACTCGACCGCGTTCAAGAACGCCGTCCAGGACCTGGGCGCGCGGCAGAAGTTCATCCGCCCGCACTGCCCCTGGCAGAACGGCAAGGTCGAGCGCTTCAACCGGACCCTCGCGACCGAGTGGGCCTACCGGCAACCCTTCACCAGCAACCAACACCGCGCCGACGCGCTTGACCCCTTCATCGAGCACTACAACACTGAACGAATCCACTCAAGCCACGGGCTCACGCCCGCGGCCCGAGTGTCACCAACGTCATGACCCAGTACACCTAGGCCGCGGATCCACCCGGCGTGGCCGGGCGGGCGAACGGCCCGCCGTGGGCGACGAGCAGGCGCAGCAGCGCCATGACGATGTCGGCGGCGGTGACGACGCATGCCGTCCAGCCGACGGCCGTGGTGAGGCCGGCCGATGCGGGACCCCCGACCTCGGCCGCCGCGAGGACTCCGACGACGAGGACTCCGACGACGACGACGGCCACGGCGTCGACCGCGGAGAAGGGCGGTACGGTCTCGGCCGCGGAGGGGCCGCCGCGCCGGGCCGCGGGAGCCATCCGGTGCAGGCCGTCGCGGATGCGGGAGACGCCGTACGCCGCCTCGGCTGTCTCGAGAGGGAGGAACGTCGCGCCGAAGAGGACGTCGGCGGCGGTGCGTTCGCGGATCCGGCGGAGGGTGCGGATGTGCAGCGGCAGCCGCACCACGACGGGGACGACCCACCACCATGCGGGCTCCAGGATGCCCTGGATCCCCGCGGCCGCCACGTACAGGACCACCAGGGCGAACGACACGAACCGGAGGACGGGCCCGACGCCGATGCGCAGGGACGCCAGGCGCGCGCGACGCCGGTCGCCGACGTCGGCGGACGAGCCGCCGCGCGCCATCCGGGCGACGTGGGCTCCCCACCGGTCGCGTCGCTCGCGCATCATCCCCCACGTGACGGCGGTGTCGACGCGGGCGCGCGCGCCGGGGACCAGGGCCGAGCGGTCGTCGCCGGCGAGGAGGGCGGTGAGCATCCCCTCCGACGAGGCGGTGGCAGAGGCGGACGACCCCGCGTCGTGCGCGGGGAGCTGCAGGAGCGTCGCGGGAGCGAGCGGCACCGGGCCGGAGAGGCCGAGGTCGGTGCCGGTCTCGACGGCGCCCATGACCCAGTGGCGCTGCAGGAGCCGGAGGGCGCCCGCGAGGGGGCCGCGGGATCCGCTCGGCCGGGGATCGAGGCTCGCGGACACCGATGAGGTGCCCGGATCCCGCTCGAGGGCGGCGGTGAGGAGCTCGAGCACGTCGGGTTCCAGCTCGGCGTCGGGCGAGACGAGCAGCACGCGCTCCGCGTCGCCGACCAGCCGGAGCGCGAAGCCGTAGGCCGAGCGGAGCGAGCTCTCGCGCGGGCCGCGGTCGATGACCGTGACCGTCGTGCTGGCGGGACCCGCGCCGGGCACGGCGCGCTCGTGGCGTCCGTTGAAGGTCCGCGCCACGGCGAAGGTGTCGTCGCGGCTGCCCGCGACCACGACCACCACGCGCTCCGGGGGGGATGGTCTGCCCCAGGATCGACGTCAGCGTGGCCGCGATCGTGGATCCGGCGTCGCCCGCCACGACGACCGCGGAGACGGCGTCGCGCGGCGACCGCCCGGAGCGCTCGGGCGGGGGCAGGGGCGTGCTCTGGTCGTCCATGGGCCTCTCGATGACGGCGGGTCTCGGGCGGCGGTCGGCCCCGGACGGACGCGCACTGCCATGTGCAATATTACGGGCCGCCGAGGGGTGCTCGCGCAGCGACCACGCCCCGGTCGCCCGCCGGGCGCCGTCCTAGGCTCGTCCCATGAGCGACGACGACGCCCCCGACCACGGATCCGCGGACCGGGAGGGCGCCGACCAGGCGCACGGCCCGACGATCGTGTGGCTCCGCGACGACCTCCGCGTGGCCGACAACCCGGCGATGCACGCCGCCGTCGAGCGGGGCGAGCCGATCGTGGTGCTGTACGTGCTCGACGAGGAGAGCGCGGGGATCCGCCCGCTCGGCGGCGCCGCCCGCTGGTGGCTGCACATGAGCCTGTCGCGGCTCGGGGAGTCGCTCCGGGGGCTCGGCTCGCCGCTCGTGCTGCGCCGGGGGAAGGCCGCCGACGTCGTCGACGATCTCGTGCGGGAGGTCGGCGCGGGCGCCGTGCTGTGGAACCGACGCTACGGCGGCGCGGAGATCGCGGTCGACACCGCCATCAAGAAGGACCTCGGCGACCGCGGGCTCGACGTCCGCAGCTTCCAGGGATCGCTGCTCGTCGAGCCGTGGACGGTGGTGAACAAGCAGGGCGAGCCCTTCCGCGTGTACACGCCCTTCTGGAAGACCGCGCAGGATCGTGAGGAGCCGCGGAAGCCGTTCCCCGCACCGGACGCGCTCGAGGCACCGCGGAAGGCGCCCCGCTCCGACGACCTCGACGACTGGGGCCTGCTGCCGACGAAGCCCGACTGGGCGGCCGGCCTGCGGGAGGCCTGCGATCCCGGCGAGGCCGCGGGGCTGCAGCGCCTCGAGGACTTCGTCCACCACGAGCTGGAGGACTACGCCGCCCAGCGCGACGAGCCCGCGGCGATGACGACCTCCCGGCTGTCGGCGTACCTGCGCTGGGGCGAGGTGAGCCCGTTCCAGGTGTGGCACCGGGTCCAGCGCACCCGCGGCAAGAAGGTGGGCGGCGACGAGGTCAACGCGACCAAGTTCCTCTCCGAGCTGGGATGGCGCGAGTTCAGCTACCACCTGCTGTACCACCAGCCGGATCTCGCGACCCGCAACTTCGTGCCCCGCTTCGACGCGTTCCCGTGGGACGAGCCGCGCGACGACACCCTCGGCGCGTGGCAGCGCGGCGAGACCGGCGTGCCCCTCGTGGACGCCGGCATGCGCGCGCTCTGGAAGGACGGGCACCTGCACAACCGGGTGCGCATGGTGGTCGCGTCGTTCCTCATCAAGAACCTGCTGATCGACTGGCGCCATGGCGAGCAGTGGTTCTGGGACACGCTCGTCGACGCGGACGCGGCCAACAACGCGGCGAGCTGGCAGTGGGTCGCGGGATCCGGTGCGGACGCCGCCCCGTACTTCCGCGTGTTCAACCCCGTGCTGCAGGGGCAGAAGTTCGACCCGTCTGGCGAGTACATCCGCTCCTACGTGCCCGAGCTCGCGCACGCGCCGCGGGACGTCGTGCACGAGCCGTGGAAGGCGCAGGGCGACCTGGTCGCGAGCGCCGAGGACGACGCCGACGCCTCGGCCGACGGCGGGCTGGCGGCGTACCCGTCGCCCATCGTCGACCTGAAGGAGTCCCGGCAGCGGGCGCTGGCGGCCTACGACGAGATCAAGGACCGGTGACGCGCGGGCCCGCGCGATCGACGCGCGGGCCCGCCGGTCGGATCAGGCGCCGTCGCCCGCGTCGCCTCCGCCGCCGAGGCGCTCGGCACGCTCATGCCGCTCGCGGATCCCGCGGCCGCGCTTCACGTCCTCGCGCTCCGCGGCGGCCTTCTTGTCGCTGACGGCCGTGTCGCGCGGCGGGAGCTGGAGAGTCTCCTCGGCCGCGATGCCGGCCTGGAGCTGGCGTCCACGCTCCAGCTCCGCGTCGAACTCGGCGCCGAACAGGAGGGCCAGGTTCGCGATCCAGAGCCACAGCAGGAACACCACGACGCCGGCGAGCGCGCCGTAGCTCTTCGCGTAGCTGGAGAACTCCGTGACGTAGAAGGCGAAGGCGACCGAGGCGATGACCAGCACGACGAGCGCGATGGCCGCGCCCATGCTCATCCAGCGGAACTTCGGCTGCTTCGCGTTCGGGGTCGCGTAGTAGAGGATCGCGATGAGCAGCACGATCGCGAACGCGAGCACCGGCCACTTGGCGATGGACCACACGATCTGCACGGTCTGGCCGAGGCCGAGCGCCTCGCCGATGGCGTCGGTGACCGGGCCGGAGATCGCGATGATGAGCGCGCACACGAGCAGCAGCACGATCCCGATCACCGTCACGGCGAGCTGGGTGGGCTTGAGCTTCCAGAACGGGCGGCCCTCGGGGATCTCGTAGATCCGGTTCATCGCGCGGCTGAACGCACCGACGTAGCCGGAGGCCGACCAGATCGCGAGCACGATGCCGGAGACGAGCGCGAAGCCGGCGGCGGGCGACTCGACGAAGCCCGTGAGGATCGGCTCGATGAGCGCCAGGGCGTCGGCGGGCGCGAAGCCGCGCAGCAGGTCCAGCACCGCCGACACCGTCGACTCGCCCTGCCCGAACACGCCGAGCAGCGAGATGATCGCGATGAGCGCCGGGAACAGCGACAGCACCGCGTAGTACGTGAGCGACGCCGCGATGTCGGTGCACTGGTCGGTGCCGAACTCGCGCATGGTCTTCCGGAGGACGTACTTCCAGGAGGGCTTCTCGATCTCCGTCGGGGAGTCGGGCTTGCGCGCGTCGTCCTCGTCGGGACGGTCCTCGATGGTGCCGGCCGTGTCTCGTCGTGCCACTGGTGCCTCCGTGGGTGTGCTCGGGGTCGGGTCCCCTCCCCCAGCGTGGCCCCCGTCCGGCGGCGCGCCTAGCCCGCACGGATCCGGGGAGGGATCCGCGACGACCGGCGCCCGCCGGGAGCGCCGGCGTCTCGTACACTCGCCGGGGGCCCGCACGGCACGGATCCGGCACCCGCCGGAACATCCACCGGCTCGCGCGCGTTGCCCCCGTGATCGCCCCGGCGATCACCGTGCTCCGCCGACGGGCGCACGGACGCCGCCCGAGCAGAGGAGCACGCATGCTGCGCACCATGATGACCGCGAAGATCCACCGCGCCACGGTGTCGCACGCCGACCTCCACTACGTCGGCTCCGTCACGGTCGACCGCGACCTGCTCGACGCCGCCGACATCCTCGTGGGCGAGCGCGTCAGCATCGTCGACGTCACCAACGGCGCCCGGCTCGACACCTACACGATCGCGGGCGAGCGCGGCAGCGGCGTGCTCGGGATCAACGGCGCGGCCGCCCGCCTCGTGGACGTCGGCGACACCGTGATCCTCATCGCCTACGGCCAGATGACCACCGAGGAGGCCCGCGCGCTCGAGCCCCGCGTAGTGCACGTGGACGCGGCCAACTGCATCCGCGCCGTGGACGCCGACCCCACCGCGCCGCCCGCGCCCGGCCTCGAGCGGCCGCCGCTGGCCGAGCCGGTCTGAACGCTGCCGGGCCGGACCGAGCCGGTCCGAACGGACCCGTGCGAGGATCCGCAACTGTACTGGGTCTCCCAAATGACGGACATACCCACTTCCCCCCAAAACGGGGTACATTCCCGCTCGCGCCGGGGGATCGCCAGGATGCGCGGCTACCGTGGAGGCATCCGGTACGGCTCTTCGGGTGAGCTGTACCGCACCAGCCGGTTCGTCTGCGGGTAACAGACGTTCACGTGCGCAGTCCGGCCCGGGCCTCGAAGGCCCGGGCCGGTCTCATTCCCTCAGGGCCCTCCGTCGGGTCAGCGCCCCTCGGCGCGTCGCCGGCGCCGCTCGTCGCGCTCGGCGTCCGCGGCCGCGGCCTCCTCGGGCGTCGGCGCCGTGCCACCCCGGTGCCGCGGCTGCCACCATGCGCCGCGGCCGTCCACCGGGTACGCGGACTGGAGGTCGTCGACCAGCCCCTGCAGTTCCTCGCGCAGGGCGTCGGTGACCTCGCGTGGATCCGCGTCGGCCGCCACGGGGATCCGCTCGCCCACGCGCAGGTGCACGGGCACCCCGATGCGGTCGCGCATGCGGATGCGGCGGTTCTTGGTGAGGAGCCGGTGCCCGCCCCACACGGCGACGGGCACGATCGGCACGCCGGCCTCGGCCGCCAATCGCGCGGCACCGGTCTTCAGCTCCCGCACGCGGAACGACGCGCTCACGCCCGCCTCCGGGAAGACGCCAATGAGCTCGCCCGCGCGCAGGGCCGCGACGGCGTCCTCGTACGCGGCCGCCCCCGCGGTCATGTCGACGCTGATGTGGCGCATGCGACGCAGGACCCAGCCCACGCCGGGCGTGTCGAACGCGCCCTTCTTCGCCATGAAGCGGATCCGGCGGCGGTTGTGCAGCCATGTCGCCCACTCGACGAGCGCGAACTCGAGATAGCCGAAGTGCGTCATCGCGATGACCGCGCCCCCGGTGTCCGGGATGCGGTCGCGGCCGTCGGCGACGAGGCGGAGGCGGAGGGATCCGAAGAGCGCGCGGCCCAGGACGACAGCGGTCCCGTACACGGGCTCGCGGGTGCGACGGGTCATGGATCGACCCTACGGGGACGGCATGGGCGCCGACCGGGAGCCGATCGTCCGCGGATCGGCGTCGGCTCCCGGTGGTGCAGCCCGCGCGCGGGTCAGCGCCGGCCCCACGGCCGCGCGCGGGTCAGCGCCGGCCCTGTGGCCGCGCGCGGGTCAGCGTCCGCCGCATGACCGAGCGCGGGTCAGCGCCGGCGGCGGGCGGGATCCAGCCAGTAGTTCGAGAAGCCCGTGTCGGCCGGGTTCACGTTGAGGCCGGGCGGCACGATCTCGTCGATGCGGTCGAGCGTCGCGGCGTCGAGCTCGAGGGTGGCCGCGTCGAGCTGCGACTCGAGCTGCTCCATGGTGCGCGGGCCGATGATCGCGCTGGAGACCGCCGGGTGGCGCAGCACGAACGCGAGCGCGAGGTGCACGAGCGGCACGCCGAGCTCGTCGGCGAGGGCGCCCAGCTGGTCGGCCGCCTCGAACTTCGGGTCGGCCGGGTCGTAGCGCGACGGGTCGCGGTCGTTGCGGTGCGTCTTCGGGATCTCCTGGCCCTTGCGGTACTTGCCGGAGAGCCAGCCGCCGGCGAGCGGGCTCCACACGAGCGTGCCCATGCCGTGGCGCTCGGTGGTGGGGAGGAGGTCGGCCTCGACGCCGCGGGTGAGCAGCGAGTACGGCGGCTGCTCCGTGACGAACCGCGCGGTGCCGCGCTCGCGGGCGATCCACTGGGCCTCGACGACCTGGCTCGGCTGGAAGGTGGACGACCCGATGTAGCGCACCTTGCCGGCGCGCACGAGGTCGGTGAGCGCGCCGAGGGTCTCCTCGATGTCCGTGTGCTCGTCCGGCCGGTGCATCTGGTACAGGTCGATGTAGTCGGTGCCGAGGCGGCGCAGCGAGTCCTCGACGGCCCGCACGATCCAGCGGCGGGATCCGCCGCGGTGGTTCGCCTCGGGCTTCATCCCGTTGAAGAACTTGGTCGCGAGCACGAGGTCGTCGCGGCGGCCGGACTGCGCGATAGCCGTGCCGACGATCTCCTCCGACTCGCCGTACGCGTAGATGTCGGCGGTGTCGATGAAGGTGATCCCGGCGTCGATGGCGCGGTGGATCACCCGGATCGACTTCTCGTGGTCGGTCTCGCCCCATGCGCCGAACATCATGGTGCCGAGGCAGAGGCGCGAGACCTCCACGCCGGTGCGTCCGAGGTGGGTGGTGGGCTGGTCGGTGGACTGCTCTGTCATGAGCGCCACGCTACGCGCTGGGCGGAGGAGCGGCCCTAGGTGTACTCGGCCGTGACGTTGGTGACACTTCGGGGCGTGTGAAGAGGCCTCCTGGCTTGATGGAGCTGTTCAGTTCAACCATCGCCAGGAGGCCTCGATGTCCCACGGTAATGCTCGTCTGACGGTTCACGGGAGGGTTCTCCTCGTGCGGCGGGTGGTGGAGGATCGTCGGCCGGTCGCGCACGTCGCGCGGGAGCTGGGGGTGTCGCGGCAGTGCGCGCATCGATGGGTGAACCGGTTCCGTGCCGAGGGGCTGCGAGGGCTGACGGATCGGTCATCGCGGCCCCGGTCAGTACCGAGGCGAACGAGCCCGGAGCGGGAACGGGCCGTGCTGGAAGCGCGGGCCCAGTTGCGGGCGGGTCCTGCGCGGCTGGCGCCGGTGACAGGTGTTCCATCCCGTACGATCTCCCGCATCCTGCGCCGGCACGGGGCGCCGCCGTTGGCATGGTTGGACCCCGTCACCGGGGCCGTGATCCGGGCATCCCGGTCAACGGCGCACCGGTATGAGCACGAGCATCCGGGTGATCTGATCCACGTGGACGTGAAGAAGCTCGGGAGGATCCCGGACGGAGGCGGCTGGCGGGTCCACGGGCGCAGCGAGCAGGTCCGCGGCCGCGGGATCGGGTTCGATTACGTCCATGCCGCGGTCGATGACCACACCCGTCTCGCCTACGCGGAGATCCATCCCGATGAGAAAGGCGCGACCGCGGCCGGGTTCCTGACCCGCGCAGCGGCGTACTTCGCCGGGCATGGGATCACCCGGATCGAGCGGGTCATCACGGACAACGCGTTCGCCTACCGGCACTCGACCGCGTTCAAGAACGCCGTCCAGGACCTGGGCGCGCGGCAGAAGTTCATCCGCCCGCACTGCCCCTGGCAGAACGGCAAGGTCGAGCGCTTCAACCGGACCCTCGCGACCGAGTGGGCCTACCGGCAACCCTTCACCAGCAACCAACACCGCGCCGACGCGCTTGACCCCTTCATCGAGCACTACAACACTGAACGAATCCACTCAAGCCACGGGCTCACGCCCGCGGCCCGAGTGTCACCAACGTCATGACCCAGTACATCTAGGCGGAGGGGCGGCCGTCCGCGGCGTCGGCGGTCGCGACGTCGGACTCGGTGGATGCACCCGGCTCGACGGCGGCCAGGGCCTCGTCGTCCATGGTCTCCAACGTGATGTCGGCCTCGGGGGCCTCCTGGCCGTCGGCGTCGAGCGGCACGATGTAGTCGCCGAGGCGACGGCGGGCCGCCTCCTCGCGCTGCACGCGGATCCGCTCGAGCTTCTCCTCGCGGAGGCGCAGGCGCTCGGTGTCGACCTCGACGCGGCGCACGGTGACGCCGCGCGTGGGGCCGGCGGCCTTGGCCGGGGTGGTCTTGCGGCTGGGCTCGCGCTTCGCCGCGTCGCTCGCGGGCTTCCGCGACGGGGCGGTACCCGACTTCGCGGCCGCCGAGGCGGGCTTGGTCGACACCGCGGGCGGCTTCCCGGAACCCGGGCAGCGCTCGTGGTTGCGACCGTGGTCGAGGATGTTGCCCGTGGCCATGCCGACGGGGTTCGCCTTGCCGCAGACCGAGCACTTCGTCGCGGGGGTTGCTGCCACGTTCGATACCACTTTCCATCGCCGCGCCGTCGCCGGACCGAGGGTGCCGGTCGGCCGGACGGCGCTCGTCCACGCTACCCGACGCGGGAGGTGCGGGGATACCGGAGTCCCCCGACCAGGGGTGTCAGGCCGGGACGCAGGTGGTGCGCATCCGCACCACGACGGCCCCGTCGGCCTCCTCGACGTCGAGATCCACCGTGACGGACGCGAGCTCGTCGAGACCGGAGACGTGCGTGCCGCCGCAGGGGATCCGCGCGGTGCCGTCGGGCAGTTCGCACACCCAGGAGCGGCGCGAGGTGAGCAGGTCGCCCTCGCGCTCGATCCGCGCGGCGGCGCCCGAGGCGACCCATGCGGCGAGCGTGGCGTCGACCCGGCCGCGCACCTCCTCGAGTTGGTCGAGGAGCGCGGCGGGCACGAAGCCCTTCTTCCGCAGCGACTTGCCGAGACGGTACGTGTCGACGGACGACCACGGGCCGATGCGCGAGGTGCCGATGGCGAGCGCGTCGAAGCCGGGCGCGCCGAGCGCGTCGCGGGGCACGTCCTTGTTCCAGGCGCCCTCGAGCGCGCGGTCGAGGGCGAGCGAGGCGAGGTGGCAGCCCGTGTGGCCGGCGCTCAGGGCGCGACGGTGCTCGGGATCCACGGCGACCTCGACGGCGTCGCCCGCGCGGACGTCGGCGTCGCCCGGCACGACGTGGACGGCGACGAACGACCAGCCGTCGGCGCCCTTCTTCACCGGGACGTCGGCGCCGACGTGGAGCGCGGCGTCACCCGCGGGATCCGTCGACGCCGCGCCGACGACGCAGTCGAGCACCTCGATCCCGGCGCCGCGCACCCGCAGCACCGCGCGGTCGGCGGGCTGGTCGGGCCAGGCCGCGTCGACGGGATGGCAGGCGGTCTCGTCGAGCACGACGGCGCGCGTTCCGTCGGCGAGGTCGTCGACGCGGAGGACCGTGCCCGCGGAGGCGACGGATCCCGCCGGGTAGGTCACGCGCGTGGGCGGCAGGGCGACGGCGCCCGCGGGGGTGGAGGTCATGGCGGCTCCCGGCTCGGTGTGCCTCGATCCTCGCAGACCGCGTGCGGCGGGCCGGCCCGGTGGGTCACGCGGGCGCGGTCCCCGTGGCGCGCGCCCGGCCGAGCAGGCGCCGCAGCGCCGCGCGCTCGAGGAGCGTCCAAGCCGCGCTCGACAGCAGGTACAGGGCGGCGGCGAGCGGGGCGACGCCCGCGAAGACGACCGTGACGAACGGCAGGACGCGCGTCATCGCGGTCATCCCCGCCATGCCGGGGAGCGCCGGATCGGCGGCCGCCGGCGGCCCCTGGAACCGCAGGTCGGCGCGCCGCCGCACCTCGATCACCACGGCGAGCAGCCCGAGCACGACAAGCGAGACGACGAGCGGCGCGACGCCCATGCCGGCAGCGGCCAGCGCGTTCGATCCCAGCGGGAGCCCGGCGAAGGGCGCGGCGAGCAGCGCGTTCGCCTCGCCGCCGATCCGCGCGTGCGCGAACAGCGTGTAGACGGCCGCGAGCACGGGCGCCTGGGCGAGCGTCGGCAGGCAGCCGGCGAGCGGCGACGCGCCCTCCCGGGCGTAGAGCTCCTGCACCGCGCGCGACATCTGCTCGGGCTTGCCCGCGTGCCGGCGGCGGAGCTCGGCGAGCGCGGGGGCGATCCGGAGGCGCTGGATCTCGGCGCGCACCTGCGCCACGCCGACCGGCACGAGCACGGCCCGCACGACGAGGGTCAGGAGGATGACGGCCACGCCGGTGGCGGAGGCGCCGGCGAGCGGGTGGATCAGGTCGGCGAGGCCGACGACGAGCTGGGACAGGCCGTCGAGCACGGCTCGGACGGGGGCGATCGATGTGGGGTCCACGGGGTTCCTTGCGACGAGAGCGGAGGGGGTCCGTCTGGTCGTCGCATGCGGGCGCGCGCCGGATCCGTGCCACGCGGTGGCGGCGGACCCCTGCTGGCCGCGGTCAGGCGGCCGGGAGCGGCGCAGGAACGACGACCTGCATCCGCCGGCCCGGGGCCCGGGAGCGCTCGTGTCCGTCCGCGTCCGGGTCGCTCGAGGAGACGAGCACCGGGAGGTCGACGTCCTCGTCCGGGCGCAGCGGCGGCGCGGCGGATCCGAGGAGCCCGCGTGCCGCGGCGATGCGCACCAGCGCGACCGCGGCGGCCACGGATGCGGCGCCGAGGAGTGCTGCGAGGAGGATCGCTGGCGTGACGCCCGCGCCGCCCAGCACGACGTCGCCCACGAGGGCGAGCACGCGGCCGAGGACCTCCAGGACGATGGGCATGCCCGACGGTAGCACCGGGCCCGGCGCGAGCACGAGGGGCGGGCGGGCACGAGGGCCGGGGCGCCCGCCCGTCCCCGCCACCGCCAGCTGCGCCGCCGGCCGCGGACGCCGCCCCTCGGCGCGCCGCCCTGCGCGGCACTCCGAGGTACCGCGCACTGCGTGATACTGTGCGACGCATGAGAGAGATCGACTGATGGACACCACGCAGCTCCTCAAGGGCGCGCTCGACACCGCGGTGCTCGCCGTCGTGCAGCACGACGACGGGTACGGCTATGACATCGTCCGGCGCCTGCGCGACGCCGGCCTCGGCGACGTCGGCGACGCCTCCGTCTACGGGACGCTGCGCCGGCTCTACGCGGCAGGCGCCCTGTCGAGCTACGTCGTCCCGTCCGAGGGCGGACCGCACCGCAAGTACTACGCGATCAACCCCGAGGGCCGCGAGCTGCTCGCCGGCCAGCGGGCCACGTGGGCGGCGTTCGCGACGGCCATGAGCGGGCTCCTCGGCGAGCCGGCCCCCGCGCCGACCCACCGCACCCGGAAGGCCGGCGGCGCCGGCGAGGGCCCCGTGCCCGCATCCGTGAACGTCCGCACGATCGGAGAGAAGCCGTGAACACCGCAGATCCCACCCTCGACACCCGCATCCAGGCGTTCGCCGCGGCCGTGCGCGCCCGGCTCGCCGACCTCGATGCCGAGGACGTCGACGACCTCACGGGCGGCCTCGAGGCCGACCTGCAGGAGGAGGCTGCGGATCACGACGGCGCCCTCGAGCTCGGCGATCCCGTGCGCTACGCCGACGAGCTGCGCAGCTCGGCCGGGCTGCCGGAGCGGGCGGTGGCGGCGGCGCCCCTGTCTCCGATCGCGCAGATGCGGGAGAGCATGCGCGCCCGGGGCCGCGACGTCCACGCCCGCATCCGCGCGAACCGGGAGCTCTCGGCGATCCTCGACCTGCTCATCCTCTTCCGCCCGGTGTGGTGGCTGCTGCGAGCGTGGGCGGGATACCTGTGCTTCGTCACGGTGATCTTCGGCGGCTTCTCGGTCCTCCCACGGAACCCCGCTGCATGGGTCCTGCTCATCGCGCTCGTCGTCATCAGCGTCCAGTGGGGACGCGGCAACTGGGTCCGCTCCGCTCCGGCGCGGACGCTCAAGGCGACCATCAGCGTGATCACGGCCGCATCGCTCGTGGTCCTGATCCCCGTCTCCATCGACGAGATGGCGCCTCGCTCCTACGCTGAGTCCGCCTACCCTTCCTCCTACCAGCAGCCGGGCCTGTCCCTCGACGGCAAGGCGCTCACGAACCTCTTCGCCTACGACGCCGACGGGAACCTCCTCGACCGCGTCCAGCTCTTCGACCAGGACGGCGAGCCCGTGACCACCGTCAGCAGCGTCATGGATGACGGCCGCCTCACCGATCCCGTGACGGGAGAGCGCATGAAGCCCGCCGACGGCGCGTGGAACGTCTTCCCGCTCGAGAGGGACCTCCTCGCCACCTCCGACGGGGCGACGGCGACGGGATCCGGCGCCGTGCGGCCCCCGTTCGCGAAGGCGCTCCCGTTGCGCGCGGGTCCCGGCTCGACGCCGACGCCGACGCCGAGCCCCGGAGGCGCCACCGGCGACGCCCCTGCGGCAACGCCGACAGCAACTCCCACGCCCACCCCGGAGCCCACCCCGTGAGCGCGCTCCTCGACCACGAGCAGCCGTCCGGCGGGATCGGCACCCGCACGGGGCTCGCGCGGCTGACCGCGCGCGAGCGGGAGATCCTCGTGCTCGTCGCCCGCGGGCTGTCGAACGCGGAGATCGCGGGCCGGCTGTTCCTCGCGCCGACGACCGTGAAGACGCACGTGAGCCGCACGCTCGACAAGCTCGGCGTGCGCGACCGCCTGCACGCGACGATCTGGGCGTACGAGAACGGCGTGGTGGAGCCGCTCGCGACGACGCGCTGAGCGACGGGATTCGGATGACCGACCCGGGGAAACGCGAACGGCCCGCCAGTGGCGGGCCGTTCGGCATTCTGTCTCAACCAGAGAGATGCACCCGGAGGTGCTGTGCGCCCGGAGGGATTCGAACCCCCAACCTTCTGATCCGTAGTCAGATGCTCTATCCGTTGAGCTACGGGCGCAGTCCTGCGGCGATGATCTCCGCGAGCGGCGATCAGGCCGGGAGACAGCCTACATGCTGCGGGGCCGCCCCGCGAATCCGCGCCGCCGACGAGCGGCCGCGCCCCTCCCGCTGTCCGACGGAGCCCGGCCTCCGGCCGCCCCGACTCCCGCTCATTAGGCTGGATCGACCCGAACCGCGAGGAGCGACCCTTGGCATCCTGGACCGATCACGTCGTCTGGTGGCACGTCTACCCCCTCGGCTTCACGGGCGCGCCGCAGACCCGCGACGACCTCGCCGGACCCGGCGGCGGATCCCCCGCGCACCCCGACGCGGCCCCCGCCCACCGCCTCGACCGCCTCCGCGCCTGGCTCCCGTACCTCGTCGACCTCGGCACCAACGGCCTGCTGCTCGGCCCGGTCTTCGACTCGGAGACCCACGGCTACGACACCCGCGACCACCTGGTCGTGGACCCCCGGCTCGGCGACGACGCCGATCTCGACGCCCTCCTCGCCGACGCCTCCGCCCGCGGCGTGCGCGTGCTCCTCGACGGCGTCTTCAACCACGTCGGCCGCAGCCACCCGCGGTTCGTGCAGGCCCTCGCGGACGGGCCCGGATCCGAGGCGGCCTCCTGGTTCCGCTGGGACGAGGCCGGCGAGCCCGTGGGCTTCGAGGGCCACGGCGCCCTCGTCACGCTCGACCACGACTCCGAGGCCGTGCGCGCGCACGTGGCCGAGGTGATGATCCACTGGCTCGACCGCGGCATCTCCGGCTGGCGGCTCGACGCCGCCTACGCCGTGCCCGCCTCCTTCTGGGCGGCCGTGCTGCCGCGCGTCCGCGAGCGGCACCCGGACGCGTGGTTCGTCGGCGAGATGATCCACGGCGACTACGTCGGATACCAGGCCGAGTCGACCATCGACTCCATCACCGCCTACGAGCTGTGGAAGTCGATCCGCAACTCCATCGCCGAGCGGAACCTGTTCGAGCTCGACTGGACCCTCACGCGCCACGCGGAGCTGCTGCCGTCCTTCACGCCGCAGACCTTCATCGGCAACCACGACGTGACCCGCATCGCCTCCGCGGTGGCCCCCCGCCACCTCGGCCACGCGGTCGCGCTCCTGCTGCTGCTCCCGGGCATCCCCTCGATCTACGCGGGCGACGAGCGGGGCCTCACCGGCGTGAAGGAGGACCGCGCAGGCGGCGACGATGCCGTGCGCCCCGCGTACCCGGCCTCACCCGACGAGCTGCACGATGACGAGCACGCAGCCCGGATCCGCAGCCTGCACCAGGAGCTCATCGGCCTCCGTCGCCGGCACGCCTGGCTGGTCGACGCGCGGATGGAGACGTCCGGCCTCGCCAACACCGCGCTCACCATCACGCTGCGGCCGTCGGGCACGGGGGCGGCCGCAGGCGTGGCACCCGGATCCCCGGACGCGCTGCGCCTCGTGCTCAACCTGGGGGAAGAGCCCATGGAGATCGCCGGCTCGCCCGACGGACGCGAGGCGGGCGACGTCTCCGGCGACGGACGCGTGCCCGGGCACTCCTGGGCGGTGCTGGCCGGCGCGTAGCCGGAGCGGCGACGCGGGGTGCCGTGGCTCGCTGCGACGACCGCGTCAGATGGCGCGGTGCGGCCAGCCGTAGACCTCGGCGAGGAGCGCGGCCCGGGCGGCGTGCGCGGCGGCCTCCTCCTGGGCCTCCCCGTCCGGATCCTGATCCGCGGGCGCGAAGTGGCCGTCCGCGATCTCGGGCTCGTCATCGTCGCCGAACGGCCGGTGCGTGAGCGGCCACTCGACGGCGGTGAGCGCGGGCCAGACGGCCGGGTCGGTGACGTCCGCCTCGGGTTCCCGAGGGTCGTCGTGCGCGTCCACGCCGAGGAGCTGCTCGTCGTCCGCCTCCACCGCGCGCAGCCCCTCTCCGTCGCCGTACGGCGCGAAGAGGAACTGCGAGAAGTGGCGGGTCACGGCGTCAGGCTAGTCCGCCGGGGCTCCCAGGAACGGTCGTCGGGCGGGGTTGTGGAAGGCTGCCCACCATCTGCTCGCGGACGACCTCGGATCAGTCGCCGGAGCGCCCCGGCTGTCCCAGCGGCACGGCCTCCGGGCGCCCCACGGAGCTGCGGATCTCGCCCGTCGCCTCGGGGTCGAGGATCGCGTCCATGACCTCGAGCACGTGGAACGCGAGCTCCCCCGACGCCCGGTGCGGCACGCCCCGGCGGATCGCGTCGGCCATCTCCGCGAGACCGCAGCCGCGCCCCGCGTCGACGAAGCCGGCGCTCGGCTCGACGTCCGCCCACTCGCGGTCGGTCGACGTGGCGACCTGCACCTGCCCCGAGAAGTGGTTCGGGTCGGGCACCGAGAGCGTGCCGGCGGTGCCGTACACCTCGATGTTCGGGATTCGCGTGGCCCAGATGTCGAAGCTCATCGTGACGGTCGAGACCGCGCCCGACGCGTGCGTGAGCACGGCGCTGACGTGCGTGTCGACGGTCACCGGGATCTCGCGCGCCTCGGGGTCGGATGCGGCCGAGCGCACGCGGTCGGAGCGCAGCGAGGCGCCCTGCACGCGCGTGACCGGGCCGAGCAGCGTCACGAGCGCTGTCAGGTAGTACGGGCCCATGTCGAACATGGGTCCGGCGCCCGGCTGGTAGTAGAACGCGGGGGCCGGGTGCCAGAGCTCGTGTCCGGGCGCGCCCCAGAAGGCGTTCGCCGCGACGGGCTTCCCGATCGTGCCGGCGTCGAGCACGGCGCGGGCGGTCTGGATCCCGGTGCCCAGCACGGTGTCGGGCGCGGATCCGACGCGGAGGCCCTTCTCCTCGGCCAGCCGCAGGATCGGCGCGGCCTCCGCGGGGCTCAGCGCGAGCGGCTTCTCGCCGTACACGTGCTTGCCGGCCTCAAGCACGCGGAGGTCGACCTCGGCGTGCGCGGCGGGGATCGTGAGGTTCAGCACCGTGTCGATGCGCGGGTCGGCGATGAGGTCGTCCACGCTCAGAGCGTCCACGCCCTGCGCCTCGGCGACCGTGCGCGCGCGGTCGAGGTCGAGGTCGGCGACGGCGACGAGCCGCACGCCGGACAGGGTCTCGAACGCGGCGAAGTACTGCTCGCTGATCTTCCCGACGCCGATGATCCCGAGGGTCATCGCGTCGTCGTCGTGCGTCAGCGTGCTGCCCACAGGAGGCCCCTCTCGATGATGGTGCGGACGTTCGGGTCCTCGACGACCTCGATGCGGTGGCCCGGGGCGGAGACGAAGATGCGGCCCTCGCCCCACTGGCGGGTCCAGATGGCGGGCGCGGTGACCGGACGGTGCCACGGATCCCACGGCCGCACGGTCTGCGTCGTGGTCGCGAGCACGTCGTTGTACTCGTCGCTCAGCACCCAGTACTGCTCGGTCACGAGGTCGAAATCGGCGATCCCCCGGGTGATCTCGTGCGTGCGCCCGAGCTCGGTCATCTCGACCGTGTACGGGATGTAGTTGTCGGACTGCTCGCCCGTGCGCTCGGCCGGGTCCTTGCCCGCGTGATGGGCGAACTGGCCGCCGATCATGTGCAGGTAGTCGGCCGTGTTCCGGTACGAATCGGCGATGCCGCCGTGCCAGCCGGCCATGCCCGTGCCCGCGACGACGGCGGCGTACAGGCCGGCCATCTCCTCGGGCTCGATTGTCGTCATGGTGTTGGCCTGCACGATGAGGTCGGTCTCCGCCATGGCGGCGGCGTCGGCGTAGACGGCCGAGCCCTCCTCCACGCGCACCTCGAAGCCGTTCTCCTCGAGGAACGGGATGAAGAGGCCCGTGGTCTCCACGGGCATGTGGCCGTCCCAGCCGCCGCGGACGACGAGCGCCTTCCGGGCCGCGGTCACGAGCGCGCCGTCCGGGTCGGGTGGTCGCGATGCGACCGGGCGGGCGTGCGGGGGATCTGCATCACGGGCGACTCCTTCGTCGAGTGCGTCCGGTCGGCTGCCGTGCGCCCCTCGAACGCTACGCACCGGCGGTCGGGCGGGGCAAGGAGGTCGCCGCCGATCCGAAACGTTTCACTCGGGCGGCGACACCGCGTCCGTCGCCGCGGGGGCCGCGGGGGCCGCGGGGGCCGCCGTGCTGGCGCGGACCACGAGAGCGGTCGCGAGGTCGAGCCGCGTCGCTTCGTCGCTCCGCCCCTCGCGGATCCGCAACACCATCCGCGCCGCGGCCTCGGCCATCTCGCGCACGGGCTGGCGGATGGTGCTGAGCGCCGGCGAGACGATGCGCGCGAACGGGAGGTCGTCGTAGCCGAGCACGGAGAGGTCGTCGGGGACGCGGATCCCCCGCTCGCGCGCCGCCTCGTACAGCCCGAGCGCCTGCTCGTCGTTGCCGGCGAAGATCGCGGTGGGGCGCGCCTCTCCGTCGAGCAGCTCGCCGCCGGCGCGGTACCCCGCGACGCGGCCGTAGTCGCCCTCCGCCTCGACCAGCGACACCGCGGGTCCCGCCGCCTCGAGCGCGCTGCGGAAGCCCGACATGCGCGCTCGCGAGTAGAGCCGGTGCCGCGGGCCGCTGATGGCGCCGATGCGCGTGTGCCCGAGGCCCAGCAGGTGCTCCCCCGCGGCGTGGCCGCCCTCCCAGTTGGTGGATCCGACGGCCGGCACGTCCGCGGCGGGCGACCCCGCAGGATCCACCACCACGAACGGGATGCCCCGGCTCCGCAGCTGCCGCTTCTGCGCGGGCGCGAGGTCCGAGAAGACGAGGACGAGGCCCATCGGCCGGCGCTGCATGACGCCCGCCATCCAGTCGCCGTCGAGGGCGTTGTCGCGCCCGTGCTCGGTGACGATGACGCTGAGGGAGTGCTCGCGGGCGACCGCCGAGACGCCGCGCAGCAGGTCGACCGAGAAGCCCGTGTCGACGACCTCGAGCACGATCTCGATGAGCGCGCCGTGCGGCCGCTCGGCCCCCCGCCTGCTGTAGCCGTGCAGCTCCATCAGCTCCTCGACGCGGGAGCGCGTGGCCGGGGAGATGCCCTTCCGGCCGTTGAGGACCTTGCTGACCGTGCCGATCGACACGTTCGCCTCGCGCGCGATGAGGCCGAGCGTGGTGCCGGCGCCGTGCTCGGGATCCGACGGCCGCGGCGCATCGGGAAACGTGTCGGTCATGGGGGCGATGCTAGGCCGACCCGGCCGCGGCGACCGGCCCAGGCGCTGAGGCGGGCGGGGACCAGACGGGCGGGGACTAGGTGTAGTTCCCAGTGAGGTTGTGAACGCGTTCGGCGGGCGTGAGTCCGCCGATGCCGGTGTGGGGGCGGTGGTGGTTGTAGTGATGCAGCCAGGCAGGGTAGGTCGCGGCGCGGGCCTCGTCGGTGAGGTAGGGGTGGGCGTAGGCCCACTCGGTGGCGAGGGTGCGGTTGAAGCGCTCGACCTTCCCGTTGGTCTGGGGCCGGTAGGGGCGGGTGCGTGTGTGGGCGATGGTGCCGAGCGCCTCGGTGAAGGCGTGGGAGCGGTAGCAGGAGCCGTTGTCCGTCAGGACACGGATCACGGTGATGCCCGCGGTGGTGAAGAACGCGTTCGCGCGGGCCCAGAACGCGGCAGCGGTCTCCTTGCGCTCGTCGGTGAGGATCTCGGAGTACGCGAGTCGGGAGTGGTCATCCACGGCGTGGTGCAGGAACGCGTATCCCCGCCCGGTCCGGGGGTTGTTCTTCCGGCCGGCCTGTCGGCCGAGGACTCGGTGCCCGCCGCCGTCCGGGATACGGCCGAGCTTCTTGATGTCGACGTGGACCAGATCTCCCGGCGAGGAGTGCTCGTAACGTCGCGCGGGCGAGCGTCGGACGGGGAGTCCCGTCGCGGAATCCAGGTGCGTGAGCAACGGCATCCGGTAGCGACGGAGGACCCGCTCGACCGTGGAACGGGGGATACGCAGGTGGTAGCTGATGCGGTGCGGGCCCCACCGGCGAGTGAATCTCAGCGCGATGATCCGCCGCTCCCGACGCTGACTCGTGCGGGTCGGTTGCCGGTGCGGGCGGGATGAGCGGTCCGTCATCGGCAACCCGGCCCGATACCGGCGAGCCCATCTCGACGCGGTCGCGGGCGAGCACTGGAACCTCTCCGCCGCACGCCGGACCGGCCACCCGTCCTCGATGATCAACCGGGCAAGCCGAACCCTGCCCGCGGGAGTGAACGGGGCGTTAGCGTGAGTCACGAAGACCTCCGTGGACGTTGATGAGTGTGGTAACCCACATCGTCCCGGAGGTCTTCGCTATCCGCCCCAGCGTTCACAACCTCCCGAGGAACTACAACTAGGCCGTGGGGCCGGGCGCGGGCGCCACGGCGTCCTCCACGGACGGCCTCCGCGGCGGCACGTTGGCCGGGTGCACGTCCAGGTCGTCCGCGACCTCCACGGAGACGACCCGCGGGGCGAACGCGTCGCCGTTGACGACGATCCAGTTGCTGACGAGGAGGAACGCGTCGTCGCCTGCGGTGAGCGGACCCGTCACGTGGAACGCGCCGTAGGCGGGCTCGTCGAAGGTGACGCGCGCCACGGTGCCGTGGCCGAGGCCCACGACGGAGTCGGGCAGCCCACCCTGCGGGGGCATGTCGTCGCCCGACCGGATGGAGACCGACTGGATCTCACCGGCTGCGCCGAGCGCCGTGTCCGCGACGACCAGCTGGCCGTTGGACCCGACGCGGACCGGGCCGTCGACCGAGTGGAGGCCGTAGCGCGGGGAGCGGATGACCACGCTCACCAGGTCTCCGGCGGTCAGCGCGGACAGCGCCTCGCGGATGGCCTGCACGTCGCGCCGAGAACGGCCCGTCGACAGCTGGTCGAGCATCTGGCGGTCCATGCGTCGAGCGTACTGGGCCATGATCCAGGCGGCGGACGCAGCCAGGAAGCGGACGCAGCCACGCGGGGCCGGAACGGGGAGATGGCGGAGACGGTGGGATTTGAACCCACGGTACCCATACGGGTACTCCACCTTAGCAGGGTGGTGCACTAGGCCGAACTATGCGACGTCTCCAGACGTACCCGTCCACTGTACCGGACGCGGCGGCCTGCTCACATCCCCGCGCACCGGGCCGCCGGCCCGAACGGGGGGTGCGGCGCGGTTGTCCCCCATTCGACGGACACGTAGTGTCTCTGACGACGCGTGTGCCGGACCCGACCGGCTTACCCCCCGCGTGTCGATGTGTCAGCCCAGAGATGTCCCGCTCGCCCACATGGCCGCGGTCCCGGATCCCCCGAACCGGCGCCGCTCACCCTCACGCACGCGACGACGTCGCGAGCCCCCGTGGGCGAGATCACGAGATTCTCGTCCGGCGGAGGATTCGGGTCGAAAGCTGAACGAGATAGACGGGTCCTCGCTGCATAGGGTGTGCGGCGGGGCCCCGTCGCCCTCATCCGACGCGCGGCGCTCAAGCGGCCGCGCGCGCGACCGGGCTCACCCCTTGAAGCCCTTCGAGCAGGTCACCGTCCCCGCGTCCGTGCCCGTGACGGCCTCGGGCAGCACCGTGGGCGCCGAGGTGGCGGGCTGGGATCCGCTCGCCGCCGCAGGAGCGCTCGGCGACGGCGTCAGGGTCGATGCCGCGGGCTGCTCCTCGACCGCGCCGAGGCCCGTGTTGCCCGCCTTGACCTCGAACGGCGCATCCGCCTTCAGCAGCTGCATGAGCTGGTCGCCGTCGGCCTTCAGCGGCTGGACCTTGCCGGCGTAGACGCCCGTGCCGGACGTGGTGCCCGGGTACTGCAGGAAGCGCACCTGGTCGAGCGGGATGTCCTTGAGCGCCAGCGCCATGGACGCCATGGTCTGGTAGTCGAGCGACGTGGAGCGCTGCATGTTGTCGACCGCGGCCTTGGCGAGGCCGTAGACGCGCGTGGGATCCGAGAGCGTGCTCGACTGTTTCATCGTGCGCACGAGCGCCGACAGGAAGACCTGCTGGTTGCTGATGCGCGCCAGGTCGCTGCCGTCGCCGACCGCGTGGCGGGTGCGGAGGAACTGGAGCGCCTCCTTGCCCTGGAGGGTGTTCTCGCCCGCCGGGAGGTCGAGGTCGGTGCGCTTGTCCTTGAGCGGGCTCGCGAGGCAGACGGGGACGCCGCCGACCGCGTTGGACATCTCGATGACGCCGTTGAACTCGATGAGCGCGGCGTACGGGATGTCGAGGCCGGTGAACTGCGCGACGGTCTTCGCGACGCACGGCAGGCCGCCGTCGGACAGCGCCGAGTTGAGCGGCGCGGCGGACATCGCGGGCGCGGTGCCGGATCCGTCGCTGCGCGCGCACGCGGGGATGGGCACGACCATGTCGCGCGGCAGGCTGACGACCGTGGCCTGCGAGTGGTCGGCGGAGACGTGGAGCACCATGTTGACGTCGTTGAGCGCGCCGTCGGTCTTGCCGTAGCCGTCCCCCTGGCCCTGGCGGGTGTCGGATCCGGCGAGCAGCACGTTGAAGCCGCCGTCGAGCGCGCCGACGCCGACCGTGGTCTGCTCGGTGCCGTCGCTGATGTCGACGGTGTTCGCCTGGACGGACTTGTTGAGGTCCCACAGCGCGATCGTGCCGACGGAGAGCCCACTGACGAGCAGGACCGCGACGCCCATAGCGATGCCCTTGACGAGGGTGCGCGCCGCGCTCGGTCGTCCGAGCCGGCCGTGGCGGGCGATGACGGGGGTCGTGGCGGTTCGCCGGGGTCGCAGGGGCGCGTCGCTCATGCGGATCCTCTCCGGGCGGAGGGCGTGGGATTCGAACCCACGAGACATCTCTGCCCACCAGTTTTCAAGACTGGCTCCATCGGCCGCTCGGACAGCCCTCCCGATGCGCGCTCCCGCGTGGCGGGCGACGTGCGATCGATGAGGATCCTACCGGTGGCCGGTCGGCCCGCGGTGGTGCGGCCGGGTGGCCGCGCGGGATGCGCCACTCTCGCATGGGCAGGATCAGAGCGAGCTGAACTCTCCCCAGCTGGGGAATCGGTCGTCAGAGGCGGGCGAGGACCGCGGCCGCGCCGTTCTCGGTGATGGGGCCCGTGACCTCGCTGGCGACGGCGATGACCTCGGCCGGCGCCTGACCCATGGCGATGCCCCGGCCGTGCTCGCCGGCCCACACCAGCATCTCGATGTCGTTGCGCCCGTCGCCCATCGCGAAGACGTGCGTGCGGTCGATCCCGTGCAGCTCGCGCACGCGCTCCATGGCGGTGGCCTTGTTCACGCCGTCAGGCGCGATGTCGAGCCATGCGGTCCAGCCGATCGAGTAGCTGACGCGGTGGAGGCCCATGCGCTCGACGACGTCCTGGAAGTCCTCCATGTCGTGGCCGGGCGAGATGACGACGACGCGCGTCGCGGGAACGTGCAGCAGCTCCTCGAACTCGACCTGGCGGCCGTTCGCCTCGAGCGCGCCGTCCGGGAAGTCGCCGCCGGCGTAGAGGTACACGCCGTGCTCGTCCTCGACGGCGTAGCGGCCGCTCGCGAGGTGGGGGTGGATCCGCTGGAGCACGTCGGCGGGGTCGAAGGTCTCGACGAAGCGGCGGCTGTAGCCGGCGGGGGCGTCCGCGTCGCGCTCGAGCACGATGGCGCCGTTCGAGCACACCATGTACCGCGGGTGGATCCCCAGGCGGTCGACGATCGGCAGGGTGTCGGCGACCGAGCGGCCGGTGGAGGGCATGACCAGGTGGCCGATCTCCTCCATCCGCCGCACCTCGCGGATGACCGACTCGTCGAGCGAGCCGTCCTCGCCGAGGAGGGTGCCGTCGATGTCGAGGGCGATGAGGAGGCGGTCGGCGTCGGACACGCGCGGGGTCATCGGGCCGCCTTCGCCGTGGCCGGCTCGAGCACCTCGAGGCCACCGAGGTACGGGCGGAGCGCCTCGGGCACGCGCACCGAGCCGTCCGCGCGCTGGTGGGTCTCGAGGATCGCGACGATCCAGCGCGTGGTCGCGAGCGTGCCGTTGAGCGTGGCGACGGGCGATGTGCGGCCGTCCTCGCCGCGGAAGCGCGTGCCGAGACGGCGGGCCTGGAACGTCGTGCAGTTCGAGGTGGAGGTGAGCTCGCGGTAGGCGCCCTGGGTGGGGATCCACGCCTCGACGTCGTACTTGCGGGCGGCGCTCGACCCGAGGTCGCCGGCCGCCGTGTCGATGACGCGGTAGGCGAGGCCGAGGTCCTGCATCATGCGCTCCTGCATGGCGAGGAGGCGCTCGTGCTCGGCCTCGGCGTCGGCCGGGTCGACGTAGGAGAACATCTCGAGCTTCTGGAACTGGTGCACGCGGATGATGCCGCGGGTGTCCTTGCCGTAGGAGCCCGCCTCCTTGCGGTAGCACGTGGACCAGCCGGCGTAGCGGATGGGCCCCGCGGCGAGGTCGAGGATCTCGTCGGCGTGGTACCCGGCGAGCGCCACCTCGCTCGTGCCCGTGAGGTACAGGTCGTCGTCGTCGAGGTGGTAGACCTCGTCGGCGTGGGCGCCGAGGAAGCCCGTGCCGGCCATGATCTCGGGCTTCACGAGCGTGGGCGTGATGAGCGGCACGAGGCCCGCCTCGAGCGCGCGGGCCAGGCCGAAGTTCATCAGGGCGATCTCGAGCCGGGCGCCGATGCCCTTGAGGAAGTGGAAGCGGGCACCGGAGACCTTGGCGCCGCGGCCCATGTCGATGGCGTCGAGGATCTCGCCGATTTCCAGGTGGTCGCGGGGCTCGAAGTCGAAGGCCGCCTTCTCGCCGACCTCGCGGAGGAGCGCCCAGTCGTCCTCGCCGCCCGCGGGGACGCCGTCGATGACGATGTTCGGGATCCGCCGCATCGCCTCGTCGAGCGCGGCCTCGGCCTGCTGCGCGCGCTCCTGCGCGGCGGTGACGCGGGCCTTCAGCTCCTGCACCTCGGCGATGAGGCGCGGCTTGTCGGCCTTGTCGGCCTTCGCGACGAGCTTGCCGTGCGCGTTCTGCTCCGCGCGGAGGCCCTCGAACTCGGTGATCGCCTGCCTGCGCTCGGAGTCCGCGGCGACCGCCTGGTCGACCACCTCCACGGACGCGCCGCGCAGCTCCTGCGAGGCGATGACGAGGTCGGGATGGTCGCGGAGGGTCTGCGGATCGATCACCCCGTCACTCTAACGAAGCGGGTCGCGGGCGGCCGGGCGTCAAGCCCCCGGACGCCGACGCGCGACCGGGCCAGGGTCGTGGGGGGACGCGCGAGCGTGCCCGCCGGGCATCCGACCCGGCGACCGAGGAGGAGGACCGGACATGGCGACCACGACCGAGGCCGACACGGGGGCTCCCGCGGGCGGCTCGAAGCTCACGCAGGCGATCACCGGCCCGCTGCTGTTCCTCTTCATCCTCGGCGACGTGCTCGGCGCGGGGATCTACGCGCTCATGGGCACGCTCGCGGAGGACGTCGGCGGCGCGCTCTGGGTGCCGCTCGTGGTGGCGCTGCTGCTGGCGCTGCTGACCGCGGGCTCCTACGCCGAGCTCGTCACGAAGTACCCGAAGGCGGGCGGCGCCGCGATCTTCGCGGAGCGCGCGTTCAAGCTGCCGGTCGTGTCGTTCCTCGTGGGCTTCTCGATGCTCGCGGCCGGGGTCGTGAGCGCCGCCGGCCTGTCGCTGGCCTTCGCGGGCGAGTACCTCTCGACGCTGCTCGCGCCCGTGATGGACGTGCCCCGGATCCCCGCCGCCATCGTCTTCCTGCTGCTCGTGGCGGCGCTCAACGCCCGCGGGATCACCGAGAGCATGCGCGGCAACGTCGTGATGACCGTGATCGAGCTGAGCGGCCTCGTCATCGTGATCGTCGTGGTGGCCGTGATGCTCGGCGGCGGGGGCGGCGACGTGTCGCGCGTGACGGAGTTCCCCGAGGGCTCGAACGCCGCGCTCGCCACGCTCTCGGCGGCGATCGTCGCGTACTACTCGTTCGTCGGGTTCGAGACGAGCGCCAACGTGGCCGAGGAGGTGCGGGATCCGAGCCGCGTCTACCCGAAGGCGCTGTTCGGCGCGCTCGCGACCGCGGGTGTCGTCTACGTGCTCGTCGCGCTGGCGAGCTCCGCCGCGCTCCCGGCCGAGGAGCTCGCCGAGTCGACCGGGCCGCTGCTCGCGGTCGTGCAGGCGACCGGCGCCGGCATCCCGCCGTGGGTGTTCAGCCTCATCGCCCTCGTGGCGGTGGCGAACGGCGCGCTGCTGACCATGATCATGGCGAGCCGCGTTACCTTCGGCATGAGCGAGCAGGGCCTCCTGCCCGGCGTGCTCGGCCGCGTGCTGCCGAGGCGGCGGACGCCGTGGGTCGCGATCGTCGTCACCACGCTGGTCGCCATCGGCCTCACCGCGGTCGGCGACGTGGGCACGCTCGCCGAGACCGTCGTGCTCCTTCTGCTCTTCGTCTTCATCAGCACCAACGTCGCGGTGCTGGTGCTGCGGAAGGACCGCGTGGATCACGCGCACTTCCGCGTCTGGACCGCGATCCCCGTGCTCGGGACGCTCTCCTGCGTCCTGCTGCTCACGCAGCAGAGCGGCCAGGTGTGGCTGTTCGGCGCGATCCTCGTGGCCGTCGGCATCGTGCTGTACCTGCTCAGCCGCGTGACGGGCGCGCGCTCCCGGCCGGTCGACCGCGGCTAGGTGCCCGCGTCCGCGCCCGCGCCGGGCTCGGCGGAGAGGATCCCGCGCAGCCAGTCGCGCGCCTCGAGGAAGACGTCGTCCTCGTACCGGGCGCGGTAGGTGCTCGGCGTCCCGTCGGCCCGCGGGTAGGAGCCGAGGAAGGTGACGCGCGGGCTGAAGCGGCGGATCCCGAGCAGCGCGTCGGCCACGCGCTCGTCGTGCACGTGCCCCTCCGCGTCGATGACGAACCGGTAGCGGCCGAGCTCGTCGCCGATGGGCCGCGACTGGATGAGCGCGAGGTTCACCCCGCGGGTCGCGAACTGCTCGAGGAGGTCGAGCAGGGATCCGGCGCGGTCGTCCGGCAGCTCGATGATGAGGCTCGTCTTGTCGGCACCCGTGCGCGCGGGGAGCGCGGTGGCGCGGCCGACGAGCACGAAGCGCGTGACGGCGTTCAGGTTGTCGCCGATGCCGCGGGCCACGGCCTCGAGCGGCTGGCTCTCCGTGATCTGCGGCGGCGCGATGGCGGCGTCGGCGATGCCGCACTCCAGCAGCGACAGGGCCGCGGCCACGTTCGACGTCGCGGGCACGTGCCCGTGCGTGCGCAGCTCGCGCTCGAGGAAGCGGCGGCACTGCCCGTAGGCGACCGGATGCGCGGCGACCGTCCGCACGTCGGCGAGCGCCGTGCCCGGCCGCACCACGAGGTCGAAGGACACGGGCACGAGGTGCTCGCTGAGGATCCGGAGGCCCGGGATGTTCGCGAGCGCGTCCTGCGTGGCGGTCACCCCGCCCTCGACCGAGTTCTCGATGGCGATCATGGCGGCGACCGAGGTGCCGGCGACGACGTCGGCGAGCGCCTCCGACGCGTTGTTGACCGCGCGCCACGTGCGGCCGCGCGCCGCGTCCACCTGCTTGAGCGCCGCCTCCGTGAAGGTGCCGGCCGGGCCGAGGTAGCTGTACGTCTCGTCGGGTCGGGGGGTCTCGGGCATGCCTGCACCCTAGATGGGAATCGGCGGGGGCCGGTGCCAGGATGGATCCATGCATGACCGCGCAGGCACCGCCGCCCTCCCGTCCGACCTCATCGACCTCGACGAGCTGATCCGGGCGTACCACGACCTCCACCCCGACATGGAGGATCCGGAGCAGAAGGTGGCGTTCGGCACGAGCGGCCACCGCGGCAGCTCGCTGAAGACCGCGTTCAACGAGGACCACATCCTCGCCATCACGCAGGCGATCGTGGAGTACCGGGCCGAGCAGGGCATCACCGGCCCGCTGTTCATCGGCCGCGACACCCACGGGCTCTCCCGGCCCGCCGAGGACACCGCGCTCGAGGTGCTCGTCGCCAACGGCGTGCGCGTGCTCGCCGACTCGCGCGACTCCTGGTGCCCGACGCCCGCCCTCTCGCACGCGATCCTCCGCTGGAACCGCGACGACGCCCACGGGGAAGACGACGTGGCGGACGGCATCGTCGTGACCCCCAGCCACAACCCGCCCGCCGACGGCGGCTTCAAGTACAACCCGCCGCACGGCGGGCCCGCCGACTCCGACGCCACCGGCTGGATCGCGGCCCGGGCGAACGCGATCATCGCGGGCGGCCTCGTCGACGTGAAGCGCGTCCCGCTCGACGAGGCGCGCGCGAGCGTCGAGGGCTACGACTTCCTCGGCCACTACGTGGACGACCTCGGCTCCATCATCGACATGGAGGCGATCAAGAAGGCGGGCGTGCGCATCGGCGCGGACCCGCTCGGCGGCGCCTCGGTCGAGTACTGGGCCGCGATCGGCGAGCGCTACGGCCTCGACCTCGAGGTCGTGAACCCCGAGGTGGATCCGGCGTGGTCGTTCATGACGCTCGACTGGGACGGCAGGATCCGCATGGACCCGTCCTCCGCATCCGCGATGGCGAGCGTGCTCGCGCGCAAGGACGACTTCGACATCCTCACCGGCAACGACGCCGACGCCGACCGCCACGGCATCGTCACGCCCGACGCCGGCCTGATGAACCCGAACCACTACCTCGCGGTCGCGATCGACTACCTCTACGCGCACCGCCCGCACTGGCGCGAGGACGCCGCGATCGGCAAGACGCTCGTCTCCTCCAGCGTGATCAACCGGGTCGCCGAGTCGCTCGGCCGCCGCCTCTGGGAGGTGCCGGTGGGCTTCAAGTGGTTCGTGCCCGGCCTCATCGACGGATCCGTGGGCTTCGGCGGCGAGGAGTCCGCCGGCGCGAGCTTCCTCCGCATGGACGGCACGGTCTGGACCACGGACAAGGACGGGATCCTCCTGGCCCTCCTCGCGTCGGAGATCGTCGCGGTCACGGGCAAGACGCCGAGCGCGCTCTACCGCGAGCTCACCGAGCGCTTCGGCGACCCGGTGTACGAGCGCGTCGACGCGGCGGCGACCAAGGCGCAGAAGGCCACGCTCGGCAAGCTCGACGGTGACGCCATCGCGGCCACCGAGGTCGCGGGCGACCCGATCACCGCCAAGCTGAGCACGGCGCCCGGCAACGGCGCCGCGGTCGGCGGCGTCAAGGTCGTCACGGAGAACGCGTGGTTCGCCGCGCGCCCGAGCGGCACGGAGGACGTGTACAAGATCTACGCCGAGTCCTTCGTGGGCCTCGACCACCTGCACGCGCTGCAGGCGGAGGCCAAGCGGATCGTCGACGCGGCGCTCGACGCGTAACGGGAGGTCGCGGATCCGCCCTCGGCCTGGGCGCGTTCGCATCCACGGTGCCTACGCTGGGGACATGCGCCATTCCGGGGATGTGGACGCGTTCGTGTGGGACGAGCCGTCGATGCATCCCGCCGACGGTCCCGCGGGCGCCGCGCCGGTCCTCGACAGGGACGTCCGTCTCCCCGACGGCCACGCCCGGCGCCGGATCGTCGCGCTCGGGTCGCTCCTCGCGGTGGTCGTCGCCGGCATGGTCGTCACGCACAGCGACGGCCGCGGCATCTGGCCCGACGTCTTCTACGCCGCGGCGATCCACCTCGCGCTCATCGCGGTGATGCCGCGGGTCGACCCGGTCGTGCACGGTGCCGCCGTGCTGGTGTGGTGCTCGGGGATCGAGCTGCTGCAGATCACCGGGTGGCCCGCCATGTGGGCGGTGCACGTGCCGTTGTGCCGCCTGCTGATCGGCACCGGCTTCGACCCGGTGGACCTCGCCGCATACGCGGCCGGCGTCCTGCTCGTGCTCCTCGTCGACCGGCTGCTCCGCGCCGGACGCGGCGTCGGCGACGTGGGCTAGGCCCGGGCTAGGCGACGCTCCAGAAGTGGACCTCGGCGCCGGGGTGCTCGGTCGTGATGGTCTCGTCGAGGTCGCGGTAGTCGTTGTCGAGGTTGTGGCCGACCATCTTCACGACGTTGCCGCCGTCCTTCGGCTCGATGGCCGAGACGATCTGCGTGTGGTCGGGCGAGGAGTTGCGGTTCCAGTCGAAGATGACGATGTCGCCCAGCTTCAGCTGGTCCCGGTCGGCGAGCTCGAGGCGCTTCACGCCGAGCGTGGACGCGTTCGCTGCGAGCCACTTGTCGAACGTCGGCACGTGGATCCACGCGTAGGTCCAGTCGGATCCGCCGCCGCGGTTGTGCCACTCGTTCGTCATCTGCCAGCCGCGCTGGATGAGGGACTGGCTCACGAAGTTGACGCAGTCGCCGCCGGAGGAGTTGAAGTTCCCGTACTCCGTGAGGTTGTAGGCGTCCCAGTGGGCGAGCGCGTACTGGAGCTGCTTGTCGACCGGCGTCTGCGCGGCGTAGGCGGCTGTCGCGGCGGTGAGCGGGGTGTCGCCGGCCATGACCTGGATGTCGGCGAAGCGGTCCTCGTAGTCGGCCGAGCGGGGCGCCACGACCGTGACGGATCCGTCGCCGGCCACCTGCAGGTCGGTGCCCGCGGTGCCCGCGAACATGACGGCCGTCGCGCCGGAGAGGCCGGCGCCGGTGAGCGTCACGGTCTGGCCGCCCGACACGGAGAGCGAGGCCGGCTCGACGGAGGAGACGGCGGGCGAGGACCCGGACGCGGCGGGCTGGCCGTCGGCTCCGGCGCCGAGGGTCGCGCGCGGCACGGGCTCCTGGCGGGTGCAGGCGGCGAGGACCGCGGTCACGGGGACCGCGAGCACGGCGGCGAGGATGCTGCGGCGGCGGATGTCGGCGGTCACGTGGTGCTCCGGGGGGTAGGGGTCGACCCGGGTCCCGGGCTGGTCCAGGGTAACCCGGCCCCCTGCGGATCGACTCCGCACGACACCGCGCATAGTGTGGCGGGATGAGCGTCGACGTGACCCACGACCCCGACGGCTCGCGCTACACGCTGTGGCTCGACGGCGAGCGCGCGGGCTTCGCGGACTACCTGATCCAGGGCGACCGCATCGTCTTCACCCACACGGAGGTCGACCCCGCGAAGCGGCGCGGCGGCCTCGGCGGCGAGCTGGTGCGGGCGGCTCTCGACGACGTGCGCGGCGGAGCCCGCACGGTCGTGGCCGCGTGCCCGTTCGTGGCGGAGTGGATCGACGAGCACCCCGACTACCGGGAGCTGCTCGAGCGGGGCTGAGCGGGTGCGCTCGCGAGGCGCACGCATGCGCCTCGCGAGTCCGCTCCCCTCGACGGGTCTCCCCGTCACCCGCGGTCGCGAGCGGAGCCTCCTGAAGAGGTTCGATCGGACCGCAGTCGCCGCTCGGCCCCGCGGGGCCGGAAGGACGACGTGGTGACTCTAAGCGCGCGGATCTGAGCGGAAGGGGGCGCCGTCGCCCCGCGGACAGCCCCGACACGCAGCGGACATCGCTGCTTCGTCAGGCGGACAGTCCCCCGATCAGGGGACGCGCGTGAGCCACTCCGGAGTCGAGAACTTGTCCTCCACGAGCTGGCGCGTCTTCGCCCACTCCTCCGGCGTGACCCGCCCCGGCTTGCCGCCGTAGAGGCCCGTGAAGGTGGCCTTCATCCGGTCGATGATGTCGGCGCGGCTCATGCCCGTCTGGCTGCGGAGCGGGTCCACGCGCTTGGCGGCGCTCGTGATGCCCTTGTCGCTGATCTTCTCGCGGCCGATGCGGAGCACCTGCACCATCTTCTCGCCGTCCATGTCGTAGCTCATGGTGACGTGGTGCAGAACGGCGCCGGCGCCGAGCCGCTTCTGCGCCGCGCCGCCGATCTTGCCGCTGGGGCTCGTGATGTCGTTGAGCGGCTGGTACGACGCGTCGATGCCGAGCGAGCGGAGCGCGGTGATGACCCACTCGTCGAGGTAGGCGTAGGAGTCCGCGAAGGTCATGCCCTGGACGAGGTCGACGGGCGCGTAGATCGAGTACGTGATGACCGCGCCGGCCTCCATGTACATGGCGCCGCCGCCCGAGACGCGGCGCACGACGTCGAAGCCGTGGGCCGCGGCCTGCTCGGCGTCGACCTCGTTGCGGAGCGACTGGAAGCTGCCGATGACGACCGCGGGCTGCTCCCATTCCCAGATGCGGAGCGTGGGGTTCCTGCGACCCGCGCCGACCTCCTCGGCGAGCACCTGGTCGAGCGCCATCTGCTCGACGGGCCGGTAGGCGCGGTCGTGGATGACCTCCCACTCGTAGTCGCCCCAGTTCGTGGCGCGGGCGAGCGAGCGGCGGATCGCGACGGCGACGGCCTCGGGCGAGAAGCCGAGGAGCACGGCCTGCGCGGGGAGCGCCCGGCGGATGGCCGCCGCGATCGCGTTGGCGTCGCTGTCCTCGGGGAGGCCGTTCACGGCCCGGTCGATGGCCTCGAGTGCGTCGTCTGGCTCGAGGAAGAAGTCGCCCGCCAGGCGGAAGCCGGAGATGCGCCCGTCGGTCACGTCCAGGTCGACCACGACGAGCTTGCCGCCGGGGACCTTGTACTCACCATGCATTGGACCAGCCTAGGTGTAGTTCCTCGGGAGGTTGTGAACGCGTGAGCGGATAGCGAAGACCTCCGGGACGATGTGGGTTACCACACTCATCAACGTCCACGGAGGTCTTCGTGACTCACGCTAACGCCCCGTTCACTCCTGCGGGCAGGGTTCGGCTTGCCCGGTTGATCATCGAGGACGGGTGGCCGGTCCGGCGTGCGGCGGAGAGGTTCCAGTGCTCGCCCGCGACCGCGTCGAGATGGGCTCGCCGGTATCGGGCCGGGTTGCCGATGACGGACCGCTCATCCCGCCCGCACCGGCAACCGACCCGCACGAGTCAGCGTCGGGAGCGGCGGATCATCGCGCTGAGATTCACTCGCCGGTGGGGCCCGCACCGCATCAGCTATCACCTCCGCGTTCCGCGTTCGACGGTCGAGCGGGTGCTGAACCGGTATCGGATGCCGTTGCTCGAGCACGTCGATCTGAGCACCGGGCTCCCTGCCCGGCGGTCTCCTGCCCGACGCTACGAGCACTCCTCGCCGGGAGATCTGGTCCACGTCGACATCAAGAAGCTCGGCCGCATCCCGGACGGCGGCGGGCACCGAGTCCTCGGCAGAGCGGCCGGCCGGAGGAACACTCCCCGGACCGGGCGGGGATACGCGTTCCTGCACCACGCCGTGGATGACCACTCCCGACTCGCGTACTCCGAGATCCTCACCGACGAGCGCAAGGAGACCGCCGCCGCGTTCTGGGCCCGCGCGAACGCGTTCTTCACCACCGCGGGCATCACCGTGATCCGTGTCCTGACGGACAACGGCTCCTGCTACCGCTCCCACGCCTTCACCGAGGCGCTCGGCACCATCGCCCACACACGCACCCGCCCCTACCGGCCCCAGACCAACGGGAAGGTCGAGCGCTTCAACCGCACCCTCGCCACCGAGTGGGCCTACGCCCATCCCTATCGCACCGACGAGGCCCGCGCCGCGACCTACCCTGCCTGGCTGCATCACTACAACCACCACCGCCCCCACACCGGCATCGGCGGACTCACGCCCGCCGAACGCGTTCACAACCTCACTGGGAACTACACCTAGGCTGAGGAGATGCCCGAGCACCCGTCGACCGTCCTGTCCCTGAGCGGGCACCGGGCCGTCATCGAGCCGGACCGCTTCGTGCCGGGCGCGTACCAGCTCGTGGTCGACGGGACACCCCAGTCGCACGTCAACATGGACGACCCGGGCGAGCTGTTCTTCGAGTACGTGCAGCGGATGGGCCACGTCATCGACCTCGTCGGCGACCCGGGCCAGCCGATCACCGCCCTGCACCTCGGCGCCGGCGCGCTGACGATCCCGCGGTACGTCGAGGCGACCCGGCCGGGATCCCGCCAGCAGGTCATCGAGCTCGAGCAGGACCTCGTGGAGCTGGTGCGGGAGCACCTGCCGTGGTCGCGGAAGGCCTCCATCCGGGTCCGCTACGGCGACGCCCGCGAGGTGATGGGGAGGCTCCCGCAGGGGCTCCGGGGGACCGTCGACCTCGTCGTGGTGGACGTCTTCAGCGGCGCGCGCACGCCCGCCCACATCACGAGCCGCGACTTCTACGCGGAGGCCGCCGCGTTCCTCGCGCCCGGCGGGATCATGACCGTCAACGTCGCCGACGGCCACGGGCTGCGGTTCGCCCGCGGACAGGCCGCGACGATCCAGGACGTGCTGCCGCACGTGGCCGCCCTCACCGAGACGCAGGTGCTGAAGGGCCGGCGGTTCGGCAACGTCGTGTTCGCCGCGTCCGCGACGCCGCTGCCGCTCGACTTCGTGCCGCGCCTGCTCGCCGGCGGCCCGCATCCCGCCAAGGTCGTCGAGGGCCGCGAGCTCGCCGACTTCATCGCGGGCGCGTCCGTCGTCACCGACGCCACCGCCGTCCCGTCCCCCGCCCCCGCCCGCAGCATCTTCCAGACGAAGCCCTGACCGGCCTCCCCCGGGCACCGAGGCCCGCCGAACCACCGGAGTCACCATGAACCGCCGCTCCCGCACCCGCCCGGCGCGCGTCGCCGCGCTCGGCTTCGCCGCCCTCGTCGCGCTGACGGGCTGCACGAACGACGACGGCTCGCCCGTGGACGTGCGCGCGACCGAGCCGCCCGCGCCCTCCCCCACCAGCACCGACGCCGCACCGGCGGGCGTCGCGCCGTCGGGCACGCCGACCGCGCTCGCGTCCGACCTCGTCTCGCCGTGGTCCGTCGCGGAGCTGCCGTCGGGATCCCTGCTCGTCAGCGAGCGCGACACGTCGCGCATCGTCGAGGTGCTCGGCGACGGCACGACCCGGGTGGCCGGCACGATCGCGGGCGTGGGGCCGCAGGGCGAGGGCGGGCTGCTCGGGATCGCCACGCGCGAGGTCGACGGCGGCACGCAGCTCTACGCGTACTACACGAGCTCCACGGACAACCGCATCGTGCGCATGGACGTGACGGGCGAACCGGGATCGCTCGGGCTCGGGGCGGCGGAGGACGTGGTGACGGGGATCCCGCGCGACACGACGCACAACGGCGGCCGCATCGCGTTCGGCCCCGACGGCATGCTCTACGCCACCACGGGCGACGCGAACCTGCGCGACGCCGCGCAGGACCCGATCTCGCTGGCGGGCAAGATCCTCCGCCTCACGCCCGACGGGCAGGGGCCGTCGGACAACCCGACGCCGGGATCGCCCGTCTACTCGATGGGGCACCGGAACCCGCAGGGGATCGCGTGGGACGCCGAGGGGAACCTCTGGGCGGCGGAGTTCGGGCAGGACACCTGGGACGAGCTGAACCTCATCGAGCCGGGCGGGAACTACGGCTGGCCCGTCGTGGAGGGCGCGACCGACGACCCCGCCGACTCCGCGTACATCGACCCCGTCCGCCAGTGGGCCACCGACGACGCGAGCCCGAGCGGCATCGCGATCTCAGGCGACACGATCTTCATGGCGGGCCTCGGCGGCCAGCGCCTCTGGGTGATCCGGCCGGGCGCCGTGGTCACCGACCCCATCCCCGACGACCGCGTGACCGAGTTCTACACGCGCGAGTTCGGGCGGATCCGCGACGTGCAGGCCGCGCCCGACGGGTCGCTGCGCATGCTCACCGGCAACACCGACGGCCGCGGGACGCCGCGCGCGGGCGACGACAAGCTGCTCCGGGTCGAGCTCATGCCGATCCAGGCGGGATAATCTCTACCTCGTGACAGGCACCGCGATCATCATCGGCTACGACAGGGACACCCTCCGGGAGAAGGTGGACCTGCGGGCGGCCGGCGACCGCCTGGACGAGCTGGAGGCCCTCCGCAGCCTCTCCGCCATCACCGAGAAGGTCGCGCTGCTGCGCATGCTCGGCCGCCTCGACGAGGCGTGGGACATGGCGAACGCGGCCGTCCGCCAGGCGCGCTTCACGGGCGACCGGGAGACGCTGCTCGCGTGCCGCATCCGCCGCGCGCAGGTGCAGCAGTACCAGGGCAAGCTCGACATCGCGCTGCAGGACCTCGGCGGCTGCGTCGACGAGGCCCGCGCGCACGAGTGGTACGCGCTGGAGGCGTTCGCGCTGCAGCACCGCGGCAAGGTCCACTTCGACCGGGGCGACTACCGCCTCGCGCTCTCCGACTTCGAGGACGCGTACACGCTGCGCACGCGCGAGGGCCTGCCGAGCGACCAGCTCGAGAGCTCGGCGCTCGCGATCGACGTCGCCAAGGAGCGCATCGCCGCCCAGCCCGCGTGATGGGCTCGCTCCCTCCCCGGCCCCGGGCGGCCGGCCGTGGCTGACCTCGCCCGCGTGCGGGTCTGGGCCGAGGCCCTGATCGCGCTGCACCTGGATCCCTCGTGGACGTTCGCGTTCGACCACGCCCGCACGCGCGCCGGGGCCTGCCACTACGGCGAGAAGCGGATCACCGTCTCACGGCACCTCGCGGGGAGGTTCGAGGACGACGAGATCCACCAGGTGCTGCTGCACGAGGTCGCGCACGCGCTCGCCGGATCCCGCGCGGGCCACGGGCCCGAGTGGAAGCGCGTCGCCGCCGAGCTCGGCTACGAGGGCTCGCGGCTGCACTCGGGCACCGTCGCCGAGGAGCTCGCGCCGTGGGTGGGCGCATGCCCGGCCGGCCACGCGCACTTCCGCTATCGGAAGCCGACCCGGCCGCTCGCGTGCGGGCTGTGCTCGAAGCGGTTCGACCGGGCGCACCTCATCGCGTGGACGAAGCGCGATGTGCCGTCGGGCGCCGCCGCGTCCGGCCGGGCCGACCACCGCGAGGGCGCCGCGTGAGCCGGGCGCCGGGATCCGAGCGGCCGACCGGGCAGTGGATCACCGATCCCGACGGGCTGCGCTGGTTCCTCGACACGGGCGCCGTGAGCCTCGACCTCGCCTACACGGGGGCGCTCGGGGACCCGGAGCCGCGCGAGACGCTGCCCGATGCCGCGGCCCTCGGCGCGTGGCTGAGCGAGCACCTCGCGCCCGTCTCGGAGCCCGGCGAGCGCGACCTCGCGGACGCCCGCACGCTCCGGCAGGCGATCGGCGACATCGCGGCGGCCATCGCGGACGGCGCCGAGCCCGCACCGCGGGACGTCGACGTGCTCAACCTCTACGCCGCGACGCCCGACCTGCCGCCAGCGCTCGGCGGCGGGTCCCGTCAGGCCGGCCGCGCGCTGGCCCGGCCCGCGCAGGCGCTCGCGACGGCGGCGCGCGACGCGGTGACGGTGTTCGGAGCGGGATCCGAGCGGATCCACCGCTGCTCGGCCGACGACTGCACCGTGCTCTACCTCGACACGACGCGCTCCGGCACGCGGCGCTGGTGCTCCATGCGCCGCTGCGGCAACCGCGCCAAGGTGCGCGCGCACCGCGCCCGGCAGCTGCGCGAGCGGCGGACGGGGATCCCGGCGCGCGTGGCGCCGGTCCGTCCCGCGACACCGGCCACGCCCGCCCCCGTGCACGACGACGGCCCGGGAGCCGGAGCCCCCGGGCCGTGATCGGCGATCCGCGTCACTCGCCGACGCGGACCTCCTTCCAGAACGCGACGTAGCCGCTGTAGTCGCGGCCGACGCGGTCGAACGACGACGGGATGGGCGTCGGGTACGACCAGGCGCGGTCCTGCAGCACGGTGTCGCCGTCCTTCACGGAGTAGTACTGCGTGTCGCCCTTCCACGGGCAGTGGTACGGCGTGGCGGTCTCGGCGAGGAGCGACATGTCGACGCTCGCGGGCGGGAAGTACCAGTTGCCCTCGATCTCGATGAGCTCGTCCTTCGGGGCCTCGGCGACGGTGACGCCGTTGATGACTGCCTTCATGTGATGACCTTCCGGTTGCGTGGCGTCGTCACGGGTGCGGCGCCTGATGCCCAGGGGAACACGCGCTCCTGGGCGCCCATTCCGCCCGTTCGGCGACCGGATCCCGCGCGGCCTCAGGCGTCGCGGTGGAGGCGGTGCACGACCACGTCGACGGGGCCCGCGGCGAGCGCCTCGGCGACCAGGCCGTCGTGCCCCGCGGCGGCGAGCCGGCGCGCGGACACGCTCGCGGTCACCAGGTGGCCGAGGGCCGGCCGGAGCTGCTGGTACGCGGCGCAGGCGACGGCGGCCTCGGGCGAGGTGGCGTCGATCCCCAGGGCGGCGAGCGCGTCGACCACGGCTCCCGCGGCGAGCTGGTCCTCGGCGCAGGCGCGCCAGGATCCGTCGGCCTCCACGGTGCCCGCGGCGACGACGGCCACGTACGCGCGGCGGCCGAGCGCGGTCTGCAGGGCGAGGATCCAGTCGGCGACGGCCGGGGCGTCGGCGAGGCCGGCGCTCACGACGGCCGGGCGCGCGGGCATCATCGCGAGGACCTCGTCCCGGCGGGCGACCGTGGGCGGCGGGACGGACGGGAGGGCGTCGACCCAGACGATGACGTCGGCGCCGGTCACGATGCGGCGGGCGCCGGCCACGCCGCCGTCGAGCCGGACCTGGTAGCGGGCCTGCGTCGACGGGTCGGGGTGCGCGGCGTCAGCGGAGGAGGTCACGATCCGATGCTACGGGCGTCCACGGGCCGGATCCTCCCCGGATGACGCGCCGCGACGGCTCGGGCGCCCCGCGGCGCATGGCCTGGCGGATCACCTCGAAGTCGTCGCGCGTGATCTCGAGGAGCCCGGGCGCGAGCTTCCGGCCCCACTCGAGGGAGTCGCGCGTGAAGTCGAGCACGGGCACGAGCGGGCGGATGGGCGCGTCGACCGCGCCGAGGTCCCACTCCATCCGCCGCCGCCACGGCCGCCACTCGCCCACGCGGCCCTGGTACGGCGCGGCGTCGGCCACCCGGCCGATGGCGGTGAACGCGCGGAGGAGCTGCCCGTCGGGGTACGACTCGCGCGGCGAGTAGTAGACGAATCCGTCGGCCTCGCCGAGCCGCTCGACGGGCTCGCGGGCGCCGCGGTTGACCTGCGCGATGCCGAGGTCCAGGCCGTCGAGCACGCGGTCGCGCGAGACGACGCCCACCCAGTACCTGATCATGTCCGTCCCATCCTGTCCCACGGCGGCAGGACGCCGGGCACGCCCAGCCGGGCGGAGCACACTGGATCCATGCGCGTGCTGCTGAAGACCATCCTCGACTGCGATCCCGACGCCGCCTGGCGCGCGCTCCACTCGCCCACCGTGATGCGGGAGGTCGCGGGCCCGCTCGTCGACTTCGTGCCGCTGGAGGACGGCGGCTTCCCCTCGAGCTGGGACGGCCGCGAGCACGTCGCCGCGATGCAGACGGGGCCGTTCACGGCGGGGCGCCAGAGCATCCGCCTGCGCGACATGAAGCCGCGCGTCGAGGGCGTCCGCATCGTGCGCGACGACGGCCACGGGCTCTCCGGGCTGATGTCGATCCCCACGAGCATGCGGCACAGCATGGCCGTGTCGCCGGATCCCGCGGGCCCCGACGCGGACGGCCGCGTCAAGACCCTCTTCCGCGACCAGCTGGAGTTCGAGGCCGGGCTACTCGGCCCCGCGATGTGGCCGACCTTCTGGGCCTTCTGGCAGTGGCGCGCGTTCCGCCTGCGCCAGCTCGCGCCGACGTGGGCGTACGACTGGGAGCCCGCGGCCGCGCCCGACGCGGACGACGCCCCGGCGGACGACGCCTCGGCCGCCGACGCGGGCTCGTCCGCCCGCTGACGTCGAGCACCGCGTCCCCGCGGCCCGCTCCCGCCGACGCGTACGGTGTCCCCATGCCCTCCGCCGTCACCGCCCTCCACGTCGCCGACTGGCGCCGCCGCACGCACGAGATGTACGCGGAGGTGCGCTGGGTCGCGCAGACGGATCCCGCCGCGGCTCACGCGCTCTGGCGCCGCTCGCGCGACGACATGTTCCGCAGCCACCCCGCGACGCCGCTCGTGCCCGAGCACCGCGCCGACTTCGACCGACTGGACGTGACGGAGTACGACCCGGCCTGGCGGTTCGAGCTGGAGATCCACGACGACCGCGGCGACGAGCGCCATGAGGTCGAGACGGGCACCGACGGCGTCGTGCCGTTCGAGCTCCTCGGATCCGTCCACATCCCGTCCGCCGACGGCCGCGAGGCCGGCAGCCTCGACGTCTGGCGCCTCGCCAGCTACGGCGGCGGACTCCACCTGCCCGTGAAGGACGCCTCGCACCGCCGCGAGGGCGGCACCTACGGGGGCGGGCGCTACCTGCTCGACACGGTCAAGGGATCCGACCTCGGGGCCGGCGCGCCCGGCTCGATCGTGGTCGACCTCAACTTCGCCTACAACCCCTCCTGCGCCTACGACCCCGAGTGGGCCTGCCCCCTCGCGCCGGCCGGTAACGTGCTCGACTTCGAGGTCCCCGTGGGCGAGATGGGCTTCCTCCCCGGCTGACCTGCTACGGTGGAGGCACTTGCGAGCACATCATCGTGCTCCCTGCGTCGAGAGAACGCGTTCCCTCCTCCGCCCGATCAGATCGCCGACACCGGCCGACGGGCGTGAGTGACATCTTTCTTACGGCGAACGGATGCGCCCATCGGCGCCTTCGCCATCCTCCGCTTCCGCGCTGCATCGGCACACCGCCGCATCAGCGCGTCGGGGCGGACCCCTGCCTGGAAGGCAACTCCCCCGCATGACCACTGACACCTTCGGCGCGCTCGGCGTGCCCGCCCCCCTCGTCTCCGCCCTCACGGCGAACGGCATCACGACGCCGTTCCCCATCCAGGTGGACACGCTCCCCGACACCCTGAACGGCCGCGACGTGCTCGGCCGCGGCAAGACCGGCTCCGGCAAGACGCTGGCCTTCGCCATCCCGATGATCGCGCGCCTCGGCGGCGGACTCGCCGGCGGCCGTCGTCGTCCGGGCCGCCCGCTCGGCCTCATCCTCGCGCCGACCCGCGAGCTCGCCACGCAGATCACGGCCGCCATGGCGCCGCTGGCCGAGGCGTACAACTTGACCACCACGACGATCTTCGGCGGCGTCTCGCAGCAGCGCCAGGTCGCGGCCCTCAAGGCCGGCGTCGACGTGGTCGTGGCCTGCCCCGGCCGCCTGGAGGACCTCATGAAGCAGGGCTTCGTGAACCTCGACGCCGTGGAGATCACCGTCCTCGACGAGGCCGACCACATGGCCGACCTGGGCTTCCTGCCCGTCGTCACGCGGATCCTCGACAAGACCCCGAACACTGGCCAGCGCATGCTGTTCTCCGCCACGCTCGACAACGGCGTGGACAAGCTCGTGCGCCGCTACCTGCACGACCAGGTGCTGCACTCCGTCGACGAGGCGAACTCGCCCGTCGCCGCCATGACGCACCACGTGTTCGAGGCGTCGGACGTCGAGGCCAAGCGCCTCCTCGTGCAGAAGCTCGCCGGGGGCTCCGGCCGCCGCATCCTCTTCATGCGCACCAAGCACCACGCGAAGAAGCTCGCGAAGCAGCTCACCGACGCGGGCATCCCGTCGGTCGACCTGCACGGCAACCTCTCGCAGGTCGCCCGCGACCGCAACCTCGCGGCGTTCTCCGCGGGCGACGTCAAGGTCCTCGTGGCCACCGACGTCGCGGCGCGCGGCGTGCACGTCGACGACATCGAGCTCGTGATCCACGTCGACCCGCCGGCCGAGCACAAGGCGTACCTGCACCGCTCGGGCCGCACGGCGCGCGCAGGCTCCGCGGGCGACGTCGTCACGATCATGCTGCCGGCGCAGCGCAAGGACGTGCAGCTCCTGATGCGCAAGGCCGACATCCACGTCACGCCGCAGCAGGTCACCGAGTCCTCCCCCGCCGTGGCCGAGCTGACGGGCGCCGTCGCGGCGTACGTGAAGCCCGCGCCGCGCGAGACGAAGTCGGTCCGCGAGACCACCCAGCGCCAGTCGCAGGGCGGCCGCGCGAACGGCGGCGGACGCTCGCAGGGCGCCAACGCGCAGCGCAAGCGCGCGGCCCGCGACGGCGCGCCCGTCGGCGGCGGACGTCGCGACGGTGCCTCCTCGGGTCGCCGCGACGGCGCCTCGGGCGGACAGCGCGGAGGTGCGCCCCGCAACTTCAGCACCTCGTCCGAGGGCTTCGGCGGCGGCTCGTCCGTCGGCACCGCACGTCCCCGCCAGGAGCGCCCCGCCGCGTCCGGCGGCGCCTCGGCCGGCGGCCGCGAGCGCACCCACCGCCGCGTCTCCAGCGGACGCTAGACCGCGCGGCGCGCATCGTGTGCCGGCATGACATCGAGGGCCCCGTCCACGGACGGGGGCCCTCCGTCGTCCCCGGAGGGACGCACGACGACGCGTCCGTGCCCCGAGTCTCCACAGCTGAGGCAGTGCCTGTTGACGGTCGCGCGGACGCCCGGCGGCATCCGGTTACGGTGAGCCAATGACTCGCGTCGCCCTCGCCACCCGTGGCCCGTACCGCAAGGGCGTGGAGCGCAGGGAGCTCCTCATCCGCACCGCCATCGAGGTGTTCGCCGAGCAGGGCTACCGGAGCAGCTCGCTGCGGGAGATCGCGTCCCGGGCGGAGATCACGCCGGCCGGCCTGCTGCACCACTTCAGCGGCAAGGAGGAGCTGCTGCTCGCCGTGCTCGAGCGCCGCGAGGAGCGCCTCGCCGCCGCCATCGAGCTGCACCGCCCCCGCAGCGTCGCGGAGCACGCGGCCGTGGTCATCGCCGACGGGGAGCAGAGCGCGTGCCTCACGCGCATCATCGCCGTCGTCTCGTCGGAGGCATCGGCCGCCGGCCACCCGCTGCACGAGCTCTTCCGCGAGCGCCGCGCCCGGGAGCTGGAGCGCATCACGGCGGGCGTCGTCGTCGACCAGGCACGCGGCCTCATCGACCCCCACCTCGACCCGGAGGCGGCCGCCGCCGTCGTGCTCTCGGCCATGGATGGCCTGCACGTGCAGCGCGGCTACGGCGTGGGGGCGGGCGCGAGCCAGGCCTTCGAGGACCTGCGCCGCCACTACCTCGAGCCGCCGCAGTTCGCGGAGCGGGCGTCCGCGGTCTGAGCCGACGGCCGGGCTCGGTTCGCGCCGGACGGCCGCTCGGATCCGCCTAGGGCAGCACGCCCACCGAGGCGAGGGCCGCGCGGAGCAGCGCGCCGCGGCCGCCCTCCATGTCGGCCGAGACCGCATCGGACGCGGCCTCCTCGGGCGTCATCCAGGTGATCTCGAGGGCGTCCTGGCGCGGATCGCACGTGCCGGTCACGGGGACCACGTACGCGAGCGAGACGGCGTGCTGCCGGTCGTCGGTGTACGGGCTCGCGCCGGGGAACGGGAAGTACTCGGCGACCGAGAACGGCGTCGGGCTCGCGGGGAGCTGCGGGAACGCCATCGGCCCGAGGTCCTTCTCGAGGTGGCGGAAGAGCGCGTCGCGCAGGGTCTCGCCGTACATCACGCGGCCCGAGACGAGCATGCGGGTCATCTGCCCGGTGACCGTCGCGCGCAGCAGCACGCCGATGTCCTTGACCCGGCCCATGCCGTCGACCCGCACGGGCACGGCCTCCACGTAGAGGAGGGGCAGCCGCTGCCGGATCTGCGCCAGCTCCACGTCCGACAGCCAGCCGGAGTTCGGGTCGGGGATGTTCGGGTCCGGGGTGCGAACGGTCATGGTCCATTGTCACCCACGGCCGGAGCGCGACGGCCACCCGGCGCGCTGGCCGGCTCCCGTGGTCGATCGCGGGACGGCTGCCCGGCCGGCTGCCGGGGCCGGATGCGAGGATGGGCCGCCCGGCCGCCCCGCACGCGCACCCGCACCCGCACCGAAGAGGACACCGTGACCGCTCTGCCGCTGGATCCCGACGCCGTCCTCTGGTCGGCCCCCACCGCCGAGCTCGCCGATCGTCCGCTGCTGGTGCTGCTGCACGGATACGGATCGCACGAGGGCGACCTGTTCGGGCTGTCGCCGTACCTGCCGCTCGCGCCGGTCGTCGCGTCGCTGCGCGCGCCCATCGCGCTGCAGGGCGGCCACGCGTGGTTCCCGATCGTGCCCGGATCGACCGGCGACCCGGATCCCGACGCCGCCGACGCCGCCGCGCAGGGCGTGCTCGACTGGCTCGACGCGCTGCCCGCGACCCCGCGCTCGGTGGGGCTCCTCGGGTTCAGCCAGGGCGGCGCCACCGCGCTCCAGCTGCTGCGGCTCGCGCCCGGGCGCTTCGCGTACGCGGTGCAGCTCAGCGGGTTCTCGGTGCGCGGCGAGCACGACGGCGACGCGGCGCTCGCGGCCGCACCGACCCCGGTGTTCTGGGGCCGCGGCACGGCCGACCAGGTGATCCCGGAGGCGGCCGTCGCGCGCACGGCCGCGTGGATCGGCGACCACACCGCCCTCACGGAGCGCATCTACGAGGACCTGCCGCACTCGGTCTCCGCGGCCGAGCTGCGGGATGTGTCGGCGTTCATCCGGGAGCACGCGGGCTGATCCGCGGCGCCGCCCGGCCTGCCGTCCTCCGGCGAGCGCCGTGCGAGCGCCCGACCCGGCGCGTTGTCGGTGGTCCGGAGGAGGATGAGCAGATGGATCCCGTCCTCGCGCGCTTCTCCCCGGCCACCCGGGAGTGGTTCCAGGGCGCGTTCCCCGGCCCCACGGCCGCGCAGACCGGCGCGTGGGAGGCCGTGCAGAAGGGGTCGCACGCGCTCGTCGTGGCGCCCACCGGATCCGGCAAGACGCTCGCGGCGTTCCTGTGGTCCATCGACCGGCTGGCGTCGCGGCCGGCACCGGAGGACCCGATGCGACGCACGCGCGTCCTCTACATCTCGCCACTGAAGGCGCTCGCGGTCGACGTGGAGCGGAACCTCCGCTCGCCGCTCGTGGGCATCGTGCAGACGGCGAAGCGGCTGGGGGCCGAGCCGCCCGAGGTCACCGTCGGCGTGCGCTCCGGCGACACCCCGGCGGCCGACCGGCGCTCGCTCGCGAAGACGCCGCCGGACATCCTCATCACCACGCCCGAGTCGCTGTTCCTCATGCTCACGTCGGCCGCGCGCGAGACGCTCGCGGGGGTCGAGACGGTCATCGTCGACGAGGTGCACGCGGTCGCGGCCACCAAGCGCGGCAGCCACCTCGCGCTGTCGCTCGAGCGGCTCGACGCGCTGCTGGAGAAGCCGGCGCAGCGGATCGGGCTGTCCGCCACCGTGCGGCCGCCCGAGGAGGTCGCGCGGTTCCTCGGCGGGCGCTCGCCCGTCTCCATCGTGTCGCCGAAGAACACGAAGGAGTTCAACCTGCGGGTCATCGTGCCGGTCGACGACATGACCGAGCTCGGCACCACGGCGCCGCTCGAGGGGTCGGCGGCGCAGGGCGACCAGCCGCAGCAGGGGTCCATCTGGCCGCACGTGGAGGAGGGCATCGTCGACCTCGTGCTCCAGCACACGTCGTCGATCGTCTTCACGAACAGCAGGCGGCTGGCCGAGCGGCTCACGGCGCGGCTCAACGAGATCTACGCGGTGCGCATCGAGGAGGGGCGGATCGATGCGGAGGGGCGCGTGGTCGCGGCCTCCGACGCCGTGCCCGTGCTCGCGGGGGCGGCCGCCGGTTCCGGTGCCGGTCCCGGGTCGGCGCGGTCCACGGACTTCTCGGCCACCCGCCGCACCGCCCCGCGCCCGCCCGCCGAGCTCATGGCGCAGGCGGGGAGCATGGAGGGCGCGGATCCCGTGCTCGCCAAGGCGCACCACGGATTCGTCTCGAAGGAGCAGCGCGCCCGCATCGAGGACGACCTGAAGTCCGGCCGCCTCCGCTGCGTGGTCGCCACGTCGAGCCTCGAGCTCGGCATCGACATGGGCGACGTCGACCTGGTGGTGCAGGTGGAGGCGCCGCCGTCGGTCGCGAGCGGGCTGCAGCGCGTCGGCCGGGCCGGGCACCAGGTGGGCGAGGTCTCGCGCGGCGTCATCTTCCCCAAGCACCGGGCCGACCTCATCCACTCGGCCGTCGCCGCCGAGCGCATGGCGAGCGGGCAGATCGAGTCGCTGCGCGTGCCCGCGAACCCGCTGGACGTGCTCGCGCAGCAGACCGTCGCGGCCGTCGCGCTCGAGCCGCTGGGCGTCGAGGAGTGGTTCGACATCGTGCGGGGGAGCGCGCCCTTCGCGACCCTGCCGCGCTCCGCGTACGAGGCCACGCTCGACCTGCTGAGCGGCCGCTACCCGTCCGACGAGTTCGCGGAGCTGCGACCCCGCATCGTGTGGGACCGGGACGAGGGCACCATCGAGGGGCGGCCGGGCGCGCAGCGGCTCGCGGTCACCTCGGGCGGCACCATCCCCGACCGCGGCCTCTTCGGCGTGTTCATGGTCGGCGAGAAGGCGTCCCGTGTGGGCGAGCTCGACGAGGAGATGGTCTACGAGTCGCGCGTCGGCGACGTGTTCGCGCTCGGGGCCACGAGCTGGCGGATCCAGGAGATCACGCATGACCGCGTGCTCGTGACGCCCGCGTTCGGCGAGCCCGGCAAGCTGCCGTTCTGGAAGGGCGACGGGCTCGGGCGGCCGCTCGAGCTCGGGCGGGCCATCGGCGCGTTCGTGCGGGAGCTGTCGGGATCCGCCGTCGACGACGCCCGGGCGCGCGCCGGCCGCGTGGGCCTCGACGACCGCGCGGTCAACAACCTGCTCGCGTTCCTCGACGACCAGAAGAAGGCCACCGGCCACGTGCCGAACGACCGCACCCTCGTGGTCGAGCGCTTCCGCGACGAGCTCGGCGACTGGCGCGTGGTGCTGCACTCGCCCTACGGGATGCAGGTGCACGCGCCCTGGGCGCTCGCGGTCGGCGCGCGGGTCACCGAGCTGTACGGCATCGACGGCGCCACCATGGCCAACGACGACGGCATCGTGGTGCGCATCCCCGAGACCGACGGCGAGCCGCCGGGGGCCGACCTGTTCGTGTTCGAGCCCGACGAGCTGGATGCGATCGTCACGCGCGAGGTCGGCGGATCCGCGCTGTTCGCGTCCCGGTTCCGCGAGTGCGCCGCGCGCGCCCTCCTGCTGCCGCGCTACAACCCGGGCCGCCGCTCGCCGCTCTGGCAGCAGCGTCAGCGCGCGTCGCAGCTGCTCGACGTGGCCCGCAAGTTCCCGGCGTTCCCCATCGTGCTCGAGACCGTGCGCGAGGTGCTGCAGGACGTCTACGACCTGCCCGCGCTCACGTCGCTCGCGAAGGACATCGAGGCCCGGCGCATCAAGATCGTCGAGACCACCACGGAGGACGCGTCGCCGTTCGCCCGCAGCCTCCTCTTCAGCTACGTCGGCGCGTTCATGTACGAGGGCGACAGCCCGCTCGCCGAGCGCCGGGCCGCCGCGCTCTCGCTCGACGCGGGGCTGCTCAGCGAGCTGCTCGGGCGGGCGGAGCTGCGCGAGCTGCTGGATCCGGCGGTCATCGCGCGCACCGAGCTCGAGCTGCAGCGCACGGCGCCCGACCGGCGCGCGAAGGGCCTCGAGGGCGTGGCCGACCTGCTGCGGATCCTCGGCCCGCTCGACGCCGAGGAGGTCGCCGTGCGCCTGGAGCCCGAGGAGGCCGGGTCCGCCGCCGACCACCTCGACGCGCTCGTGGCCGGCAAGCGCGCGCTCCGCGTCTCGTTCGGCGGGCAGCCGCGGGTCGCCGCCATCGAGGACGCGAGCCGTCTCCGCGACGCCCTCGGGGTGCCGCTGCCCATCGGCACGCCGCTCGCGTTCGTCGAGCCGGTCGCGGATCCGCTCGGCGACCTCGTCGGCCGGTACGCCCGCACGCACGGGCCGTTCACCATCGCGGACGCGGCCACCGGCATCGGCCTCGGATCCGCCGTCATCGCCGACACGCTCGCCCGGCTCGGCGCCCAGCGGCGCGTGGTCGAGGGCGAGTTCCGACCGGGCGCGTCTGGCAGCGAGTGGTGCGACGTCGAGGTGCTCCGGCGCCTGCGGAGCCGCTCGCTCGCGGCGCTCCGCAGTGAGGTCGAGCCGGTCGAGCAGGCCGCGTTCGCGCGCTTCCTCCCCGCGTGGCAGCACGTGGCGGGCGCGGACCGCGAGCGCGGGCTCCGCGGGGTCGACGGCGTGCTGCAGGTCATCGAGCAGCTGGCCGGCGCGCCCGTCCCCGCCTCCGCGTGGGAGACGCTCGTGCTCCCGGCGCGCGTGCGCGACTACACGCCGGCCATGCTCGACGAGCTCACGTCCACCGGCGAGGTCATCTGGTCCGGCGCCGGCACGCTCGCGGGCGCCGACGGGTGGGTGAGCCTGCACCTCGCCGACCAGGTCGCGCTCACGCTGCCCGAGCCCGACGCGCACGACACCGACGAGCTGCAGCGCGAGATCCTCACAACGCTCGGCACAGGCGGCGGCTACTTCTTCCGTCAGCTGAGCGACGCCGTGGGATCCACGGACGACAAGGCGCTCGTCACCGCGCTGTGGGACCTCGTGTGGGCGGGCCTCGTCACGAACGACACGCTCTCGCCGCTGCGGGCGCTGCTCGCGGGCGGATCCACCGCGCACAAGACGCCGCAGCGGGCACCGCGCGGGCGCATGTACCGGGGCGGGCGGATGCCGCGGCCCGACATGCCCACGCGCACGGGACCGCCGACCGCGGCCGGGCGCTGGTCGATCGTGCCGCTCGCCGAGACCGACGCGACCGTGCGCGCCGCCGGCACGGCCGAGCTTCTGCTGGAGCGGTACGGCGTCGTCACGCGCGGATCCGTCATGACCGAGCGCGTGCCGGGCGGCTTCGCGCTCACGTACAAGGTGCTCGCGGGCTTCGAGGACACCGGGCGCGCGCGCCGCGGGTACTTCATCGAGACGCTGGGGGCGGCGCAGTTCTCGACGGGCGGCACGGTGGATCGGCTGCGCGGGTTCACCCGTGATCCCGATGCGGGCGGGCGGCCGTTGAACGCGCTGACGCTCGCGGCCACGGATCCGGCGAACGCGTACGGGGCGGCGCTGCCCTGGCCGCGGCTCGACGGGTCGTCGCCCGACGCGGACGGCGGCACGGGGGCGGGTGTCGGCATGGAGGCGACCGACACGGAGGCGACCGGCGACACGGGAGCCGACGGCGCGTCCACGGCGATCGCGGAGTCCGGCAGCGTCGATGCCCGCGGCGAACGGCCCACCGGGCACAGGGCCGGCCGGAAGGCGGGCGCGCTCGTGGTGCTGGTCGACGGCGCCCTCGTGCTCTACGTGGAGCGCGGCAGCAAGACCGTGCTGCGGTTCGACGACGACGAGGCGGTGATCCGCGCGGCGGCCGAGTCGCTCGGCCAGATCGTGCGGCGCGGCGGCGTCGCGAAGCTCGCGATCGAGAAGGTGAACGGCGCGTTCATCCTCGGAACGCCGCTCGGCACCGCGCTCCAGGAGCACGGCTTCTCGGCGACGCCGCGCGGGCTGCGGATGCGCTCGTGAGCGGCGCCCGGGCGACGGGATCCGCCCGTGCCTGAGGGCGACACCGTCTGGCGCACCGCGACGCACCTGCACGAGGCCATCGGCGGCCAGGTGCTCACGCGCAGCGACTTCCGCGTGCCGAAGTACGCGACGCTCGATCTCGCGGGCCAGGAGGTCGACGAGGTCGTGAGCGTCGGGAAGCACATCCTGCACCGCGTCGGCGACCTCACGATCCACAGCCACCTGAAGATGGAGGGCTCCTGGCACATCTACCAGCACGGCACCGCGTGGCGGCGGCCGGCGTTCGAGGCGCGCGTCGTGCTCGAGACGGCGGAGCGCGTCACGGTGGGGTTTTCGCTGGGGGTGCTGGAGGTGATCCCCCGCGACCAGGAGCACACGGTGGTGGGGCACCTGGGGCCCGACATCCTCGGGCCGGACTGGGGCGACGAGGCGGCCGAGGAGATCGTCCGGCGCATCGCCGCGCAGCCGGACCGGGCCATCGGGCTGGCGCTGCTCGACCAGCGGAACGCCGCCGGCATCGGCAACGTCTACCGGGCCGAGCTCTGCTTCCTCCGCGGCGTGCTGCCCACCCGGCCGGTGCGCGAGGTGCCGGACCTCCCCGCGATGATCGCGCTCGCCCGCCGCACCATGCGCGCGAACCGCGACCGCATCGAGCGCACCACCACGGGCGACCTGCGCCGCGGCCGCACCGACTGGGTCTACGGACGCAAGGGCAAGGCGTGCCTGCGGTGCGGCACGCGGATCCTGCAGGGCCAGCTCGGCGACCCCGTGCGCCCCGGCATGGGCGCGCAGGACCGGGTCACCTACTGGTGCCCGCGCTGCCAGACCTGACGCGCGATCCCGACGCCCGCACCACGCACGGCGCCCGCCGCGTCCGGGCGGACACGGCGGGCGCGTGGGGCGTCGACGGTGCGGCGCGCGTGCATCAGTCCCGCGGCGTCGCCGCCGACGGCAGCTCGGGCGCGGGCTCGCCGCCCGCCGCGATCCGCGCCTCCTCCTGGCCGACCAGCGAGTGCCGGCGTCCGTAGAGGAAGTAGACCGCGAAGCCGAGCGCGAGCCAGACGAGGAAGCGGACCCAGGTGAGCGTCGTGAGGTTGAGCATCAGCCACACGCAGAGCACGGCCGAGAGGATCGGCAGCCACGGCATGAGCGGCACGCGGAACGCCGCGCGGATGTCGGGCCGCTTCTTCCGCAGCACGATCACGCCGATGCTCACGAGCACGAAGGCGGAGAGCGTGCCGATGTTGATCATCTCCTCGAGCACGCCGACGTCGGTGAACCCGGCGAGGGCCGCGACGACGACGCCCGCGATGATCTGCACCCGCACCGGCGTGCGGCGCTTGGCGCTCGTGCGGCTGAGCCCGCGCGGCAGCAGGCCGTCGCGGCTCATCGCGAAGACGACGCGCGCGAGGCCGAGCAGCAGCACCATGAGCACGGTGGTGAGGCCGAGCAGCGTGCCGATGGAGATGACCTGCGCCGCCCACCCGGCGCCCACCGCGGTGAACGCGGTCGTGAGCGACGGCTCCTTCGCATCCGCCAGCACCGTGTACGGCACCATGCCGGTGAGCACGAGGGTCACGAGCACGTAGAGCACGGTCACGACCGCGAGGCCCGCGAAGATCCCCCGCGGCAGGGTGCGCTGCGGGTCCTTGACCTCCTCGGCGCTCGTGGCCACGACGTCGAAGCCGATGAACGCGAAGAACACGAGCGACGCCCCGGCGAGCAGGCCGTACAGGCCGTACTGGGTGGGCTCCTGGCCGCTCGCCCAGGAGAAGAGGGACTGGGTCCAGACGTCGGCGGATCCGCCCTCGGTCGGGCGCTGCGGCGGGATGAACGGCGAGTAGTTCTCCGCCTTCACGTAGAACGCGCCCACGACGATCACGAACAGGACGACCGCGACCTTCAGCACCGTGAAGACGCTCGACACGCGGCTGGAGAGCTTGGTGCCGAGGACGAGCAGCACGGTGAAGATCGCGGTGATGAGCACGGCGCCCCAGCTGATGCCGAGCCCGAACACCGTGATGGTGGAGGGGATGTCGAGCCCGGCGAGCTTCAGCGCGGACTCCAGGTAGATGCCCCAGTACTTCGCGATGACCGCAGCCGCCGTGAGCATCTCGAGGATGAGGTCCCAGCCGATGATCCACGCGAGCAGCTCGCCCATGGTCGCGTAGGTGAACGTGTACGCGCTGCCCGCGACGGGCACGGCGGACGCGAACTCGGCGTAGCACATGATCGCGAGGCCGCACGTGACGGCGGCGAGCACGAACGCGAGCGTCACCGACGGACCCGCGTAGTTCCCGGCGGCCTTCGCGCCGACGGAGAAGATGCCGGCGCCGACCGCGACCGCGACGCCCATGAGCATGAGGTCCCAGGTGCCGAGGGAGCGGGTGAGGCTGCGTTCGCCTCCCGCGGCGTCGGCCAGCGACGACTCGATGCTCTTCGTGCGGAACAGGCTCATGGGGCGTCCGTTCGGTGGTGGCGGCTCGGGGAACGGGGATCGAGCCTACCGGCGGGCGAGCCGCGCCCCCGTCGTGGGGCGCTGCTCCGTGCTGGTGCGGATGCGCGGGTGCTCGACACGCCCGGCCCGCGGAGAAGCGGGAGAAGCAGTGCGGAGAAGTGATCCGAGCACCTAGGCAGGCATGAGGAGCAGTGCTTCTCTGGAGGAGCGGTCAAGCAGCGTGCCGCGTCCGACACGAGTCCGGAAGGTCCTGAGTGACCGGAACGCTGCGCCCGCGCGCCCTCGCCGCCGCCCCGCCCGCCTCGCGCGGATCCGCCTCCCGCGCACCTGCATCGGCGATCCCGCTGGCCACGCCGCGCCCCCGCACGCCGCCGCTCGCGCCCGAGGCGACGCCCGAGCCCGCACCCGACCTCACGGCAGCGCGCGACGAGAAGCGCCGCGTGACGCACGACCGGTTCGTGCGCGCCGCCGCTGCGGCCGAGGACCCCGCGGGCGAGGCCGAGCGCCGCCGCCTGCACGACCAGATCGTGCTCGACCACCTCGAGCTCGCCGACCAGCTCGCCCGCCAGCACTCGGGCCGCGCCCACGACTGGAGCGACCTCCGCCAGGTCGGCTACCTCGGGCTCGTGAAGGCCGCGCGCCGCTACGACCCCGGCTTCGGCGCGCCGTTCGTGTCGTTCGCGATCCCCACCATCTCCGGCGAGATCAAGCGCCACCTGCGCGACAACGGGTGGATGGTGCGTCCGCCCCGCCAGATCCAGGAGCTGCGGCACGCGCTGCTCGCGGTCGTGCCCGCGCTCACCCAGCGGCTCGGCCGCACGCCCACCGACGCCGAGCTCGCCGCGCACACCGGGCATCCCCGCGAGGAGGTCATGGAGGCGCTCGCCGCGCACTCCAGCCTGCGGCCCGCGTCCCTCGACCACACGGTGCACGAGCACGAGGGCATCTCGCTCGCGGACACCCTCGGCGCCGACGACCCCGGCTATGCACGCGCCGAGCGCACGGTGCTGTTGGACGCCGCGCGCGGGGTGCTCAGCGAACGCGACCGGCGGATCCTGCACCTGCGCTTCGTCGACGAGTGCAGCCAGAGCGAGATCGCGGCCGAGCTCGGCGTGACGCAGATGCAGGTCTCGCGGCTGCTCGCGCGGATCCTCGGGGCGTTGCGCGCCGAGCTGACCCGCGGCGAGGCCGAGGCCCTGCCCGAGGTGGCGCCCCTGGCCGCCGTGTCGCCGATCCGGCCGAGCGGGGTCGACCGCCGGACGGCCTGAGGCCGCGCGCCGACGTCGGCATCGACGCCCGCCCGCGGCTCGGCGGCCCGGCGTCCCGCCGCGCTCCGCCTCGCCGGCGGGATCCGCTCAGCCGCCGGGCAGCGCGCCCGTCTCCACGATGCCGCGCGCGACCTCGACGAGCTTCACGTTGCCGTCCTGCGAGTAGCGGCGGAGCACCTGGAACGCGCGGTCGGCGTCGAGCGAGAAGCGCTCCATGAGGATCCCCTGGGCCTGCCCGATGACGGATCGCGACGCGAGGCCCACGGCGAGGTCGTCCGCCGCGTCCCAGGCGGCGAGCGCGATACGCGCGTGCACCGCGACCTCCTCGGCCACGACGCGATCGGCCGCGTCGAGGGATCCGGTGGCGCGGTGCAGCGCGACGGCCCCGCCCGCGTCGCGGCGCGCGTCGGGACGCTTCCCGGCGCCGTCGGCCATCGCGACGACCAGCAGCCGTGATCCGACCGGCACGGGATCTGCCTCGAGGACCGCGCGGAGCTCGGCGCCGGACTCCCCCGCGACCACGATCTCGGACGCGCGCGGCAGGATCACCGCCGCGCCCGTTGCCGATGATGCCTCGAGGAGCGCGGAGAGCAGCAGCTCGACGCCGGCGGCGCGGCTCGGGGCGGCGTGGAACGCGGCGACGACGCGGACGGGCAGGGCCGAGCGGTGCTGCTCCATCCGGTCCTCCCGTGCGTTCGGGGACGTCGGCGACTCGCGGACCGCGGGAGGCCCGGACCCGCGGCGGCGCGGGGAGACGCCGAGCCCCGGCTCGACCATTCGAGTATCGCACCATGGATTTGCGCGCAAAGCATATGGCGGGAGAACTCACGGGGAGACTTGCGCTGCGGCAGCCGCGCGCGAACGGCGCACGCGCGGCCGCGCGGCGCGGACACCCGCCTGGCGGCCTCGGAACCACGCCTGCCATGCTCGACGCATGGCCACCCTCACTCGTCCCCGTCGCGGGAAGATCATCGCCGGCGTCTGCGCCGCCCTCGCCGACCGCTTCGGCGTCAGCCGCTTCCTCGTGCGACTGCTGTTCGTGCTCTCCATCGTGCTGCCGGGCCCGCAGGTGCTGCTGTACCTGATCCTCTGGATCGTCTTCCCCAAGCAGCGCTGACCCGGCCCGGGCCGCCGCGCACCGCTGAGCGTCGCCGACCCGGGATCGTCCCGCGCCGGAAACGCCGCCGCAACACCCGGTTCCCAGACTGGGGAGACGCCTCTCCCCGTCTGGATGGATCCGCATGCCCGCTCGTCGACGCGCCCGTGCCCGGATCCTGCCCGCCGGTCGCGCCCTCGCCGCGGCAGCGCTCGCGGTCGGCCTCGCGGCGGGCGGCGGGATCCACGCGGCGCCGGCCCGGGCGTCCGCCGACGACGCCTCCTCGGCACCCGCGGCGACCGATCAGGCCGCCCCGGCCGTCGTCGACCTGGGCGTCGCGGACGCGGTCGCGCTCCTCGAGTCCGGATCCACCACCTCCGTCGCCCTGACCCGCGCCTACCTCGCGCGCATCGACGCGTACGACGACGACGGAGCCGACGGGAAGGGCCTCCAGGCCGTCATCACCGCGAACCCGGACGCGCTCGCGACGGCCACCACGCTCGACCCGGAGCGCGCGGCCGGCACGATCCGGGGCCCCTTGCACGGCGTGCCCGTCGTCGTGAAGGACAACCACGCCACGGCCGACATGCCCACCACCGTCGGCAGCGCGGCCCTCCGCGACTACCGGACCGCGGCCGACTCGACCGCGGTCGCGCGGCTGCGGGCGGCCGGGGCGATCATCCTCGCGAAGACGAACACGTCCGAGTTCGCGTGGCATGGCACCTCCACGCTGAGCTCCGCGCGCGGCCGCACGGCGAACCCGTACGACCGGTCGTGGAGCGCGAGCGGTTCCAGCGGCGGCACGGCGGCGGCGGTCGCGGCCGCGTACGCGCCGGCGGGCCTCGGCACCGATTCGTGCGGATCCATCCTGGGACCGGCCGCGCACCAGTCGCTCGTCGGCTTCCGGCCGACGATGGGCCTCACGAGCACGGCCGGCATCGTGCCGCTCTCTCCCCGGCAGGACGTGTCCGGCCCGATGACCACGACGGTCGCCGACGCCGCGCTCCTCACCGAGGTGCTCGCGGGGCGCGACCCGGCGGATCCGCTCACGGCCATCGTCGACGAGCAGGCCACCGACGCGTACGTCGCCGGCCTCCGCCCCGACGCGCTGGCGGGGAAGCGGATCGGCGTGGTGCGCTGGCCGTCCGAGGAGGATCCCGAGCGGCCGGGCCTCGCCGAGACGACCGCCCTGTTCGAGCAGGCCGTGCGCGACCTCGAGGCCCAGGGCGCCGAGGTCGTGGAGGTGCCGCTCACGCGGGAGTTCGTCGAGCAGACGCTGCAGAGCGGCGGGTGGCGGGACATGCGGCCGGCCATCGACCGCTTCCTCCGCGAGACGCCCGCCACCTGGTCGGCGCGCGTCGCGGCCCGCACCGAGCCCCCCGACGTGCTGTCGTTCGCCGACGTGATGGCCGACCGGCCGAGCGCCCTCACCGACGGCGACATCGCCTACTTCCTCGGCCACGAGGACATCCCGAACCCGGAGTACGAGAGGTCGATCGCGGAGCAGGACGCGGGCAAGGCGGCGGCGGACGCGTTCTTCGTCGAGCAGGGCGTCGACGCCCTCGCGATGCCCACGAGCGCCACGAGCGCGACGCCGGCCTGGGCGGGCACCACGTTCTGCGACATCGGCGCGAACACCGGGATCCCGACGATCTCGGTGCCCGCCGGCTTCACCTCGACGGGCGCACCGGTCGGCCTGGAGCTCGCCGCGCCCCGCAGCCGCGACGGCGACCTGCTCGCGATGGCGTACGCGTACGAGCAGGCGACGCGGCACCGGGTCGCGCCGGGGTCGACGCCGGAGCTCGGCTCCGCTCCGGACACCGCGGATGCGGCGGCTGCGACGACGGACGAAGGCGCCGCCGCGCCCGCTGATCCCTCCCCGCAGGCGCTCGGCGCGGTCCGCACGGCGGGCATCGGGATCAACACGCTCGCCGAGAACCTCGCCATCGCCGCGGGCCTCGCCGCCGCCGGCGGGCTCGTCGCCGCCACGGGCCTCCTGTATCGCCGGCGTCGCGTCGCGGCCTGAGCCCTGCGCCCCCCTACGGACGATGGAGGGGCGGGCGGCCACGCGGCCACCCGCCCCTCTCGGCGGACACGGATCCGGTCAGCGCTTCCCGGTCTTCACGAGCGACACCGTGCCGTCGGCCGTCACCACGACCTTCGCGGCCATCGCGGCCGGGAGGTCGATGCGCTGCCAGCTGCCCTCGGTGCCCTCGTCGAGGGGCTCGCCCGAGTCGATGGCGGTGAGCGCGAGCACCTGGCGGCGCTGCTCCGGCGTGAGGTCGGGGTGGCTCGTGATGAGGAGCGACTCGGCGCCCGTGGGGACCGTGATCGGCTGGCCCTTGTCACCGACGCGCGGGAAGTCGTAGCTCATGCGCTGCTCGTAGACCTTCAGCGCCTGCTTCGTGGACAGGTACGGCTTGTCCTTCGCGATGCAGACGGCGAGCGCCGCGCCGCACTTGGCCTCGAGCACCGTGCGCAGCTCGGTCGACGCCTGCTCGAACAGCGTGCGGAACTCCGGGTCGGACCAGCGGCGCTCGACGATCTTCTGGCCCATCATGCGGCCGGCCATCACGTCGAGCGGGTAGTGCGCGCCCATGATGATGCGGTTGTTGCCGGCGTCGGAGGCGCGGGCGAGGATCTGCGGCGCGAGCTCCGGCAGCATCGTCGCGAGCGCGGTGCCCTGCCAGAACGCCTGCGAGGTGTGGCCGCTGGGGTACGAGCCGTCCTGGCCGGCCCACGCGTTGCCGCCCGGCTTGTCGCGGTACTTGAGCTTCAGCGGGAACGCGACGTAGGGGCGCGGGTTGGCGAAGTACGTCTTCACGGGGTTGGTGGACGAGTACTTGCCGACGAGGCCGCCGTTCTTGGCGAGCAGCGCATCCGTCTTCGGCAGCTGGCCCGCCTCGCGCGCCGTGCGGTAGATCTCGCCGAGGTCCTTGCCGAGTCCATCCGACATCGTGATGGACATGTCGGCGTACTGGTCGATGATCGCCCGGGCCGACTGCGCCTTCGTGGCGGCCTGGTTGATCGTGATGGTCTTCTTGTCGTTGAGCTTCATGATGTCGGGCCGGTTCGCCTTAAGCGAGGTGAACTGGTCGAGCATCGGCACGAAGTCGTAGGTGCTGTTCGACGGGTACGGGGCGTCGAGCGTGGCCTGGTCGAAGGGCGCGACGGCCGGGGCGGTGGCGGCGCTCGTGGCCGGCGTGGTGGGCGCGTCGGCGGCGGTCGCGGCGGTGACGCCGGTGCCGGTGAGCAGCAGGCCGAGGATCGCGGTGGTCGACAGCAGCGTCGCGGTGCGGGCGCGGGGACGTCGGAACGGGGTGGTGATGATGGTGCCTCTCGTCGGGAGCGGGCGGCCGTGCGGCCTCCGGCACTGTATGGATCTCGCGTGACGCGGATCCTTCCGGGAGGTGGAGCGGAGGTGGCCGGGCGGTGCGCGCCCGGCCACCTGCTCGCGGGGCGGCCTCAGCCGCGCGACCTCGGGACCCACGCGCGCGTCTCGGGCTCCAGCGTCATGCCGCCGCCCGCGCGGATCCGATCGACGGAGCCGTCGGCGGCGCGGTCGACCGTGACCTCCTCGCCGACGGATCCGAACCCGTCGCCCTCCACGATGCGCGCGGACGAGTCGTCCGTCGCCTCGAGCACGTCCACCGACTCGAGCGGGTGCTCCGCCTGCGGGTCGATGCGGAGGAAGCGGTCGCCGACCACCTGGAAGTCCTGCATCCCCCAGACGTTCGCGAACCGGCCCGTGAAGGGCGCCTCGACGGCGGCGCGCTCCGCGTCGGTGGCGGCGGAGTCGGCGAGCAACAGCTCGAGGATGCCCGTGCTGAGCGCGGCCGCGGGGCCGTCGATCGCGTTCGTGAGCACGCTGACCGCCCAGCCGCTCACGGGATCCACCGCCGTGCGCGTGATGTGGCCCGGGTACCCGCCCGAGTGGCCGAGCACGGTGGCCTCGTGCTCGCCCGATCCGACGCGCTCGATGATGAGGCCGTAGCCGTAGCGGCGGGTGCCGGCCGGATCCGCGCCCGTGACGTACCGCGGCCGCTGCTGGGCGCGCTTCGACGCGGCCGAGATGAGCCGCTCGTCATCGGGCAGCACGAGCGCGGAGAAGAAGGTGACGAGCTCGGACGCGGTGCTCGTGACGCCGGTGGCCGCGGCCATGGCGCGCGTGTCGACGTGCGGGAGGACGGTGCGCTCGCGCGAGGTGCGGAGCGAGGTGGAGGCCGCCGCGTACTCGTCCGCGCGCGCCGGGACGTACTCGGCCGTGGTGTCGCGGAGGCCGAGCGGCGCGATGATCCGCTCGTCGATGTAGTCCGCGAAGGACAGGCCGGACGCCGACTCGATCACGAGGCCGAGGAGCGAGTACCCGATGTTGGAGTAGTTGAACGCGGTGTCGGGCGCGACCTTGGCGACGCCGGGCGTCGTCGCGATGGCGAGGAGGTGCCGCCGGTCCGGGAACGGGCCGGAATGCTGCCAGTGGTCGCCGTCGAACCCGTCGCGGAGGACTCCCGCGCCGTGCTCGAGGAGGGCGGCGATCGTGACGTCGGCGAGCTCGGATCCCGCCTCGGCCAGCTCGGGCACGTGCACGCCGAGCCGGTCGTCGAGGCGGAGGGCGCCCTGCTCGGCGAGCTGCAGGATCGCGGTGGCGGCGAACGACTTGGAGTGCGACGCGACGCGGAACAGGTGCGCGGGCGTGAGCGGCGCGCCCGTCGTGGGATCCGCGACGCCGAACGCCTCCGACAGCACGAGATCGCCGTGCCGGGCGATGGCGACCTGGGCACCGGGGACGCGGGTCTGCCAGACGCGGTGGTCGAGCCAGGTGCGGACGTAGTCGAGGATCTCGGTCATGGGGGCTCTCCGGGGATCGGGGACGGCGGGCGTGCCGGACTCTACGCGAACCGGGCTCGCCCCCACCCGATCCGTCGAGCGAACCGCGGGCACCCTGCCCAGTCCGCGGAGCGAACGTCTTGCGCTCCCCGCTGGGCGCCGCCTGGACGGGCGGGACGATCCGCGGGCCCGTCCCGTCTCCTGGGTGACGCATCACCCGACAGGAGCAGCCATGACCGACTCGACCCGCGGATCCCATGCCGCGCAGAACGCCGCCGTCCACCCGACCGACGACGTCGCCGTCCGCGGAGCCGCACGATGAGCGCCCGCATGGCCGGCCCGCTCCTCCGTCGCCGTCTGCGGGCCACGCACGCGGCCGCCGTCACCGGTCTGGTCGTGGTGCTCGTGGTCGTGGTCGTCGTCCTGCTGCCCGTGCTCGGGTTCATCGGCGCGGCCGACGCGGCGACCGTCGGCCAGCTGGACGTGCCCGTGACCCTCATCGCTCTCGGCGTCGGGGTGTCGCTGGTGGTCGCGGTCGTGATGCTCGTGGTCTCCGCCCGCACCCGGGACGGCCGCGTCGCGTGGGTCGCGGCGGTCTCCGCCGTGGTGGCGACGCTCGTGGGATCCGCCTGGCCGCTCGTCGCGACCGTGATCGCGAGCGTCGACCAGGTGCAGGACGCCATCCCGTTCGTGCAGGACCTCGTCGGGCGCGTGCTCGGCGGCTGACGCGCACGGGTGGGTGACCCGAGCACCCGCCACAGCGCGCCCGGACGCGACGACGGCCGCCGACCCGAGGGTCGGCGGCCGTCGTCGAGCGGGGGGCATCGCCACCCGGGCGGCTACTCGCGGACGAGCACCAGCTCCGAGAGCGGCAGGCGCGAGCGCGGCGCCGTCTCGCGCTCGGCGAGCGGGCCCTCCAGCGCATCGGCGGGGGCGACCACGCCGACCGCCGTGACCGTGAGCGGCTGCAGGTTCTCGGGCAGGTCGAACGCGGCGGACAGCTTGTCGAACTCGACGCCGGCCATCTGGTGCGTGTGCAGGCCCTCGGCCTGCGCCTGCACGGAGAGGTGCGCGACGGCCTGGCCGAGGTCGTAGGCCACGTACGGGCGCTTCTCGCCCTCGACCGTGGAGGTCTCGGCGATCGCGACGACGAGCGCCGACGCGTTGACGGCCCACGCCGCGTTGAAGCCGACGAGCGAGTCGACGATGATGTCGAACGCGTGCGTGCCGCGGCGGGCGACGATGAAGCGGCGCGGCTGCTGGTTGCTGCCGGACGGCGCCCAGCGCGCGGCCTCGAGCAGCGCGTCGAGCTGCTGGTCGGAGACGGTCGCGGTCGCGTCGAAGGAGCGCGGGCTCCAGCGGGTGTCGAGCTCGCGCACGATCGGCACGGCCGTGTCGGCGGTGCGCTCGGTGGATGCGGGACTGGCGCTCTCGGTGAGGGTCATGGCGATTCCTTCGGTCGATGTCGGGGATGCGGCACTCCGTCGGGCCTCGCGGGACGCCGCCCGGCTATTCCTGCGTGACGCCGGGCGTCGGCCGACCCCAAAGGGGGCCGTGTGGGAATCACGCGGAGGCCTGTACGGTCCGGACATGAGCGACGGTGAAGGTTCTGGGTCCTACGTCTACCTGTACCGCACGATCGGCGCGGCCGGGAAGCCGAAGTACGTGGGATATGGGACGACACCCGCGCGTGCTCTCACGCACTCGTCGGGGAGTCACAACACCGCCCTAGAGGATTGGATCGGCCAGGGCGACTATGCCCTCGAGATCGCCGGGCCCTTCGCGAACGAGTCGACCGGCCACGAGGTGGAAGCCGCCCTCATCTCGGCGCTGAAGCCGGAGTTCAACGTGGCGAGCGGCGATGGGCATGCCTTCGTGCCGCTCGGGGTGCCGCCGGAGCTGGCTGAGCGCATCAGCATTGCACCGGTCGATGAAGCCGCCCTGGCACGTCAGGCCGGCGGAGCGCTCATCGTCTACCTTGCTGCCGGCAAGGTGATGCGGGACGGCCGCGCCATGGCGGATCCCAGCAACCCGGACGAGACCGTCATCGCTGCGGATGCGGAAGCGTGGTGGCAGATCAATCGGCACATGGCCGGGTGGCGCGAGAGACCTGAGGAGACGCCTCGCACCCTGGTGGCGGTGCACGGGCCGCGACCCCGTTCGCGATTCGTCATCGGCGCCTTCACGATCGACGTGGACCGCCTCCTCCTCGGTGCAGAGGATCTCCGCGACGGCTCGCTGTGGAAGATCCCGCTCATCAACCGAACGGACGCGGATGCCGCGGGTCTGCGCGGCCGCAAGCTGACCGAGAGCACATTCGGCCAGGGCCGCCACCGCGTCTACCACTGGGTGGGTGCGGATGGCGTGACCCATTGGGACGGTCGCACGCACCCCACCTCCTGACCCCACGAGGAGAGGCTCCGCGGGCGAGCGCTCTCGTCGATCCGCGAGCGGGTCGGGCACGTCCTCGAAGCGTCCCGACTCCGCCGAGCGGCCGGCCGCCTCCATGAGGGCGAGGCTGCCGAGGTTGTCGCGGCCGCTCGTCTCGGGCGGCGGGCCGCCGAGGATCGAGAGGGCGAAGGCGCGCAGGCCCGCCGCGCGGCCGAGGAGCGGCAGGGTCTCCAGGTCGCGCTCGCGCTCGGCGTCGTCGGAGCCGTCGGCATCGCGGATCCCGACCCGGTCGGCGGACACGCCCTCGCCGCGGCTCGTGAAGGTCAGCTCGCCGTCCTCGCCGGAGATGCGCCACTCGCCCGCCCACGGCGTGACGGGTCCGCGGTGCAGCCAGCTACCAGGCCAGTGGCCGATGAGGCCGCCGAGCGACCGGGAGGCGCATGGGAGATCAGCGGCCGGGGCCGCGGCACCGCCTGTAAACAGTGCGGCGCACCGCTGGCTACCCCTGGCTTATCGTGAGCGCGTTTCCCTCCGCTCTCGCCGACCGCTAAGCATGATCCTTCCCCGACCACCCCACAACGACCGTGAACGGATGCGCCATGCCCTCTCACCCTCCCCGCCCTTCGGCGCTCGCCCTCGCGCCGCTTTCCCGCGCGCTCGGTCACCTCCGCGCTTCCCGTCGCCTCCGCAACCTGCGGCGCACCCTGCCCGTCGCCGCCGCCGCCGCGACCCTCGTCGTCATCGCCACCTTCGCCGTCGCTCCCCCGTCCGCGCACGCGGCGGAGGCGTCGATCGCGCACTCCATCTCCCAGGACACGGTGGAGCAGGACATCCTCTCCGGTCGCATCTCCATCGACCAGCTGGTCGACGCGGCCGTCGCCGCCCGCTCGGGAGCGCCCGACGCACCGCCCATGAGCAGGTCGGAGATCACGCGGCAGATGAGCGAAGAGGTGCAGGCCCTCCGGACACAGCCCACGACCGCTACTCCGGGCTCGGACGTGCAGGACGACGACCCCGGCGCAGCCGCCGGTCCCGGCACTGGCACTGGCACTGGCGTCGGCGTCGCTAAGTTCTCGTTCAAGAAGCTCTTCGGCAAGATTAAGGGCTTCTTCCGCCACGGGGTGACCCTGGACATCCCCCTGTGGAAGGTGATGCTGGGCAATGGCGCCCTCGTGACGGCCGCCGCCGTCACGAGCGTGGCATGTGCCTCGTTCCTCGTCCTCTCGTGCGCGCTGGTCGCCGGCGCCCTCATCGGAGCCAGCGGCTACGTCTTCTGGCTCCTCCACCAGTGCGTGCGCAATCAGGACCGCACGTGGCACCTGACGCTGCCGGACGTCCACCGGAGCTGGTGCAGCAAGTAGGGCGCTAGGTGTACTGGGTCATGACGTTGGTGACACTCGGGCCGCGGGCGTGAGCCCGTGGCTTGAGTGGATTCGTTCAGTGTTGTAGTGCTCGATGAAGGGGTCAAGCGCGTCGGCCCGGTGTTGGTTGCTGGTGAAGGGTTGCCGGTAGGCCCACTCGGTCGCGAGGGTCCGGTTGAAGCGCTCGACCTTGCCGTTCTGCCAGGGGCAGTGCGGGCGGATGAACTTCTGCCGCGCGCCCAGGTCCTGGACGGCGTTCTTGAACACGGTCGAGTGCCGGTAGGCGAACGCGTTGTCCGTGATGACCCGCTCGATCCGGGTGATCCCGCGCCCGGCGAAGTACGCCGCTGCGCGGGTCAGGAACCCGGCCGCGGTCGCGCCTTTCTCATCGGGATGGATCTCCGCGTAGGCGAGACGGGTGTGGTCATCGACCGCGGCATGGACGTAATCGAACCCGATCCCGCGGCCGCGGACCTGCTCGCTGCGCCCGTGGACCCGCCAGCCGCCTCCGTCCGGGATCCTCCCGAGCTTCTTCACGTCCACGTGGATCAGATCACCCGGATGCTCGTGCTCATACCGGTGCGCCGTTGACCGGGATGCCCGGATCACGGCCCCGGTGACGGGGTCCAACCATGCCAACGGCGGCGCCCCGTGCCGGCGCAGGATCCGGGAGATCGTACGGGATGGAACACCTGTCACCGGAGCCAGCCGCGCAGGACCCGCCCGCAACTGGGCCCGCGCTTCCAGCACGGCCCGTTCCCGCTCCGGGCTCGTTCGCCTCGGTACTGACCGGGGCCGCGATGACCGATCCGTCAGCCCTCGCAGCCCCTCGGCACGGAACCGGTTCACCCATCGATGCGCGCACTGCCGCGACACCCCCAGCTCCCGCGCGACGTGCGCGACCGGCCGACGATCCTCCACCACCCGCCGCACGAGGAGAACCCTCCCGTGAACCGTCAGACGAGCATTACCGTGGGACATCGAGGCCTCCTGGCGATGGTTGAACTGAACAGCTCCATCAAGCCAGGAGGCCTCTTCACACGCCCCGAAGTGTCACCAACGTCATGGCCGAGTACAGCTAGAGCGCGACCACGAGCTTCCGTGCCGAGACGCCCGCGCGCAGGCGGTCCATCGCCGGCTGGATCGCCTCGAGCCCCGTGCCGACGACCTCGGCTGCGGGCGCCGCCACGTAGCGGCCCTCGGCGAGCGCGGCCGGCAGGAACCGCCCCCAGAGCATCGCGCCGACGCCGTCGTGCATGAGCGCGCTGCCCCAGATGAAGCTCGCCCGGATCCCGCGGACGCGTGCGCGGAGCATCAGGGCCGGGGTCGCCGTGCCCATGCGGATCCCGAGGCGCACGAGCGGCAGGCCCACGCGGCCGCCGCGCGGCAGGGTCTCGAACGACACCGGCGGGCTCGCCATGCTGACCCGCGTCGCGCCGCTCGCGATGGCGATGTCGACGGCCGGCGCCCCGGATCCCGTGCCGATCGCGAGCACGCCCGCCACCTTGCGGCCGCTCTCCGCGAGCTGCGCCGTGATGTCGCGGACCGCCGTCGGGCTGCGGTAGTCGAACGCGCGGCTCGCGCCGAGGCTCCTCACGAGCTCGTGGTTGCGCGGCGACGCGGTCGTCACGACGTCGTAGCCGGCGGCGACCGCGAGCTGGATCGCGTTCATGCCGACGCTCGTGGATCCGCCCCACACCACCACGGTCTCCCCCGTCGGCGGCGTGGTCGCGTCGGGCATGCGCAAGCCGAGCTGGCCGGCGCCGAAGAGGCCGGACGCGGCGGTCGAGATCCCGAGCGGGAGGACGGCGGCGTCCTCGAAGCGCATCGCGTCCGGGATCGGCGCGGCGAGGTTGTTGCGCACGATCGCGCGCGTCTGGAACCCGCCCTCGGGCGCGTGCCGCCGCCCCTTCTCCATGCCCACCGCGTACGCGACGACCCGGTCGCCGACGGCGAAGCGCGTGACGCCGGGGCCGACCTCCTCGATGACGCCCGCGACGTCCTCGCCCAGCACCGCGGGGTGCGGGAGCCAGCGGTACATGAGGTCGCCCATGTGCTGCTTCATGGTGTCGAGCGGGTTGATCGCGACGGCGCGGACGCGGACGGCGACCTCGCCCTCCCGGGGTGCGGTGCGCGGCGCGGACCCGACGGTGAGGTCGGCGGCGGACGAGGCGAGCCAGGCGGCGGTTTCGGTGGACACGGCGGATCTCCGATCTGAGGATCGCGCTGCCTGATGACATCGCGTGTCATCAGTATGCACTGTCATGGCACGTCGCGTCATCACCTAGGATCGACGCATGAGCAGATGGCAGCCGGACACGCGCGAGCGCCTAGCGGCCGCCGCGCTCGAGCTGTTCCAGAGCCGGGGCTTCGCCGAGACGACCGTGCCGGAGATCACCGCCCGCGCCGGCCTCACCACCCGCACCTTCTTCCGCCACTTCGCCGACAAGCGCGAGGTGCTGTTCGCCGAGGAGGACGAGCTGCCCGCGCTCGTGACGCGCATCATCCGCGAGGCGTCGCCCGACCGCTCCCCGCTCCAGGTCGTCGAGGACGGCTTCCCGGAGGTCGTCGCCTCCCAGTTCGCGGAGGGGCGCGACACCCTGCTCGCCCGCAAGCGCATCATCGGCGCCGACGCGGGGCTGCAGGAGCGCGAGATGCGCAAGGTGCAGGCGATGCAGGAGGCCGTGCGCCAGGGCTTCGCGGAGCGCGGGTCGGATCCGCTCACCGCCGTGCTCGTCGCCCACGCCACCGCGACGGTCTTCGGCGTCTCCATCGGCCGCTGGCTCTCCGAGGGCGGCGCCGAGACCGACCTCGCCGAGGTGCTGCGCGAGACGCTCGACGCGTTCCGTCGGGTGATGACGGCGGGCGCATGATGCGGGTCACGTACGACGGGTCGCGGACGCCGCGTACGTCGAGCTGGCCGGGCCGGCCGGCGACGGACGCGTGGAGACGACGATCCACTCCATCACGACGCCCGGCGACCGCGGCGAGGTCGCGCTCGACTTCGACGCCGACGGCCGCCTGCTCGGCGTCGAGGTGCTGCACGCGAGCGCGGTGCTGCCCGCGGCGGTGCTGGCGGATGCGGTGCGGATCGCCTAGCTGCCGCGCAGCACCTTCTGCATCGGCCGGCCGCGAGCCACCTCGTCCACGAGCCGGTCGAGGATCCGGATCTCCTTCATGAGCGGGTCGTCGATCTCCTCGATGCGGACGCCGCAGATGACGCCGCGGACCTCGTCGGCGAGCGGGGTGAGGCGCGCGGCGGCGAAGAAGTCCTCGAACGTGGTCTCCGCGTCGAGGTGGTGCTGGAGCTCCGCGGCGTCGAAGCCGGTGAGCCAGGTGATGACCTGGTCGACCTCCGCGCGCGTGCGTCCCTTCCGTTCCACCTTCTTCACGTAGAGCACGTAGACCGACGCGAACGACGTCGTGAAGATGCGGTGCATGGTCGGAGCGTAGGCCGGTGAGGTCGGGGGCGCCAGGTACCTTCGCGTCACCCCCGACGAAAGGCTCCCATGTCCGAGCACGACGAGACCTCCTACCTGCTCCGGAACCCAGTCGGCGCGAAGCGACTGATCGAGTCGCTCGAGCGAGCGCGTCGCGAGGAGTTCGTCGAGCGCGAGCTGATCGAGCCGACGGATACCGAGGACCCGCACGACTCGGGGGAATAGGCAGGCTCAGGGCCGTGGTTCACATCCATGCAGACGCAGCCACCTGGATCCGCCGCCGTCGAGCACCGAGGAGCGCCCCATGGCCACCAAGATCGGCTTCCTGTCGTTCAACCACTGGCAGGACGTGCGCGGATCCCGCGTCCGCACCGCCCAGGACTCGCTCCTGCAGTCGGTCGACCTCGCGATCGCGGCCGAGGAGATCGGCATCGACGGCGCGTACTTCCGCGTGCACCACTTCGCGCCGCAGCAGGCGTCGCCGTTCCCGCTGCTGGCCGCCATCGCGAGCCGCACCAGGCGGATCGAGATCGGCACCGGCGTCGTCGACATGCGCTACGAGAACCCCCTCTACATGGCGGAGGAGGCGGCGATGACCGACCTCATCTCCAACCGGCGGGTGCAGCTCGGCATCAGCCGCGGATCCCCCGAGCAGGTCGAGGCCGGCTACGAGTCGTTCGGCTACGTGCCGCGCGACGGCGAGACCGACGCCGACATGGCCCACCGCCACACCGACCTCTTCCTCCGCGCGCTCGAGGGCGAGGAGCTCGCGACCGCGGCACCGCAGCGCGGGATCATCGCGGGCGGCGTCGCCATCACGCCGCAGTCGCCGGGCCTCCGCGAGCGGATCTGGTGGGGCGCCGGCACCCGCGCCACCGGCCGGTGGGCGGCCGAGCAGGGCATGAACCTCATGTCGTCGACGCTCCTCTCGGAGGACACCGGCGTGCCGCTCGACGTGCTGCAGGCCGAGCAGATCCAGCTGTTCCGCGACGGCTGGGCCGCCGCCGGGCACGCGTGGGAGCCGCGCGTGAGCGTCAGCCGCAGCATCATCCCCATCGTCGACGACGAGTCGGAAGCTTTCTTCGGCGTCCGCTCACAGATCGAGGGCCGGGACCAGGTGGGCCAGGTCGGCGGCGAGAAGTGGCGCTTCGGGCGCTCCTACATCGGCACCCCCGAGCGGCTCATCGAGGAGCTCGGCAAGGACCAGGCGATCGCCGCGGCCGACACCCTCCTCGTCACGATCCCGAACCAGCTCGGCGTGGACTTCAACCTGCGGTCGCTCGCGGCGATCAAGGAGATCGGGCGGCGCTGGGGTGGGATCGCGCGGATGCCGCGGTGGGGGGCGTCGGCCTCATCCGCTGACAGTTGAGGAAGCGCCCGTCACGGAAGGCGCCGCTTAGAACAACCCACTAGCGCCGCGGCTCACAGAGCCTGCACGAATCGCCTACTACAATCAGCCAACGGTTCCAAACAGTGGGAGGTGTTTCGCGTGGGTTCACCGGCCACCCCAGAGCTCGCTGCTCTCTCGCGACTGTTCTCGCCTGCCGCTATCCGCGAACTTGGCCGAAGCGGCCGCTCTCCCCTTGTCGCTCGCCTCCTGCAAGACACTTCCGTCCCAGCGGATCTGCCCGGAGGAGCGACGCTCCGGGACGCACTCAATCTCGGTTACCAGAAGCTGACGAAGTCAGGTAATAGAGACGACTATGTCTATCGGAGTGCGGTAGTCGAGAAGATCGCCCTCGGTCGACATAACCTCCGCACAGCAACTGTTTTGAGCGAGGTGCGCGCACGAGCGTCCAAGGCGGATCTAGTCATTCTCAACGATACCGCCACGGCTTACGAGATCAAGTCGGAGAGAGATTCGCTCGGTCGGCTCGCTAGCCAGCTCAGCGACTACAGGTCTGTCTTCGCGAGTGTCACGGTGGTCACGAGCCCCCGGCAAGCGGACGCTGTACTTCGCCTGGCCCCGGATGACGTCGGCGTACTTGCACTATCTCCTCGCCTTCGGCTGCAGGTCATTCGTGAAACCCGGGATCTTCCCGAACGCATCGACCCAACGGCACTCTTAGACACTCTCCGCTCAAGCGAAGCTGCGCAGGTGCTCTCGAGGATTGGCGTAGAGACGCCCGACGTTCCGAACACCCACCTCCGGGCGGAACTAAGACGGATTTATGCGGCTCTCGATCCGGTCGAAGTGCATCGGCATGCCGTCACCGTCTTGAAGCAGAGTCGAACACGCGCAGCTCAGGAAGCGCACATTGGCACTTTGCCGCCGTCGATCAGGACTGCAGCCCTGTTCGGCGACCTAAACGACGGCGGGCGCGCAAATTTGTCTGCAGCCACTAGTACATCAATGTCGTCAGTGATGACCTGGAGTTAGGAACGAAGATGTACTTTCCCTACTTTCGCGGTAAGCAGTTCGAGTTGATAGCAATCCGCGAGTCAGCGGCGGTCATCGCAGACGCAGGTTTCAATCCGATCATCGAGCCGGTTCGCGAGACCTTCAAAGGACTTCAGCGCACCTTAGACGAACTGCTCCTGAACGGGGCCAAAGCCACGGTGATCGTGAATCCGAGACACGGTGACCACAGGGATAGCAGCGAAATTCTTGCACAATACATGGCCGACAGCCACGGAGACAACGACGCAATCTCTCCGGCGCTTCTTCTCACGAGCGACCTGACTGTGGGCGAGGTCCTTCGGCTCATCGAACCCTACTCTGAACGGCCACTAACGCTCGTGCATGCGGGGTTCACCGACGGAAAGACCCTAGCGAACAACGTCCAGCCGGATTCAATGACGCATGTTTTTCTTGACGCCCGTAATACCCTCTACCGCCGCCCATTTAAGGGCGCACGGCGTATCCTGATTGAAGACGGGTTCAAACGGATGAAAAACGCGGACTACGACCTCGTCGACAGGTTCTCAGATCTTCACGTGACCTACGAAGAGCTAGGAGGCGATGGCTACGGTGACTTCCTGACGATTGGCGATCACTACAGCGAGGGCGGCGGCCCCGCATATGCCGTGGCCATCCATCTGACCTATATCGACCCTTCAAACGATGACGCGATGTTCGTTTATCATTTCAAGTCCGACTCAAACGACACTCCTGTCGACCCAGCAGGCAAATTCGCGCAGGCGCTCGCCAAGCTCATCTCAGCGGTCGATGATCCCCTAACGAAGATTCTCTCCACAACGTCTGTCGAAGAGTTCCGCGATTTGCACTCCCGCAAACACTTCCCTGGCCTGGGATATGTCAAGAAATTGTCCATCAAGCATCACATCGAGACGCTTGCAGCCTACCACGCGAATGTCTGAGCGCCGTTGCTGCGCGACTTGTTTTAATGATCGACACGTTCGAGCAGAACTGATCAATCAATGTGAACCTGTTAGGCAGAACTGCGACTACTGTGGCGAGACAGATGTGCTCTGCGTTATCCCCTCCAGGCTGAGTCAATGGTTTGCGCCGCTCATCGCGACCTACACCGAGAATCCGCACGGGGATTTCCTGGTCCGACACCTGATCAGCGAGTGGAGGATGTTCTCGAGCGACAGGTTGAGTGAAGCAGAAGCAAAAGAGCTACTCGCCGATGTTCTGGACGATGGCGAAATCGTCCGCAAGAAGTTCATGCCTATCGCGCATTCGGACGGCGGCAATCTTCGTCGCTGGGAAGAGTTGCGTGACGAGCTCATGCACAGCAACCGATGGTTCCTCGAGGAACCCATGGACATGGATCGCTTGGCGGTTCTGCTAGACCAACTGATCACTACACCCAATGCTCACGAGTTCAGCGACTGGTATCGGGCCCGCCTAATGACGGGCGACGATGCATTTCCTCTGACAGACATGGGGGCTCCTCCGCGCAACAAGGCGGGTCACGGTCGAGCAAATCCCGCAGGTATTCCGTACCTCTACCTGGGGTCCACCCGCGCAACCGCTGTCGCAGAGCTTCGCCCTCACACCGGCGAGCGAGCATGTGTTGCTCGCTTCGACCTGTCAGACGCAGACAACCTCAAGCTAGCTGACCTTCGTGATCCTCGATCCCTAATCTCGCCGCTTAGCGATGGCGATGAGACCTTAATCATCCAACTTCGAGCCGACCTACCACTCCTTGAGCGACTAGGCGAAGAACTGACTCGCCCCGTTCAGCCGAGCGGCGTCGCTTATGAGTACGTTCCAACACAGTACCTCTGCGAGTACATCAAGAAGAGGGGATTCGACGGGGTCATTTACACAAGCTCGGTCAGCAGCGACAATGGAGTGAACATTGCACTTTTTCATCCAACCGTTGCAACCGCCACTCATCTAGACGTAGTCTCCGTCACTAAGGTGACGGTGGCTATCGAGAGCTGACGCCTGAGTCGGTACAATTCTGAGAGCACTGAGTCGACATCTCATCAGACGGCTCGTATCGGCTGAGCGCACAGCACAACCTCTACAGCTAAGTCACCGCGGGGCCATTCAAGTGGTCCAGTGCATGGACCTTGACGGCAGCCCTACTGGAGACGGCTGGATGTTTATTAACACTTCAGCGCTATCGCCCACGGGAGACCGAACCCCTGAACGGTGTTGCTCGCTATGACCACCTCGAATCAGCTCGGCGTGGACTTCAACCTGCGGTCGCTCGCGGCGATCAAGGAGATTGGGCAGGCGCTGGGGTGGGACCGTTCCGAGGCGTCCGTGGGGGCGTCGGCCTGATCCGCTGACGCCGCGCGCTCAGTCGCCGGTCGGGCGCTTGCGCTGCTGCTTCGTCGCGGAGCGCTGCGTCTTGGCTGCGAGGCGGCGGCGCTGCGAGCCCTTCGTGGGACGGGTCGGCCGTCGCAGGGCGGCGTCGGGCGCGAGCGCATCGGCCACGATCTCGCGCAGCGCGTCGAGGGCAGCCACCCGGTTCCGCAGCTGCGAGCGCTGCTCGGAGACCGTCACGGTGATCGCTCCCCCGACCATGCGCCGGTCGAGCCGCTGGAGGATCCGCGCCCGCTGCTCATCGCTGAGCACCATCGACCCGGCTGCATACCACGTGAGTTGAACCCGGCTGTCGGACGTGTTGACGTGCTGCCCGCCGGGCCCCGACGACCGCGAGAACCGCCAGCGCAGCTCGGCCGCGGGGATGGTCAGCGCGGGGCCGACCTCGAGATCCATGCGGCAAGGGTCGCACGCTTCGCGCGAGCCGGTCGGCCGCTTGGCACCGCCGCCGACGCTCGGCGCGACAGCGACCGCGAGTCGTCGCGGTCAGCCGTTCCAGCCGCCCACCGGAACGGTCTGCCACCCGATGTTGTTGTTCCGGCGGTTGCCATACGCGGATTCGAGCGATGCGCAGTTGCCGTGGGTGTAGAAGGTGATGTACGTGCCGTCATTGCCCTTGATGTTGACCGACTGCACGTTCAACGTCCGGATGGATGCCGCGTTGTTGCGAATCCGCTGACCCGAGCCGGCGCTGCCATACTGCGTGCTGTTGAAGGTGTCGTTGATCCACGCCTCGCCGTGGTTCGCTCCCGTGTAGATGCGCGACGCCGACGAGCAGTTGAGACCGTAAAAGATCTCGAAGCTCGGCGTCGCGGCCGCCGCTGATGCGGTAGCCGGGCTAGAGCTCGTCTCGGCTTTCGCAGCGCCGGCGCCGGCAATGACCGATGCTCCGATCACCCCCAGGACGGCTGCTGTTCTCCAAGTGCTTGCCTTGCTCATGTGGGCTCCTTCGACCGCGGCCATGGGCTCCCCATGGCCTGCCCAAGAGCTAATAGTCAGACCGCTCTGGCCGCTAGACCTGAGGCTTGATCGTCCCCCGACCCATACCCGTAGTCGTGGATCGGCCGGAGGCCGCTCCCTCATGCAACCCAGGCGCTCCTGGCTCCAGCCCGCGCAGACCGGCGGCAAGCGCACGCGTCTCATGCTCCCGACACGGGCACGATGCGGCGCGCCGCATCCGCAGGCCGCCGGGTTGGCCGTGCTGTCGCGCCCTCAGCCGCGGATCAGTGCTCCGCGCTCGACTCCACCGCCCCCGGCCGCCGCGCCGTGAGATACAAGCGATGCGCCGTGATCACCAGCGCGAGCCACGCGCCGCTGAGGAAGAAGGCGGCGAGCACATCCGTGAACCAGTGGTGGCCGAGGTAGACGCGGGAGAGGCCGATCGTGAGGGCGAAGACGACGGCCACAGTGATCGAGAGCACGCGCGTCGCCCGGCGGTGCTGCCGGAGGAGGAGCAGGTAGGTGAGGATCCCGGCGATCGCCACCGCGTTGAGCGTGTGGCCGCTCGGGAACGACGGCGACGTCTCGTACGGCGGCACCGCGTCGGCGAGGGCAGGACGGGCGCGGCCGATGAGGTCCTTGCCGGCGATGGTGAGCAGCAGGGATCCGGTGCCGGCCGCGGTGACCAGGATGATCGGCGTCCAGGAGCGTCGCCGCACCGCGAGGGTCAGCATGGCGACGACCGCGATGATCGGCATGACCGTGACGCCCGCCACGTCCGTGTAGGCGGTCGCCGCGTCGTTCAGCCACGGCGTCCGGATGCCGATCATGAACGCGAGGATCGGCTTGTCGAACCCGGCGACCCCGTCGGAGTCGGTCACGTTGTCGTAGACCTGCGCGGCGACCGCGGAGAGGCCGACGGCCAGCACGAGGCCCACCAGCAGCATGATCACGAGGGCGGCGTGGGGGCCGAGAGCGCGCACGATCCGCTGCACGCCGCGGGCGAGGATCCGGCCGGCCGGCGTCACCCAGCGGGTGAGGTCGCGGTCGCCGAGGAACCGGTCCTGCCGCAGCTCGTCGTCCACGATCTCGACGCGCGCATCCGGGGCGGGCGCAGACCCGGGCGGACGGCCGGTCTCGGCGGTCTCGGCGGTCTCGTCGGCGCCGGGGACGTGCTCCCGGCCGTGTTCATCAGTCATGTCGGATCCTCCGTGCCGGGCGGAGGGTCCCGCTCCTCGACGTTACCCACCCGGCGGGCGGACGACGGGCGACGCGGCGGGACGCAGGCTCAGCCGCCAGGTCCGGGATCCTCCACCGCCGTCCCGATGTCCCACACGAACGGCGGCGGCGTCCCGTTGACCGACCAGTCGCCGACGATGCGCGCCTTCTAGATGTGCGGGTTGTGCGACGCGACCGTGCGGGCGTTCCGCCAGTGCCGGTCGAGCCCGCGGGCGCGGCTCGTGGCGGAGGCCCCGAGCGTGTCGAAGACGCGGGTGGCGGCGCGCGGCACGGACTCCGACAGCACGACCTGCGCCTGCGCCGACCGGATCTCCGCGAGCACGTTGGCCTGGATGTCGGCCTCGCTGCGGGGATCGTGCGCCATGTCCGCGGCGGCCTGCACCGCCTCCGCCACGCCGCGCACGAGCAGCCGCGCCGTGTACGCGACCGACGAGATCTCCCCCACCACCGCCTGGATCTGGGCGTCGTCCCGCACGAGCGACGCGACCCCGTGGCTGTACACGCGCGTGCGCTCCCGCACCGCCTGCGCCGTGTCGCGCTCGGCGGCCACGGCCACCCCGGCGAGCACCGCCAGCAGGACCAGCTGGTACAGCGCCGTCTGGTAGCGGAACCGATCGGCGAAGGGCGCGATGTGCGCGGGATCCACCTCGGCGTCGGTGAAGACGATGGTGCCGGTGCCCGTGAGCTGCTGGCCGAAGCCGTCCCAGTCGTCGGAGATCACGACGCCCGGCTGATCGGTGCGCACGACCGAGGTCACCGGCTCGCCGTCGCGATCGGCGGTCACGTCCGTCCACCCGGCGAAGATGCTGCCCGTCGTGTAGTACTTGCGGCCGTTCAGCACCCACCCGTCCCCGCGGCGCTCGAGCTTCGTCTGCGAGGTCCCGATGGCGCCGGAGCCGACCTCGCTCCACGCGTTGCCCACGATCTCGCCGGCGGCGAAGCGCCGCAGCCACGCGTCGCGCTCCTCGCCGGGCGGCGCCTGCAGGCGGTCCTCCACGAAGGCGACGTGCCCGCGGAGGATCTGCGGCAGGTTCGAATCCGCGACGGCGAGCTCCACGAGCACCTCCGCGAGCTCGGGGATCGTGAGCCCGTCGCCGCCCAGGTGCACGGGGACGCGGAGGCCCGCGACGCCGGCGTCGAGCAGGAGGCGCAGCTCATCCACGGGCAGCTCGTGCTCGCGCTCTCGGGCGACGGCGCCCTCCGCGATGCGGTCGAGCACGGGTCGGAGGCGGGTGAGCACGGCGTCGAGGCGGGAGGTCACGGCGTCGCTCACGTGTAGAGCGAGATCGGCTGGAGCTCGCCGGTGAGCGCGTGGGCGCCCACCTCGAGCTTCTTGTAGTCCACGGGATCGTGCAGCGAGTGCGTGCGCACGTTCCGCCAGAAGAGGTCGAGGCCCGTCGACGACCGGGCGGAGCTGGATCCCGTGACCTCGAAGACGCGGTTCGCGACCTCCACCCCGACCTCCGTCGCCACCACCTTGAGCTTCGCGACGTCGATGGCGATGCGTCCGCGGATCTCCGCGGTGACGCCGTCGCCGAGGTCGACCACCCCGTCGAACGCGCGGCCGACGCGATCCGCCAAGGCCTCCACGGCCGCGATGCGCGACGCCAGCTCGCCGACGACGCGCTGCACGAAGGGATCGTCCCGGTACGCGTCCACGCCGCTCAGGAACCAGGCCCCGCGGCGGGCCCGCACGAGGTCGAGCGCCTGGGCGAGCGCACCCTCCGCGATGCCGAGGTAGAGGTTGCCGAAAGCCAGCTGGATCGCCGGGGTCACCAGCGTGGAGAAGGGCTCGTCGGAACCGACGCCGAGCACGTCGTCGGGTTCGACGCGGACGTCGGTGAACCGCACGGATCCGCTCGCGGACAGCCGCTGGCCGAGCGCGTCCCAGTCGCCGAGGTAGGCGATGCCGGGCCGGTCGTGGTCGAGCGCGAAGACGACGATCCGACCGTCGAGCTCCCCGCCGGCGACCACCGCGTTCACGAGGATCACGTCGCCCGCGGACGCGCCCGTCGAGAAGCGCTTGAGGCCGTCGAGCTGGTAGCCGTCGCCGTCGGGGGTGAGCCGCAGGTCGGGATCGGTGGGGTTGACCGAGTCGCCCCACACCCAGCGTCCGGCGATCGTCCGCCGGTACCCGTCCGCGCGCACGTCACCTGTGGCGGTGAAGCCGAGGTTGCCCGAGTTGATGTAGTGGTACGCGAGGACCTGCGCGATGGACGCGTCCGCGCGCGCGAGCACGCGGATGGCGAGGACGGCCGACTCCCAGTGGCCGCCCCCGCCGCCGTGCTCGGCCGGGTCGAGCAGGTTCACGAGGCCGCTGTCGCGGAGCAGGTCGAGCTCGGCGGTGGGATCCAGGCCGGCGCGGTCGCGGGCCAGGGCGTCCTCGGCGAGGGTCGCGGCCACGTGCTCGGCGATGCCGCGCCAGTGCGCGAGCTCCTCCGCGGTCGCGTGCCCGTGCCACGGCGAGCGCGTGGCGATGTCGGTGACGTCGGTGATGTCGGTCATGTCAGGACCTTCCGGGGACGAGGGGCGGGGTGGACAGGCGGGGCGCGGTGTCGTCGGCGGCGCTCGGCCCGCCGACGTACGCGCCGCGGTAGGCGTGCGCGGGATGCCACTCGGGCACGACGGGTGATCCGCTGCCGTTGAGACGACCGCGCAGCGTGCCCTCCGGGTACTCGTCCCAGACGCGGCCGCGGCGCTGCAGCTCCGGCACGAGCAGGTCGACGACGGCCTCGAACGTGCCCGGTGTGATCACGTAGGCGAGGTTGAAGCCGTCGATGCCGGCCACCTCGATCCAGCGCTCGAGCTCGTCGGCGACCGTGGTCGGGCTGCCGACGATGACGGCGCCGATGCCGCCGATGCCCACGTGGTCGGCGATGTCGCGGGGCGTCCAGTCGCGGTCCGGGTCGTAGCGCGTGAAGATCGCGAGGGCCGATCGGGCGGCGTCCGTGTCGACGTACCGCAGCGGCGCGTCCGGGTCGTACCCGCTGAGGTCGAGCCCGGACCAGCCTCCGTAGAGCGCGAGCGCCCCGTCGAGGCTGACGTACCCGCGGTACTCGTCGTACTGCGCCTGCGCCTCCTCGTCGGTCTGGGCGACGATCACGGTGGCGAGCGTCAGGATCTTGACGCTGTCGCGCGGGCGGCCGATGCGCTCGGCGCGGTCCCGGATGTCGTCGGTGATCGGCCGCGTGAGCTCCGGCGTGAGGCCGTTGATGAAGACCGCCTCCCCGTGCTTGGCCGCGAACTCCCTGCCGCGCGGCGACGCGCCCGCCTGGAAGACGACGGGCGTGCGCTGCGGGCTGGGCTCCGCGAGGTGCACGCCGGGCACGCGGAAGTGCTCGCCGTCGTGGGCGATCGGGTGGACCTTGGCGGGGTCGGTGTAGATCCCCCGCTCGCGGTCGATGACGACCGCACCGTCCTCCCAGGAGCCCTCCCACAGCTTGTAGGTCACGTCGAGGAACTCGTCGCCGATGGCGTACCGGTCGTCGTGTCCGATCTGCCGCTCGAGCCCGAGGTTCCGCGCCGCCGAGTCGAGGTAGGAGGTGACGACGTTCCAGCCGATGCGGCCGCGGGTGAAGTGGTCGAGCGTCGAGAACCGCCGCGCCAGCGCGTACGGCAGCTCGTAGGTGGATGCGACCGTCACGCCGAAGCCGAGGTGCTCGGTCGCGTGCGCCATGGCGGAGACCTGCACGATCGGGTCGCCCACGGGGATCTGCGCCGAGTCCTCGAGCGCCGGCGCCGCCGAGTGGCGGTACACGTCGTAGACCCCGACCACGTCGGCGATGAACAGGGCGTCGAACCGCCCGCGCTCGAGCAGGCGGGCGAGGTCCACCCAGTAGTCGAGGTCGCCGTACCGGTGCGCCTCGTTGTCGGGATGGCGCCAGAGTCCGGGCGCCTGGTGAGTGACGCAGCTCATGTCGAACGCGTTGAGGATGATGCGCGATGGCACGGGTGCCTCCAGTCGATCCGGGCGACCGACCGCTGTCGGACGGCCGGGCGACGTGCCGACCTGCGGCCGTCGGGGCCCGAAGCTACCGGCCGGGCTCCGGGCCGGCGAGGGCACGGTGTCGCACGACGCAACGCGGGTACGCACGTCGTAACACGGTGACGCCGCGTTGCGTCCGCGCTTCCCCCGGGCGGTCGTGGATCCCTACCTTCCTCACCAGTGGAGGTGCACGAGCCCTCCGCCCGCCGATCCACACGAGGAACCCATGTCCACGATCCGATCCCCGCGCGTCGTCCGCACGCGCCGCCGCGTGGTCGCCGTCGGCATCGCGACCGCCGCGCTCGCCCTCTCGGCCTGCGCCGGCGCTCCCGCCGAGGCCGGCTCCGCCGACGGCGACATCTCCGGCCAGGAGCTCACCGTGCTGATGATCTCGTCGCACCAGGGCGCCGCGGACCAGCTCGCGAAGGAGTTCCAGGCGGAGACCGGCGCCGTCATCAAACCGGTCATCGTGCCCTACGACGAGATCGGCTCGAAGCTCGCCCTCGACCAGCAGTCCGGCGCGGACACCATCGACGTTGCCGCGCCCTGGTACGTCTCGCTCGGCGACCTCGCGGCGGACGGCGCGATCCAGGACATCACCGACTGGGTCGGCAGCGACCCCGCGATCGACACGGGCGACTTCATCCCCTACCATCTGGGAGCCGTACAGCCAGGTGGAGGGCCGCACGTACGGCCTGCCCTTCGACGGCGACACGCACGTGCTCTTCTACAACAAGGAGATCCTGGCGCGGAACGGGTTCACCTCGCCCCCGAGGACGTGGGACGAGTACCTGCAGCAGGTGACCACGATCACCGCGAACGAGAAGGCGGACGGCGTGTACGGCGCAGCGGTCTTCGGGCAGAAGTCGCCGCTGATCCTCGGCGCGAGCTTCGCGAACCGGCTCGCCGGCTTCGGCGGCTCGTTCGTCGACGCCGACGGGAAGCCGACCATCGACAGCCCGCAGGCGGTGGCCGCCGCGCAGGCGCTCGTCGACGTGCAGGACCAGGCCCTGCCCACCCCCGCCGAGACCGACTTCGGGGCGGGCAACAGCGCGTGGTTCGCGGGCAAGGTCGGCTTCATCGAGAACTGGACGGATCTCGGAGTGCGGAGCGAGGATCCGACGAGCGGCTCCCAGGTCGCGGGCAAGTGGGGCGTGACCCTGCTCCCCACGGGCGGCGCCGACACGACCTCGCGGGCGTCGCTCGTCGCCGGCTTCAGCTGGGTCGTCACCGCGCACACGCAGAAGACCGCGCTGGCCGAGCGCTTCATCGAGTGGGCGTCGTCGTCGAAGGTGAACGCGGAGCTCCTGACCGCGTCGCCGCCCACCGGGATCGACCCCAACCGCGTCTCCTCGCTCGAGGACGCCACGTACGGGCAGCGCTTCCCGGAGATCCAGGAGGCGAACCGCGCGACGCTCGCCGGCGCGCTCGCCTGGCCGAGCGGGAAGAACGCGACCGAGGCCGCGCAGGTGCTCACGGATGAGCTCGCGAAGCTGCTCGCCGGTGAAGGCGGGACGGCGCAGGAGACGCTCGACCGCGTGCAGGCGAAATGGGAAGAGCTGCTCGGGTGACGGTGTCACTCGCCGGGTCCCGCGCCCGCTGTCCCCGGAGCACCTGGCCGCGACGCGTGTTCGTCGCGCCGTCGGTGCTGGCGCTCGTGGTGCTCGGCGGGTACCCGCTCGTGTTCATCGCGCTCGCGGCCCTCACGGAGTCGAGCCTCGGCCGGCCCTTCCAGGAGTTCGTCGGCACGGCGACGTTCGCGGATGTGCTCGCGGAGGGCGACACGACGACGGCGCTCGTGCGCGGCGTCGGGTACGCGCTGCTGGTCACGGTCGTGAGCGTGGTGCTCGGCGTCGGGACGGGGGTCGCGCTCTGGCGCTCGGTGCACGCGGGAGCGGTCGTGCGGACGCTCCTGCTGCTGCCGATGATCACCCCGCCCGTCGTGGTGGGCGTGCTGTGGAAGCTCGTCTTCCAGCCGAACGGCGGGCTCGGGGACACGGTCGTGGCCGCGGTCGTGCCGGGTGGATCCGCGGTGTCGGTGCTCTCGCAGCCGGTCACGGCGTTCCTCGGCGTCGCGCTCGCGGACGTGTGGGAGTGGACGCCGCTCATCGTGCTGCTCGTCTTCGCGGCCCTCGTCGGCCAGGATCCCGCGGTGGAGGAGGCGGCGGCGCTCGACGGCGCACACGGGCTGCGCCTCGTCCGGAGCATCACGCTGCCCGCGATCTCGGGCACGGTCGCGGCCGTCGCCCTCATCCGCCTGGTGCTGGCGTTCAAGGTGTTCGACCTCGTCTACATCCTCACCTCGGGCGGGCCGGGCCAGGCGACGACCATGCCCGCCTACCTCATCTGGCAGGCCGCGCTGCAGCACTTCGACGTGGGCCGCGCCGCCGTCATCACCCTGCTGCTCGCGGTGGTGGTCACGGCCGTGACCCTGCCCGTGACGGCCATCACCCGGAGGCTGAACCGTGCCTGACGCGACCTCGACCCTGCTCACTCCCGCCCGCTCGGTCCCCGACGCCGTCCCTGCCGCGGCGCGCATCCGGCCGGGGCGCGACCCGCGGACCCGCCGCCCGCGCCGCCACTCCCGGGGCGCCGACCTGTGGCTCGCGCTGTCCCTGGCCGCGGTGCTCGTGCCGCTCGCCTACCTGCTGTCCGTGTCGCTCATGACGCAGGGCGAGGTGTCCGCCGGCGTGCTGGTGCCCACCGATCCGGCCTGGCAGAACTGGACGGCGGCGCTCACCGGCTCGGGGCTGCCGCGCGCGATCCTGAACTCGCTCGCCACGTCCGTGATCGGATCCGTGCTCAGCCTCGCCGCCGCCCTCCCCGCCGCGTGGGCGATGGCCCGGCACCGCACCGGCGGCCGCGTGCTCGCCGGGCTGGTGCTCAGCCCGTGGCTGCTGCCCCCGGTGGTCGCGATCGTGCCGGTGTTCACGTTGCTGCGCATCCTGTCGCTCAACAACACGCTGGTCGGCCTGACGATCGTCTACGCCCTCGCGAACGTCGCCGTCGCCGTCTGGCTGCTCGAGGGGTTTGTGCGGCGGATCCCCGTCGAGCTCGACGAGGCCGCGCAACTCGACGGCGCCGGAGAGTGGCGCGTGCTCGTGAGCATCGTCACGCCCCTGCTGACACCGGCGCTCGTGTCGGTCGGCGTGATCGTCGCGGTGCTCGACTATCAGGAGTTCCTGTTCGCGACGTTCCTCACCCAGGGCCCTGCCGCGCAGACGTTCCCCGTGGTCCTCTCCCTGATGCTCGGCGAGCGGGTGCAGGACTTCGGGAAGATCGCCGCCGCGTCCCTCATCGGCGTGATCCCGCTGTTCGCCGCCGCCACCCTGCTGCAGCGCCGGCTCGTCGCGGGGCTCACCGGCGGAGCGGTCGAGGGGCGCGGCACCCGCCGGGCGCATGCGTCCTGCTGATCCCCCGGCCGCGGGCCACACGCCGCCGTCCTCACCGCCGTCGTCGTCGTGGTGCCGTGGCTTGACACGGCGCTCACGCTCGCCCGGGCGGCGCGTCCGTCTTAGACACGCCCGACCTGCCCCGCGACTCCCCCGCGAAGCCCTTCCGCATGGGCCTCGGCACGAACCTGCTCAACCCCACGGCCACGTGACCTCCTTCACGCCGGGCGGCAGTGCGACGTGCCCATCGGCGACGGCGTCTCCAGGGTCGACACCGTGGGCGTCGCCATCTCGTGGTGTGGCGACAGGCGGGAGGGCGGGCCGCGCCGTCGTACCAAGCCCCAAGAGCAAGGAAACGGGTCACGCCGCGCCTGACGTCGCAGGGGCGGCAGATCAGGGTCCTTAGATTCAAGAGGTTGCCCGAGCGTCCGGATGCTCGGCACGTCGTTGAATGGAGCCCCCCCCCATGGCCGATGGACCTGTCCTCGTATTCCTGCACGGCATCGGTGACGGAGACAAGGAGGACACGTGGCGGGAGCACCTCACCCGCGGTCTGGCTGGGCTCGGCTACCCGGACCTCGTAGGGGTGGAGGTCATCGCGCCGAAGTACTCCCACGCCCTCTTCGGCTGGGATGAGAAGACGGCCCTGCCCGGCTTGACCATCAAGCAGCCCGTCCGCGAGGCGGCGCGCACGAACCGTCGGGAGTTCGAGCAGCGCATGGGCGCCCTGGAGGTCCGGCTCGGACACGAGGACCCAGGACCGGGCGTGCCCTTCGCGGAGGCGGCATTCAGCGTGGCGCTGCGCGACCGCCGGTTCACTCAGGCCCGCAATTACGCGACGGATCCTCAGATCCGCGCGCAAGTGCTCAGCCTGATCCTCGCGCGCATCCCCTCAGAGGGTGACATCGTGCTGGTCGGCCACAGCCTGGGATCCGTCATCGCCGCGGATCTCCTGCGACGGCTGCCGCCCGAGGTGCGCGTGACGGGATTCATCACCATCGGCAGCCCGCTCGCGCACGGGAGCGTCAACGTCGACAAGCTCCGGGACGTCCTGCAGGAACCGCCGACCAACCTCGGCCGGTGGGTCAACTTCTGGAACTTCGGGGATCCCGTCTCCGCCCATCGCGGGCTGTCATCCGGGTTCCCGTGGTTGATCGACTTCCGGATCACCACCCATCAGGTGCTCATCCCCGCACACCGCGCAGCCGCGTACTTGTCCCACGGCTCCGTAGCCGCTGCCATCGGATTCGCGCTCTTCGGCTCGTCGTCCCGAGAGCTGGCCCACGCGGAGACGGGCGCCGCCGTCCCCCTGGACGAGAGCGAGGTCCTGACCGTCCTCGCACTGCGGTACGGGCACCTGACGGCCCAGCGGCTCACGGGGTCGGACCGCGACCGGTTCGTCGGCGCTCTGCGGCTCGTGCAGGCCGCCGCCGTCGCCCAGCTGAAGGGTCGGAACGAGGAGGAGGGCCGTCCCCTGGCGTCAGCGATCGCACGGCTGGCCTTCGACGTGACCGATGCGGCTGCCGTCGCCCCCGAGCCCGTGCCAGGCCAGCACCTCACGAAGGAGACCGCGGCGGTCGTCATGACCGTGCTCGCCACCGAGAACATCATCCGGCCGTTCGAGATCGCGGTCGCGAAGGCCGATCGACAGCGGGCCATGGAGGACCTCACCGCGGAGATGGGGCTGTCCAGCCGCTTCGGAGCGGACGTGTTCGCCGCTGCCAAGGAGGCGCAGGACGCCCTCACCGGAGCCCGCAACGGCACTTGGCTGAGATGGGGAGCGGTCGGTGCCGGTGCGGTCGCCATCATCGTCGCGACCGGCGGGCTGGCGCTGGCGGCCGGAGCTGGCCTCGCCGGCGGCGCAGCTCTCACCAGCGCGCTCGCCGCGTTCGGCCCGGGCGGCATGATCGGCGGACTCCTCACAGCAGGGACCCTCGTGTCCGCGGGTGGAGGAGGCATCGCGTTCGGGCTGGCGAGCCCGGCGACCACCGCCGAGACTGTCGAATCGGTCGTGCAGACGCGGTTGACGGCGACCATCCTCCGCAGGCGGCAAGGACTCGAACCCGACAGCGGCATCTGGGACCTCCTGGCGCAGACGGAGATCGCGGTCCGCCGCGAGCACGAGCGGCTCGACGAGTTCAGCGACGAGTCCTCCTCTGTGCTCAAGGAGCTCACGCGCAAGATCGTCACGATCGAGCGTGCGATGAAGTACCTGTCCGAGAACGGGATGGAGCCCGGAGTCGTGGAGGGAGTGCGCGACCAGACTCCCTGACGTCAGGACGACGCACCCGCTCCCAGCACGAACCGCACCAGCCGCGTCACGCTCTCCGCGTGGTCACCCTGGCGGCCGAGCACGCGCAGCACGATGACGCCGAGGATCGCCTGGCCGAGCTCCTCGACGGGGGCGTCGGCGGGGAGCTGGCCCGCGCGGATCCCCGAGGCCAGGCGCTCGGAGAGGTCGCGGTCGACGCCGAGGCTCGCGCTCAGGCTGTCGCCCACGGCCGCGTCCTCGGCGGCGGCCGCCACGAGCGAGCGGACGAGCGGGCCGCCGGTGGGCGCATCCAGCACGGCGAGCACGTCGGTGAGCCAGCGCTCGATGTCGGCGAGGAGGTCGCCCGTGTCGGGCACGGCGAACTCGACCGGGATCAACCGCCCCTCGGTCATGCACTCGGCGATGAGGGCGCCGCGCGACGGCCACCACCGGTAGATCGTCTGCTTGCCGACCCCCGCCTCCTTGGCGACGCCCTCGATCGTGAGGTGGTCGTAGCCGACGGCGTGGATGAGGCGCACGGTCGCGCCGAGGATCGCCTCGCGTGCCGCCTCGCTGCGGACCCGTCCGGTTCGGTGCTCGTTCACCTGCATGTGGTAGCTCCACAAACTAGACGAGACGTAGCGTATCGTCGACTCGTCTGAGGGAGATGACATGGCGTCAGTGCTGTACCGGCTCGGTTCGATGGCCGCGCGTCGCGCGTGGCTCGTGATCGTCTCGTGGGTGGTGATCCTCGGCATCGGCGTGGGCTCGTTCCTCGCGTTCGCGGGCACCCTCGGCAACAGCTTCGACATCCCGGGCACGGCGTCCGGCGCCGTCACCGACGAGCTCGCGCAGACGCTCCCCGACACCGCGGGCGGCACCGGCACCGTCGTCTACCGCACGACCGACGGCTCGGCATTCACCGACCAGCAGAAGCAGGACATCTCCGCCCTCGCCACCAGCGCGGGCGACCTCCCGGGCGTCGCGCGCGTCGTGGATCCCTTCGCCGTCACCCAGCAGCGCGCCGACCAGGCCGCGCAGCTCCAGAGCGGCGACGCGCAGATCACCGCGGGCCGCACCCAGCTCGATGCCGCGCAGCAGCAGCTCGACGCCGGGAAGGCGCAGCTCGACGCGGGCCAGCAGCAGCTCACCGCCGCGCGCCAGCAGGCCGAGGCCGCGGGCGCTCCGGCCGCGCAGATCGCCGCGCTCGACGCGCAGCAGGCCCAGCTCGACCAGCAGACCCAGGCCCTCCAGCAGCAGCAGGCGACGGTCGACTCCTCGCGCACGCAGCTCGAGTCCGGCGCCGAGCAGGCCGAGCTCGGCCGCACGCTCCTCGGCCTCACGGACGGCATCGGCGTCGTCTCGGCGGACGGCTCGACGGCCATCGTCAACGTCTCCTTCACGGATCCGCGCCTCGAGCTCTCCGAGGAGACCAAGGAGTCCGCGATCGCGCACTTCCAGGACTCCCCCGTCGACGGCACGAGCGTCGACTTCGCGACCGACCTGGCGCAGGGCGTGCCCGAGATCTTCGGCATCGGCGAGGTCGTCGGCCTCGTGTTCGCGGCCATCGTGCTCATCGTGATGCTCGGCACGCTCATCGCCGCGTCGCTGCCCATCGTCACCGCGGTGGTCGGCGTGGGCGTCGGCGTCACGGCCTCGCTCGCGTTCTCCGGCGTCGTCGACATGGCGTCGGTGACCCCGGTGCTCGGCGTGATGCTCGGCCTCGCGGTCGGCATCGACTACTCCCTCTTCATCGTCAACCGGCACCGGAAGCAGATGCTCGCCGGCACGGGCGTGCGCGAGTCCATCGGGCTCGCCAACGGCACCTCGGGCACGGCGGTCGTGTTCGCGGGATCCACCGTCATCGTCGCGCTGCTCGCCCTCAACATCACGGGCGTGCCGTTCCTCGCGCTGATGGGAACGGTCGGCGCGGTCTGCGTGCTCGTGGCCGTGCTGGTCGCGATCACGCTGACGCCCGCCGTGCTCGGCCTCGCCGGGACGCGGGTGCTGCGGAAGCGCGACCGCGCGTCGGCGAGCCGGGCCGCGTCGGCACCCAGCCCGCAGGATGCCGCGAAGGCGCTCAAGCCGATGTCGAACGCCCGCGCCGTGCTCACCGTGGTCGGCACGGTCGTCGCCCTGCTCGTGGTCGCGATCCCGAGCCTGTCGATGCGGCTCGGCCTGCCCGACGGATCCAGCGAGCCGGCCGGATCCACCAGCGAGCGCGCGTTCAGCACGGTCGCCGACGAGTTCGGCGAGGGCGCCAACGGCCCGCTGCTCGTCGTCGCCGACGTGCCGGCCGGCCTCGCCGACGCGGATCTCCTCGCCACGCAGGTCGACGTCGCGCAGGCGCTGCACGACCTCGACGACGTGGTCGCCGTCGCCCCGGTCGCGAACACCGACGACAACACGGTGCTCGCGTTCCAGGTGCTCCCGCAGGAGGGCCCGAACAGCGCGTCCACGGAGCAGCTCGTGCAGGACATCCGCGCGCTGCCCGAGCTCGACGGCGGCATCACGCTCGGCGTCGCCGGGCAGGCCGCCACCAACATCGACATCTCCGAGGCGCTGGCCGCGGTGCTGCCGCTCTACCTGCTCGTGGTCGTGGGGCTGTCGCTGCTGATCCTGATCGTGGTGTTCCGCTCGATCCTCCTGCCCCTCATCGCGACCGGCGGGTTCGTGCTGTCGCTGTTCGCGACCTACGGCCTCATCGTCGCGGTGTTCCAGTTCGGCTGGGGGGCCAGCCTCATCGGGCTCGAGAACAGCGGGCCGATCCTGAGCTTCCTGCCGGTGATCCTCGTCGGGATCCTCTTCGGCCTCGCCATGGACTACCAGCTGTTCCTCGCGAGCGGGATGCGGGAGGCGTACGTGCACGGCGCCGAGGCGCGGCTCGCGGTGGTGCAGGGCCTCCGGGCCGGGCGCGCGGTCGTCACGGCGGCGGCGCTCATCATGGTGTCGGTGTTCGGCGGCTTCGTCTTCTCGGAGTCGACGATCATCCGCTCCATCGGGTTCGGCCTCGCGTTCGGCGTGCTCCTCGACGCGTTCGTGGTGCGGATGCTGCTGATGCCCGCGCTCATGCACCTGCTCGGCCGCTCGGCCTGGTGGCTGCCGCGCTGGCTCGACAGGATCCTCCCGGACGTCGACATCGAGGGCGCCGCGCTCGAGCGCACGCACCCGCACGCGGCGGCGGCGTCGACGCCGGCGGCGGATCTCCCGGCCGGCCTCCCGGCGGACGGCGGGCACGGCGCGCACGCGGCCCCGCCCACCGCGACGACCATCGAGGCCGAGACGGCGGCGGCCCCGCGCGACTGAGCGCACGCCCGGTATCGTCGGGGCGGGCCCTCCGTCGTGCCCGGAAGGCGAGCACCATGACCACGTCCTATCGCCGACCGGGAGCCGCCGACGCACCCGCCGACGCACCTGCACCCGACCGCCTGCCCGTCGTCGTGGTGGGCGCCGGCGTCATGGGCGCCATGTGGATCCGCATGCTCGCCGACTCCCCGCACGCCGCGCTCGTGGGGGTCGTCGACCTCGACGTGCCGCTCGCGGAGTCCGCTGTGCGCGCCGCCGGGCTCGAGGGGATCGTCGTGGGCGCGTCCGTCGCCGAGGTCGCCGCCCGCTCCGGCGCCCGGGCCGTGGTCAACGTGACCGTGCCGCAGGCGCACCGCGTCGTCAACGAGCAGGCGCTCCGCGCGGGCCTCCCGGTGCTGTGCGAGAAGCCGCTCGCGCCGACCGTCGCCGAGGCGCTCCGCCAGGTCGCGCTGGCCGACATCACCGGCGGGCTCCTGATGGTCAGCCAGTCGCGCCGGTACTTCACCCACCTGGCCGCGTTCCGCGAGGCGGTCGCGCAGGTGGGGCCGCTCGCGGTCGTGCACGCGCAGTTCCTGCACGAGGATCACGAGCCGGGCTTCCGCGAGCGGATGGCGCACCCGCTGCTCGTCGACATGTCCATCCACCACTTCGACCAGCTGCGGTACGCGACGGGCGAGGAGCCGGTGGCCGTGCGCTGCAGCTCGTGGAACCCGCCGTGGAGCTGGTTCGCCGGCGACGCGGCCCGACCGCCGACTTCGAGCTCGCATCCGGCGCCCGGTTCGCCTACGTCGGCAGCCGATGCACACCCGGCATGCCCACGTCGTGGAACGCGGACTGGCGCGCGTACGGCGAGCACGGCGCCGCGTCGTGGGACGGCGACGACGTCGTGCGCGTCGACGTTCCCGGCGCGACCTTCCACGTGCCCGACGGCCCCGAGGAGATCCGGGCGTCGCTCGAGCAGTTCGTCGGATCCCTCCGCACCGGCACCACGCCGCCGACGGAGGTGCGGCACAACGTGCTCAGCCTCGCGATGGTGGAGGGCGCGATCCGCAGCAGCGAGCGGGGCGGCGAGCGCGTCGTCATCGCCGACCTGCTGGAGAACGCGCTGGCGCAGGCCATCGCCGACGAGCGGAGCCCCGACGTCGCCGACCTGCTGCGGTCCTGGCCGAGCGCCGCGGACGGCATCCGCACCCCGGCGTGGGGATCCGCGCACGCCGACCCGCCCGCGGCGACCGCCCCGCGCGACGCCCGCTGACCGGCAGCCCGCCTCGCGTGCGGCGCCGTCCCATCCCGCCGCGGCAGGCTGGCGTCGACCGCACCTCCCCTCCGTCTCGACGACAGGAAGCCCGATCATGACCGACAGCACCGCGACGTCCGGCAGCACCGCCGCATCCGCCATCCCCAAGCCCGAGCACCCGCGCCCGCAGTCCACGCGCCCCGACTGGCTGAACCTCAACGGCCCGTGGCAGTTCGAGCGCGACCGCGGCGACAGCGGGCTCGAGCGCGGGCTGCTCGAACGCGATCTGGCGGAGGAGATCCTCGTGCCGTTCGCCCCGGAGTCCACCGCGTCGGGCATCGGCGACGTCGACTTCCTCACGGCCGTCTGGTACCGCCGCACCGTGCGGATCCCCGCGGGCTGGAGCGGCCGCCGCGTCCTCCTCCACTTCGGCGCCGTCGACCACGACGCCACCGTGTGGGTGGGCGGCGAGGAGGTCGCCCGGCACCGCGGCGGCTTCACGTCGTTCACGGCGGATCTCGGCGTGCGCGCCGACGAGGAGGAGCTGACCATCGTGGTCCGCGCCCGCGACACCCGCGACGCGCCGCAGGCCCGCGGCAAGCAGGCCACCTGGTTCGAGAACACGGCGTGCTTCTACACCCGCACGACCGGGATCTGGCAGACGGTGTGGCTGGAGCCGGTGCCCGAGGCGCACATCCGCTCGGCGCACATCGAGCCGCAGCGCGCCGACTCCTCCTTCACCGTCACCCCGGAGCTCTCGCATCGGACGGCCGGCCTCGCGTTCGAGGCCGTGCTCGCGGACGCGGACGGCGAGATCACGCGGGCGCGGATTCCCGCAGGCGACCTCGGCGCGCGCGTCACCCTGCGCATCCCCGAGAGCCGCGTGCGCGAGTGGTCGCCGGAGGACCCGCACCTGTACGACATCACCCTGCGCCTGGTCGACGCCTCGGGCGACGACGACCGGGTGGTCGACGAGGTCGCCTCCTACGGCGGCCTCCGCTCCATCTCCATCGACGGCCGCGACGTGCTCCTCAACGGCCGCCGCGTCTTCCAGCGGCTCGTGCTCGACCAGGGCTACTGGCCGGACACCCTCATGACCTCGCCCGACGACGCCGCGCTCGTCCGCGACATCGAGCTGTCGATGGCCGCGGGCTTCACCGGCGCGCGCCTCCACCAGAAGGTGTTCGAGGAGCGGTTCCTCTTCCACGCCGACCGGCTCGGCTACCTTGTCTGGGGCGAGTTCGGCGACTGGGGCGCGGGCGGCGGCCTCGGCAAGGACGCGCAGCAGCCGACGGCGTCGTTCATCACCCAGTGGATCGAGGCCGTCACGCGCGACCGCTCCCACCCGTCGATCGTCGGCTGGTGCCCGCTCAACGAGACGTACCAGCCGCTGCACGACCGCATCACGCAGCTGGACGACGTGACCGCCGGCATGTACCTGGCCACGAAGGCGGCGGATCCGTCGCGTCCCGTCCTCGACGCCTCCGGCTACTCGCACCGCGTCCGCTCCTCCGACGTCTACGACTCGCACTCCTACGAGCAGGACCCGGACGCGTTCCGTCGCGAGCAGTCCGGCCTCGCCGACGGCCGCCCGTTCGTCAACGACCTCGACGGCCGCGCGATCTCCGTGCCCTACGCCGGCCAGCCGTTCTTCGTCTCCGAGTACGGCGGGATCTGGTGGAACCCGGAGGAGATCGACCGCCCGCAGGATGCATCCGACGACCCCGCGCGCGCCGTCTCCTGGGGCTACGGCGAGCGCGTCGCGACCGTCGAGGAGTGGCACGCCCGCTTCCGCGGCCTCACCGAGGTGCTGCTCGAGGATCCGCACATGTTCGGCTACTGCTTCACGCAGCTGACCGACACGTTCCAGGAGCAGAACGGCATCTACGACTTCCACCGCCGCCCCAAGTTCGACATCGCGCGGATCCGCGAGGTGCAGCAGCGGGCGGCGTACGAGGAGCGGGACGTAGGCGGCGTGGACTTCCGAACGCGTTCCGAATAAACTGGCGTCATGCCCCTCATCCATGGCGCCCGCACGACGACCCGTCGCTCATCCGACCTGAGCAAGCACTCGGCCGACGTGTTCGCCGAGGCGGAGGACCACCCGGTGCAGGTCACCCGTCGGGACGGCGAGACGCTGGTGCTCATGTCCCAGACGGCGGCGGATGCGCAGGCGCAGCTCCTCCAGTTCGCGGCCGACCTCATCACCGTCACGCTCGATGACGAGGGCTCTCTCGCCTCGCGCATGTCCGAGCGGTTCCCGTGGATGCTCGCCCTTTCGCCCACGGATCGCGAGACCTGCTCGCGCGAGCTCGTCAACGCCGCGCGGGCCTCCTTCTCCACCGGCCAGCCCCACCTCGCGATCGCCGAGCTCACCTCCTGGCGCGAGAGCGCGACAGCCATCGCCGCGGGGCTCGCCTCCTCGCCGGTGGAGTGGCTCGCGCGCCCGACGCCGGTCGAGCGCCCCTGACCGTGGCGAAGGATCCTCAGGTCCCACGGCCGACGAAGAAGTCCGAGTACACGATCGTCTTCGCCACCGAGAGCGCGCGGAAGGGGTGGCAGGACCTGGCCGCGACGATCCGCGGACCGCTGGCCGACACGTGGGACTTCCTCACCCGGACACCGACGGAGCGCACCCCGACGAACTACCCACTGAAGGGCGAGGAGCTCGGAGCCGTCACGCGCGACGGCGAGCGGCACGTGCGGTGGCAGCACAAGCCGACCGCGCGAGGCGACGCTCGCATCTGGTTCTACGTGGAGGGCCGGACGGTCCACCTCGAGCAGGTGCACACGAGGCATCCGAACCAGACGAAGTAGAGCCCCGCACGACGAGAGCCCACCCCCGCCATCCACATGGACCACGAGGGCGGGCTCTCGCAAGGGGCGAGGCCGCATCACCTCCCGGCGAGCGACCCGCCGATCCCGCCGACGCTGAAGTAGCGGTTCAGGAAGGCGAAGATCAGCACGGGCGGCAGCATCATGATGACCGCGACCGCCATCACCGATCCCCAGTCGGCCGCGTTCTGCTGGAAGAACGTGTTGAGGCCGATGGGGAGGGTGTACTTCGTGAAGTCCTGCAGGAACAGGAGCGCGATCAGGTAGTCGTTCCAGGCCAGCAAGAACGAGAAGATCGCGGTCGAGAGGATGCCCGGCAGCGAGTTGCGCAGCACCACGTGGATGAATCCGCTGAACACGCTCGCGCCGTCCATCCACGCCGCCTCCTCGAGGGTGATGGGGATGGAGTCGATGTACGCCGCCATCATCCAGATCGCGACCGACATGGTCGAGCCGATGTAGATGATCGCCACGCCCTGCAGCGTGTTGATGAGGCCCATGGCCGAGAAGGTGATGAACAGCGGGATCGCCGCCGTCACCACCGGCAGGGCCTGCACCACGAACAGCACGAGCGAGTATCCCGAGACGAGCTTCGACCGCGAGCGGCTGAGCACGTATCCGGCCGGCGCCGCGATGACGACCGAGACGACGACGGTCACGAGCGCGACGATGAGGCTGTTGCCGAGCCAGATCATCACGTCGGTGCCGCCGAGCACGCGCTCGAAGTTCTCGAACGTGAACCCGGTGGCCGTCGAGTTCTGACCCGGCTGGGTGGAGAGGAACAGCACCGCGAGGATGGGCGTGATCACGATGAGCGTGATGATCGCGATGAACAGGAAGCGCCACCACTGGCCCTTCTGCTCCCGCTCCTTCGCCGACCTGCGCGTGATGTCCCCGACGGTCGCCGACGTGGCGCCGCCGACGGCGAGTGCCTGGCTCATTCGATGTCCGCCTTCTTGATCTGCCGGTACAGCAGCGTCGACACGATGACGAGCACGGCCGTCATCATGAAGGCCACCGCGGTCGCCGGGCCGGTCTGCAGGTTCTGGAACGCCTGCTGGTACGCCAGCACGATCAGCGACGTCGTCGCGTTCACGGGACCGCCCTGCGTGAGCAGGAAGATCGTCGGGAAGTCGTTGACGCAGAAAATCGTCATCAGCACCCAGCTGATGTACGTGGTGCGGGAGATGATCGGGAGGGTCACGCCGCGGAACGCCTGCCAGGCGCTCGCGCCGTCCATCTTCGCCGCCTCGTAGACGTTGGTGTCGACCGACGCGAGCGCCGAGGACATCATCATCAGCATGAACGGGAAGCTGATCCACACCTTGAAGACGCAGACCACGACCTGCGCCAGGACGGGATCGCCGAGGAAGTTCGCGTCGGGGAACCCGAGCCGCTCCAGGATGATCGGCACCGGGCTCTGCGGCGTCGCCACGAGCCAGTTCCACGAGGTCGCCGAGACGACCACCGGGACGATCCACGGCAGCAGCAGCAGCACCTTGAAGAACCCGTTGCCGGGGATCCGGGTGCGCAGCAGCAGCGCGAGCGCGAGCCCCACGAGCCACGACCCGAACACGCCCACCACCGTGAACACGATCGTGAACGTGGTCGCATTGCGGAACGACTCCGACGTGAGCACGTTCGCGTAGTTCTCGAGCCCGACGAACGGCGTCTGCCACGGCAGCGTCGACGGCGTGCCCTGCTGCAGCGACTGCAGGAACGAGTACACGACCGGGTAGACGTTGAGCAGCACGAGCAGGAGGAGGGACGGCAGCGCGAACAGCGTCAGCGTCTTCCCCGCCCGGCCGAGCGGCGTCTTCCCGCGGCCCTTCCGCGGCGCGGCGGGCGGCCGACCGGGGCCGGCCACGCCGACGCCGCGGCGGGCCAGCCCGATCTTGTCGGCGACGCGGGTGTCGACCGCCATCAGATCACCCCGTCCACGTCACGGCCTCCGGGACGACGCGGACCACGCAGATCACGCGCCGGCCTCCAGCTCCTTCTGCAGCGTCTCGAGCGCGGCCTTGGCCGTCACGGAACCGGCGAGCACCGCCTGGGCGAACGAGATCGTCGGCTGCGTGCCGTCGACCTTGGTCACGTTCTGGAAGACCGTGTTCGAGCCGGGGGCACCCCACGTCTTCGAGATGGGCTGCCAGTCGTTGAGGATCTTCGTGGTGTTCGGGTCGTCGGCGTACGCCTCGTCGGCGATGGACTTCAGCGGCGGCAGGCCGATGCCGGTCTGCTTCGTCCAGAGCGACTTCATGTTCTGGTAGTAGTACGTGAGGAACGCCTCGCTGTTCTCCTGGCTGGGCGTCGACTTGTACATCATGATGTTGTTCGGGAAGTAGAGCGCGCCCTTCTCGCCGCCGGGGCCCACGAGCGGGTCGCCCACCACCATCTGCGCCGCGGTCTCGGGGCTCACGTTGGCCGTGGCCCCCGCGCCGTCCCAAAACATGCCGAAGGTGCCGGCGTCCATCTGCTGGTACGCGTTGTCGGAGGTGTAGGTGGCGCTGCGGGGATCCACGTAGCCGTTCTTCACCATGCCGAGGACCCACTCGACCGCCTCGATGTTCTTGTCGGTGACGACGTCCGGGTTCTGGTCGGCGTCGAAGAGGCCGCCGCCGTTGTTGATCTTGTGGGCCACGATCTGGTGGAAGCCGGTGAACGCGCCGGCGCCCGAGCGGGTGCCGTAGCCGTAGACGCCGATCTTCTTGAGGGCGGCGCACGCGGCCTCGTAGGAGTCCCAGTCGGTCGGCACGTCGGCGCCGGCCTTCTCGAGCAGGTCCTTGCGGTACCAGTACATGCGCATGTCGAGGTTGTACGGGACGGCCGCGTAGCCGTTGGCCGTCTTGAGGGTGTCGACGAGGCCCGGGAGGAAGTCGTCGTAGATCCCGTTGCCCTTCCACGTCTCGATGAGGTCGTCGGCGTACGCGATCTTGCCCTGCGACTCGAAGAGGAACGCCGTCGTCCCGCCGCCCGAGCTCACGGCGGGGCCGTTGTTGGCGGCGACCGCGGTCGAGAAGGTCTGCGTGAAGTTGGCCCACTGGACCTGCTGGTAGCTGACCTTGCCCATGCCGCTCGCCGGCTTGTAGGCCGCGGAGATCGCCTTGTCCTCGGTGAGGAAGGCGGGCGCGCCCCAGGGCATGTTCCAGAACTTGAGGGGCGCGGCGGCGCCCGATGCGCCGCCTCCGCCGCCGCTGCAGGCGGCGAGGAGGCCGACCGCCGCGGCGCCGACGCCCGCGCTCAGGAGGGATCGTCGGGTGAGGCCGTTGCCGAAGGCGCTGGATGACTGCTGTGGCATTTCTGACTCCGTTGTCCGGTGGTGCGGTGTGTGGTGGAAGGGAAGGGGCTGGGTCTAGGGGCGCGCGCCGGCGGCGAGCGCGGGGGCCGCGGCGAGCAGCACGCGGAGGTCGGCGACATCGTCGGGGACGCATCGGCCGTGGGCGGCGTCGCGGGCCAGGCGCATCGCGGTGCGGTGGCCGGACTCGAAGACGACGGGGAGGTCCTCGCGGCCGGCGGCGTCCGTGACGCTCGCGCGTCCGGGAGCGGCCGTGCCCGGCGCGGGGAGGGCGACGTGCGCGGCACGGTCGCCGACGACCAGGCGGAAGGTCGCGCACGCGTGGGCGTGCGCGGTGACGACGGTGCTGACGATCACGTGCACGCCGGATGCGGTGGTGCCGGACAGCATGAGGTGGTCGGGCGTCCAGGCCAGCGGCGCCAGCTCCGTCAGCGGCGAGCCGACGAGCGTCTTCGCGGTGAGCGCGAGGGCCCGGGCGGAGCCGGCGAGGTCGTCGGTGGAGGCGACGGTGGCACGGGCCTCGAACAGGGCGCCGGGTGCGGCGAGGCGGTGGATCCGCGGCGCGACCCGGCGCACGGCCTCGTCGTGCCGCCACGGCACGTCGAGCACCACGGGGATGCCCGCGGCGGCGAGGTCGGCGAGGTCGGCGTCGTCGACGGGACCGGGGTCGAGCACGAGCAGGGCGCGCGCGCCGGAGCGGGCGGCGCCCGTCGCGCGGCCAGCCCAGCCGTCACCCCCGGCGACCACGACCACGTCGCCCGCGTCGTCGGTGCGGCGGAAGGACTCGGGCAGCGAGGCGAGGGTCGCGACGGCGGCGTGCGCGTGGGTCGCCGAGGCCGCGGGATCGATGCGGAGGGTGAGGGCGCTCATGCCGCGACGTCCGTCGGGGCGGGGTCCGCGGCGGATCCGGCCTCGGTCGCCGCGGGGACGGCGCCGCCCGCCCGGATGATCGCCGCGCACTGCTCCGCGATGTCGGTCGCGAGGTCGAGGTCGGCGAGCTGCACCTCCATCGGCACCAGCGCCGCGGCCCCGGTGATCACGTCGTGGACGTGCTCCCACTCGCCGAGGTAGCCGTTGTCGACATAGGGGCCCCAGCCGGTGGTGCCGCGGGCGTTCGTGAGCGTGGCGGTGCTGGATCCGGCGTGCACGTAGGAGAGCGAGAAGTCGAGGTGGAGCGAGCGGTCGCGCGCGATGGCGTCGAGCGTCCACTCGGGATCCCACGAGGCCCCGCCGATGCCGTGGATCTCGAGCACGCTCTCGCCCACCATCGCGACGATCTCGTAGCCCCACGGCCGGAGGGCGCGCGCGCTGACCACGCGCGGGCGGGCGTCGGGCAGGAGGCGGCGCGCGAGCGGGAGGTCGTGGATCGCGAGGCCGAGCACGCCGCCGGTGACCGCGAGCGCCTGCGCCTCGACGTCCGGCTCGCCCACGATCCGCGGTGCGGGGCGCCCGACGATCTCGGTGGCGGAGTCCTCGGAGTCGGGGTTCGGCGGGATGACGGCCGAGATGCGGACGGTGTGCGGCGCGCGGCCGGAGGCGTCCCAGGCGGCCGCCGCGGCGATCCACGCGGGGTCGAACGCGTGCATCGTGCCGACGATCACGGGCACCCCGTGCTCGGCGGACGCGCGGGCGATGGCCCGGCCCTCCTTGGCCGAGACGGCGAGCGGCTTCTCGCACAGCACGGCCCGCTTGCCGGCGTGGCACGCGGCGACGACCTGCTCGGCGTGGAAGCGGTTCGGGCTGCCGATGACGACCACGTCGACCGCCGGATCCTCGATGAGCGCGTCCGCGTCGGTCGAGTGCCGGGCTCCCACGCGGGCGGCGACGCGCTCGGCGACGTCGGCGTCGACGTCCATCACGTGGACGACCCGGAACCGATCCGCCATGCGCGCCAGGGTCGGCAGGTGGATGGCCTGCCCGACCGGCCCGGCCCCGATCAGGCCGACACCGAACACCTCTTCGCCCATGAACGCCCTCGTCCTCAGGAATGAAAGCCGCAGGACGCAAACTGACGCTTCGTTTACGGTTGAGTCACTGTACGTCCCGGTCCACAGGGGCACAAGGGGAGGTGATCACATCGTGACCGAGTCGCGGAGAGCCGCCGCGGAACCTCGGGGATCCGCCGGGCTCACGGAAAGTTTTCCGCGTGATGGTGCGGATGAGAGCGCGGCCACGGAATCGGTCCCCACGGCGGGCGCCGCGTCCCGCGGCCTCTACTCGACGGGCGTGCGGCGACGGGCCGAGATCGTCGCGGCGGCCGTTCGCGTGTTCGGTGTTCGCGGCTACGGCGCCGCCACCATCAAGGAGATCGCCGACGAGGTGGGCGTCTCGCCCGCGGCCGTGCTCCGCTACTTCCGCAAGGAGGAGCTGCTGACGGAGGTGCTCCGGCAGTGGGACCGGCAGCAGCCGTTCGTCTCCGAGGCCGCACCAGGCCTCCCCGCGCTCCGCGCCTTCGTCGACCTGATGCGCTACCACGTGGAGCACCGCGGCTTCCTCGAGCTGTACCTGACCTTCGCGACCGAGACCAGCGACGCGACCCACCCCGCCCACGAGTACATGCGCGGCCGGTACGCGCGCACGATCGCCCAGATCCGCCGCCGTATCGACGAGGCCGTCGCGCTCGGGCAGGTGCCGCCGATGGACGACGCGACGCTCGACTACGAGGCCGCGTGCTTCCTCGCGATCCTCGACGGGCTCGAGATCCAGTGGATCCACAACCCGAGCCTCGACCTGCCCGCTCTCGTCGGCGAGTACGTGGAGCAGTCGATCGCGCGCTGGCGTGGCGGCGCGCGGGCGGCGGTCCCGCCGGGCTCGGCGAGCTGGGACTGAGGCAGGCGGCCCGCGGACCGACCACCGCGGCGGAGCGCTCCGGTCGACGTCCGCAGGCGCTGTCGGGTTCTCCTCATGCGGATCCGCGACAGTGGACGCATGCCTGACTTCTCGAAGCTCCTGGGTGCCGCCGCGAGAGCGCTCGGCAACGCCTCCTCATCCTCCCGCGACGGGCGGCAGCAGCGGCCGGTCGGCGCTCCCGGCTCCGGATCCGGCACGGACTGGCGCGGACTCGTGCGCACCGCCGCCGGTCACCTCGGAGGGGACGACACCTCCCGGGCGCAGCCGACCGCATCGCCGCACCGTGCCGCGACCGCCGACGCTCGCCCGCGCACGAGCGAGGCCGACCGCGTCGCCCTCGGCAAGTACGACTACCTGCTGCGCACGGCGGATCCGGACCAGCTGGAGCAGGTGCACCGCGACGCCTTCGCCCGCCTCACGCCCGAGCAGCGCGATCTGGTGCAGGCGCGTCTCACCGAGGAGCTGCCCGCGCACGAGCGGCCGCGCAGCGGAGGGACGGACGACCTCGCGCGCGCGGCCACCCGCGGCGAGACCGCGCATCCTGGCCTCATGCAGCGCGTCTTCGGCGGCGGGGCGGCCGGCGGGGCGGACTCCCGGCCGGGCGCCGGCCCCCGTGGCGGCTCCCGCATGGGCGCATTCGCGGGCGGCGCAGCCGCCGGCGCCGGGGTCGCGGCGCTCGGCGGCCTGGCCATCGCGGTGGCCGGCGGCGCCGCCGTGAGCAGCGTGGCCGGGCCGCTCCTCTCGGGCGCGCTGGCCGACGGCGTCGACTTCGCCGGGCTCGCCGAGGGCTTCGGCCTCGAGGGACTCACAGGCCTCACGGGACTCACCGACGGGATCGACGGCGTCAGCGAGGGCGTGAGCGGCCTCACGGAGGGCGTCGACGGCCTCGCGCAGGGCGGCGCCGAGCACCTCACCGGCATCGGGGACGGCATAGGCGGCCTGGGCGACAGCGTCGGCGGACTCGCCGAGGGCTTCCGGATCCCCGGGCTCGACGACCTGTTCGGCCGCTAGCCGGACCAGTTCACGACGCGCGCGCGTCGCCTCCGCCGGCCGTCGCCTGCAGGCCGCCGTCGAGGAACGCGACGATCCACCCGAAGCTCACGTCGATGTCGGTCGCCATCTGGAAGTCGTCGGCGACCTCGAGCGTCGCGAAGCCGTGCAGCACGCTGCGCAGCATCCGGAGGGCGTGGATCCGGTCGGCCTCGCCCAGCCGGTAGCCATGCAGCACGGCGGACAGCGCGTCGAGGGTGCGGGCGCGCGCCGGGTCGAGCGGATCCCCCTCGCCCGCCGACCGCGCGCCGACCGTCGCCGCGTAGCGCCCGGGATGCGCGGTCACGTAGTCGCGCAGCGCGTGCGCCGCACCGGTCAGCGCCTCCTGGCCCGCCCGGCCCTGCGTCGCGTCGCGCATCGCGTCGCCCGCCTCGGTGGTGGCGAGCACGGCGATCCGGTGCTGGAGATCGGCGAGGGAGGCGACGTGCTTGTAGAGCGAGGGCGTCTTGACCCCGAGCCGCTCCGCGACCGCGCCCATGCTGAGGCCCGCGAGGCCGATCTCGTCGGCGAGCGCGGCGCCCGCCTCGGTGACGGTCGCGGCGTCGAGCCCGGCCCTAGGCACGGGCGCCCGGGGTCGTCGCGGCGAACGTGCGGCCGAGGAACGGCAGCAGCAGGGCCAGCACCGCGTCCGGCGTCTCGGTGTGCGGGTAGTGCCCGGCGCCGTCGATGACCGCGAGGTCGCCGAGGCCGGCGGGCAGGTCGGCGAGGATCCGCTCGCCCTCGGCCCGCGGGTCGGCCCAGTCGGGATCCGCACTGCCCTCGACCACGAGCACGGGGCACCGCACGTCGCCGAGCCGGGCGCCGGCATCCGCGGGGCTGGTCTTCGCCATCGCCTTGAGCACCGCCATGCGCTCGGGTCGGCCGAGGCTCGCCCGGATGCGCCCGCTCTCGGCGGCCCAGTCGGCGGGCTTGGTGGGGAACGCGAGGTCGAGGTACCGCATCCATCCGGCGAGGCTGCCGCCGAGGAGGACGCGGGCGAGCTGGACGGTCGCCGCCCGGTGGGCCGTCGCGCGGAGGAGGCCGCCGAGGTCCGCCGACTGCGCGCGGGTGAAGGGCGCGAGCTCGACGACGCCGGTGATGACGTCCGGGGCGTCGGCCGCCGCGATGGTCGCCGCGCCGCCGCTGATGGACTGGCCGACGACGACCGCCGGGCCGCCGAGGTGCCGCACCAGCGCGACGAGGTCGCCCGCGATGTCGGTGCGGCTGTAGCCGCTCCAGCCGGTGCTCGACTCTCCGCAGCCGCGGATGTCGAAGTTCGCGACCCGGTAGCCGGCGGCCACGAGCTGCGGCACGAGGAAGCGGTAGGAGCGGCGGCTGTCGCCCATCCCGTGGGCGAGCACGACGAGCGGGCCGTCGCCGCTCAGGTCGTAGGCGAGGGTCTCCACGCCGATCTCCATGGTGTCGCTCATCATGTCCTCCCGGGCAGCTAATCGTCGTAGCTAGAAGCTAACACAATTAGCCACCTGGGGAAGACCGTCGTCGGGACCTGCGTCGAGGTCCCGCTCAGTGCGCCGCCACGCCCTCCGGGACGGGCTCGGCGGGGCGCCGGACGAAGAACGACGCGACGATCGCGGCCAGCGAGATGAACCCGCCGATCATGAAGGCCGCCTGCACACCGGCCGCGGTCGCCGTCACCTCCGACTGCCCGTCCGCGAGGCCCGCGACCGTCGTGGTGGTGAGCACCGTGACGAACAGCGCCGTGCCCGCGGCCCCCGCGAGCTGCTGCATGGTCGAGACGGTCGCGCTGCCGTGCGAGTAGAGGCGCGGCGGCAGGGATCCGAGCGCCGAGGTGAGCAGCGGCGTGAACATGAACGCGAGCCCGGCGTTGAGCACCAGGTGCACCGCGATGACCCAGCCGATGGACGTGCCCTCGTGGAGCATCGTGGTCATGCCCCAGAGGGCGATGCTCACGACGATGGCGCCGGGGATCACGAGCGGGCGCGGCCCGACGCGGTCGAACAGGCGGCCGACGATGGGCGACAGGATCGCCATCAGCGCGCCGCCCGGGAGGAGCAGCAGGCCGGTCTCGAGCGTGCCGAGCTGGAGCACGTTCTGCAGATAGAGCGGCAGGACGATGAGGCTGCCGAACAGCGCCATCATGCTGACGCTCACCATGATGATCGCGACCACGAACGGGCGGCTGCGGAACGTGCGGAGGTCCATGAGGGCGCGGTCCTCGCGCTGCAGCGAGACCTGGCGGGTGATGAACGCGGCGAGCGCGAGCACGCCGACGGTGATCGGGATCCACAGCGGCAGGGGCGCGTCGCCCTCGGCCGACTCGCCCAGGCTCGAGAGGCCGAAGATGAGACCGCCGAACGCGAGCGTCGAGAGCACGACGGAGAGGATGTCGAACGGCAGCTTCCGCGGGGTCGTGAGGTTCGTGATCTTCCAGAGGCCGAGGGTCAGCGCGATGAGCGCGATGGGCAGCACGATCCAGAACATCCAGCGCCACGAGAGCGAGCTGAGGATGAGGCCGGAGACCGTCGGGCCGATCGCCGGGGCGACCGCGATGACGATGGAGATGACGCCCATCAGGCGGCCGCGGCGCGCGGCGGGCACGAGGTTGAGGACGGTCGTGAACAGCAGCGGCATCATGATCGCCGTGCCGCTGGCCTGCACGATGCGGCCGAGGAGCAGCACGCCGAAGCCGGGCGCGATCGCGGCGATGAGCGTGCCGATCGAGAACAGCGTCATGGCGGCGCCGAACACCTGGCGCGTGGAGAAGCGCTGCAGGATGAAGCCGGTCGCGGGGATCACGACGGCCATCGTCAGCATGTAGCCGGTGGTGAGCCACTGCGCGGTGGCGGTGGTGATGTCGAGGTCGGCCATGAGGCTCGGGAGGGCGACGCTCATGATCGTCTCGTTGAGGATCACGACGAACGCGGCGACCACGAGCAGGCCGATGACGAGCGGGGCGCCCTGCGGCAGGCGCTCGTCCTCGGGGGCGACGGCGCGGTCGTCCGCGGCGCGGCTCGTGGTGGGGAGGGTCTCGCGCCGGGTGTCGGCGGAAGGCGGCGTGGTCATGGGGTGTCTCCGGGGAGTGGATGGCGGGGCGCACGCGACGCTGCGGAGCGGGGACGATCCAGATGTCAGACTCGGACCATGTGGCAGTCTATGACACGAACGACGGATCCGGCAGGTCGGATCCGCGAAGGGCGGACGACGGCATGAGCACGGTGAGCGAGACGGCGGACGCCGAGAGCGCGGGTGCGACCCTCCCGGCGGGCGGCGCGACCGGCCTCCGCGAGCGGCGGCGCATGGCGACGACCACCGAGATCAGCGAGGCGGCGCTCGCGCTCTTCGAGCAGCGCGGCATGGCGGCCACCACCATCCACGACATCGCGCAGGCCGCGGGCGTCTCGGACCGCACGTGCTTCCGCTACTTCCCGAGCAAGGAGGAGTCGGTCCTCACGCTCCACCCGGTGTTCGACGCGCCGCTCGACGCCTGGCTCGCCGACGTCGACCGCGGATCCGCGCCGCTCCCCCAGCTCGAGGCCGTCTACGAGCGCGTGCTCGCAACCCTCGACGGCGACCTCTCCGCCATCGCCCACCAGCAGCTGCGCGTGCGCCGGCTCATGGCCGCGGAGCCGCAGCTGCGGTCGACGGCGGTCTCGATCGACGCGACGCGCTCGTGGGAGCTGGCCGAGCGGATCACGACGGCGTTCGGCGGCCGCATCACGGCACAGGAGGCCCGGCTCGTGACCGAGCTCGCGGGCGTCGCGGTGCGCGCGGCCTTCGACGAGTGGGCGGATGCGCGCACGGCCGGCCTCGACGCGACCCTCGTCGCGTCCTACGCAGCGGTGCGCCGGCGGCTCCGGGACATCGCGGGCACGGGCGCGGCCTGAGGCGCGGGCGCGGGCTGGCCGCGCGCCTGTCGTCTGAGATCCGCGGACTGCGACTCCCGGAGGCGTCCGAGCACGGACGCATCGGGAGCTGGCGGACCGTGACGGGGACGCTGCGCGGCCGTGTCGCCTCCGCCGACCCTGTTGCTCCGCTCGCTGAGGGCGACGAGCGCGAGGTGGCGGTCCGCCGTCCAGCAGACGAGGCGCCCCTTCTGGTCCTTGTTGCGTGCGAGGACACCCGCGTCGGCCAGCTGGGTGAGCGCCCGGTGCGCGGCCACCCGTGACACGCCGTGGGTGCGCGCGGCGCTGTCCGCAGTGAGCACGGGATCCGTCGCGAGCCGACCGAGCACGCGCAGGACGACCGCGTCCGCCCGAGGCCGCGCGGGGGTGAGTCCCTTCTTTCGACGATGCTCCACGAGCCGCTCGACGCTCTCCTCGTCGAGCCGGGCGACGTCCTCCGCCAGACGCACCGCGGTGCCGGCGGCCAGCTCGGCCGCCTCCGCGAAGGCTCGGACCCACTCGTCGACGCGGCCGGCGCGGAAGGCGGTGAGCCCGGCGATGTACGCGTCCGCATCCGAGGCGAGGACCGTCGAGATGGGGATCAGGATGTCGCGCACCGCGTCGCCGCGTCGCAGGACCGTGTGGATGAGCGCGCGGCCCGTGCGGCCGTTCCCGTCGATGAAGGGGTGGATGGTCTCGAACTGGGCGTGCGCGATGGCCGCCCGCACGACCGGGTTGCCCTCCGTGTCCGTGCAGAAGCGGGCGAGATCGTCGAGGAGCCGACGGACCTCGCCCTCCGGAGGCGGCACGAACTCCGCCCGGAGCGGGGACCAACCGGATCCTCCGACCCAGTTCTGCTCCGTCCGGATCCCCTCGGCGAGCGACGGCTCGATGACGTGCTGGAGCGCCTCGATGTCCGGGACGGTGATCGGGCGCTCCCGATCCGCGAGGGCGTCGATCGCCTCCTCCGTGGCGCGCACGTTGGCGATCACGTCGAGGGCGACCCGCGTGCCCTGCTGCAGGAGCTCGGCGATGGCGAGGCGCTTCGGCGTGACGCGGTTCCCCTCGATCCACGACGAGGAGATGCTCTCCGACCGGATGAGCAGGTGGTTGAGATAGCCCGCTCGGCGGCCGATCCGCTCGTCCGCCCTCGCCAGCACCGCGAGGGCGTCGGTCGCGGCGTCCTGCGCCTCTCTCCCGATCTGCGGCAGGCCGGTGGCCAGCTCGTCCGGCACGAACGCCCGGTACGTGCCGCGCGCGCGGTCACGGCGGCTGAGATGAGCGGATTCCTGCGGCTCCCAGACGAGCTCGACGTACGTCACGTGCGGCTCCCCTCCGTCACCCCCTGGGTGCAGTCATTAACTTTAGTACTAATAGAAGTATCAATCAGGGGCTCTGATCACGCCTGTCGCGCGGCGACGGACGGCCGTCCGGATCCGACGGCGCGCGCCGCATCCAGCCCATGCTCGAGGTCGCGGAGGATGTCGGCGATGTCCTCGATGCCGATGGAGACGCGGAGGAGGCCCGGCCAGATCCCGGCGGCGTCGCGCTCCTCGGGAGTGCGGCCGGCGTGCGTGGTCGACGCCGGGTGCAGCACGAGCGAGCGGACGTCGCCGAGGTGGGTCATGCGGCTGAAGAGCTGCACCGCGTCGGTGAACGCCTCGGCGGCCGGCTCCCCGCCCGCGAGCGTGAACGAGAACACGGATCCCTGGCCGTCGGGCAGGTACGTGAGCGCCAGGTCGTGCGACGGGCTCGACTCGAGCCCCGCGTAGTCGACCGACGACACCTCGGGCCGCTGCTCGAGGAAGCGCGCCACCGCGAGCGCGTTGGCCGAGTGGCGCTCGACCCGCAGCGACAGCGTCTCGATGCCCTGCCGCAGCAGGAACGCGTTGAACGGCGCGGGCGTCGGGCCGAAGCGCGAGGCGACGACCTCGCGGGCGTACGCGGCGAGCGCGCCGCGGCCGAAGCGGTCGGCCCAGCTCGCGCCGCCGAACGAGCGCTCGGGCTGGTTCAGGTGCGGGAAGAGGTCGGGACGGGCGGCCCAGTCGAAGGATCCGCCGTCCACCACGACGCCGCCGAGCACCGCGCCGTGGCCCGCGAGGAACTTGCTCGTCGAGTGCACGACGACGTCGGCGCCGTGCTCGATGGGCCGCAGCAGGTAGGGCGTCGCGAGCGTGGAGTCGACCACGAACGGCAGGCCGTGGCGGTGCGCGACCCCGGCGATGCCGGCGAGGTCGAGCAGGTCGTTCTTGGGGTTCGGAATGGGCTCGCCGAACAGCACGCGCGTCTCCGGCGTGATCCGGCGCTCCCACTCGGCGAGGTCGCGGTGGTCGTCCACGAAGTCGACGCCGATGCCGAGCCGGCCGAGGCTTCCCTGGAAGAGGGTGCGGTTGCCCTCGTAGACGCTGCGCGAGGAGAGGATCCGGTCGCCGGCCTGGAGGATCGACAGCATCGCCGTCGCGGTCGCGCCCTGTCCGCTCGCGAGGAGGAGCGCCTCCGTGCCGCCCTCGAGGTCGGCGAGGCGCCGCTCCACCTCGTCGGTCGTGGGGTTGCCGTTGCGCGTGTAGAGGTACCCCTCGTCGGCCCCGGCGAAGCGGTCGCGCGCCTCGGCGAAGCTGTCGAAGACGAAGCCGGCGCTGAGGTGCACGGGCGCGACACGGGCGCCGTGGGCGGTGTCGGGGGTGGATCCGGCGTGCACCTGCCGCGTGGTGAAGCCGGCGGCGGCCGCGGCGGCGGCGCGCGCGGCGGCGTCGGGCGCGGCCGCGCGGATCCCGTCGAGCACGCTCACGAGCCGAGCACCCGACGCGAGGCGATGGCCGCGCCCTCGACGAGCGCGGCGAGCTTCGCCCACGCCACGTCGGTGGCGACGAACTCGTAGCTCGCGAATGTCGACAGGCCGCAGTCGGTGCCGGCGATCACGCGCGCCGGGTCGCCCACGGCGTCGACCACCTCGAGGATCCGGTTGGCGATCACCTGCGGGTGCTCCAGGTAGTTGGTGGTCACGTCCACCACGCCCGGGATGAGCACCGCGCCCTCGGGCAGCGGGTGCCCGCGGAACGACGGCGCCTCGTGCTGGTGCGCGGGGTTTCCGAGCGGGATGCTGAACGCGCCCACGCGCGCCCGGTAGAGGTGCGGGAGCAGCACCTCGACGGGCACGTCGTCCTGGTGCGGGCCCTGCCAGTTGCCCCAGCACACGTGGAGGCGCACCTTCTCTCGCGGGATGTCGCGGATCGCGTGGTTAAGCGCGTCCACGTGCAGGTCGACCGCGGCGAGGAACTCCTCGAGCGTGGCGTCGCCGAACTGGATCACCCGCTCCATCGCGAGGTCGGGTGCGTCGAGCTGCAGGGTGTGGCCGCGCGCGACGATGGCGTCGTACTCGAGCTTGAGCTGGTCGGCGAGCGCGAAGACGTACGCGCGGTCGTCGCCGTAGTGCGGGTTCGCGGCGTCGAGCAGCAGGGTGGTCGAGACGATCCCCGGGGTCGCCGCGGAGAAGAACGTGCCGGCGGGCGCGAGGCCGCGACCGGCCTGCACGGCGAGCTCGCGGGCGAAGCCGTCGAGGTCCTCCGTGATCCCGGCGAGCGCGGGGTCGTACTCGAGCAGGCCCTGGGCGACCGGCGGATCCCAAACGCACGCCACGTCCGCACCCTCCACGATCTGCTTCGCCTGGAACGCGGCGTACTCGGGGAACTTGATCGAGTCGAGCGTGGGCTTCCGGTGCCCGGCGCCGCCGAACCCGTCGATGCGCTCGAGCACGTAGGTCGAGAAGCCGACGCGCGGCACCTCGCCGTCGTTCACGATGTCGAGCCCGGTCTCCAGCTGCTTCCGCACGGTGTCGGCGACGGCCGACGCGGTGAGCTCCGCGAGCTCGTCCTGGTCGAACGCGCGCCGCTGGTCGCGGGCGACGAGCAGGCGGGTCAGCTCGGGCGTGCGCGGCAGGCTGCCGGCGTGCGTGGTCAGGATGCGGTCCGTCATGCGGGGGCTCCTCAGTGGGTGGCGGCGGGGGCGGGGGCGGCGACGGGAGTGGAAGCGGCGGCGGCTCCGACGGCGGCCGCGATGCGCCGCACGGCCTCCCTCAGCACGTCGGGATCGCAGGCGAGGTTGAGGCGGGCGTGGCCGGCGCCCCCGGTGCCGTAGCAGTGGCCGGCGTTGAGGGCGACTCGAGCCCGCTCGAGCAGCACCGCGGCCGGGTCGGCTCCGAGGCCGAGCGGGCGGAGGTCGAGCCAGGCGAGGTAGCCGGCGGCGGGGCGGTGGTGGACGACGCCGGGCAGGTGCTCGGCGAGGAGGGAGGCGAGGAGCCGGTCGTTCGCGACGATTCGGGCGATGGCATCGTCGAGCCAGTCGGTACAGGAGAACGCGGCGACGTTCGCGTGCAGCCCGAGGATGCTCGTGCGACAGGCCACCTCCTCCACGAGGCCGTCGAGCAGCGCGTGCGTGCGCGGATCCCCCGCGATGACGAGCGAGCACTTGGCGCCCGCGAGGTTCCACCCCTTGCTCGCGGAGGTGACGCAGACGGAGCTCGCGCCGAGCGACTCGGCCAGCGGCGCGAACGGCGTGAAGGTCGCGCCCGGGAGCGTGAGCGGCGCGTGCACCTCGTCGCTGATCACGAGCACGTCGTGGCGGGCGGCGAGCCGGGCGACGGCCGCGAGGGTCCGGGCGTCGTGCACGATCCCCATCGGGTTGTGCGGGTTGCAGAGGAGGAACGCGTCGACCCCGGACGCGAACGCGCGCTCGAGCCCCGTGAGGTCGAGCGATGCGCGGCCGTCGGACACCAGGAGCGGCACCTCCTCGACGCGCGCGCCCGCCTCCTCCACCAGCTCGAAGAAGGGCGGGTACACGGGCGGCGTCACGACCACGCGGCCGCCGCGCGGCACGGCGAGCCGCAGGGTCTCGACGATGCCGACGCTCACGTCGGTGGCGATGCGCACGCGGCTCTCGTCGACGATCCAGCCCCACCGCTCGCGGGCGAACCGGGCGAACGCGGGCGCGAGCGGTCCCGGCCCGTCGAGGTAGCCGACGTCGGACGCGCGCACGCGCCGCACCAGCTCCTCGACCACGGGCTCGGCGATCGCGTAGTCCATCTCGGCCACGAACAGGGGCAGCACGTCCGCGGGGAACCGCGTCCACTTGATACTCGTGCGCTGGCCGCGGATCTCGTCGATCGGCGCCGTCGTGACCTCCACCATGGCGGCCATGGTCCCGCCCGCCGGCCGCGGTCGCGAGCGCGCGCGTCACACGACGACACGCACCGCGGGCGGCTCCCGTCCCCGAGACGCGCGTCCGGGTGCGGATCCGCTCCATGTGGACGGATCGCCTGCCGTCCAGCCGCCCGTGGGTACGGTGCTCCCGCCCGACCGCGGTTCCCGCCGTGCCCCGAACGAGGAGTCCCCGCATGCGTCGTCCGCTGCAGCCCAGCCTGCCCCTCGCGTGCGCCGTCGCCGTCCTCGGCTCGGTCTGCGTGGTCGCGCTCGCGTTCGGCGCCTCCCTCGTGGCGGGCACCGTCCGGCTGCACGCGCTCGTGCACGCGGATCCGGACGCCGATCCGTTCGCGGGTCCCTTCGCGCCCGCACCCGCGTCCGCCGGCTGAGGCACGGCACGGCACCCGCTCCACCTCTCCATCTCGATCCCTCCCGGCGACGCGCGATCCACGTGCGCACAGCGCCACGAACGGAAGCCTCGCCATGCCCTCCTAGCTGCTCTGCGCCCCGCCCATCTACGGTCACGTGGCACCGCTCGTCTCCGTCGGACGCGGGCTCGCCGCCCGCGGGAACGACATCGCCCTGCTGACGGGCGCGAAGTACCGCGAGCTGGTCACCGACGCCGGCCTCACCTTCGCCCCCCCCTGCCGGCCGACGTCGACTACGACGACGCGGAGCTGGACGGCCTGCTCGGCGAGGCCGACGCCGCGCGCGGCGTCGCGGCGATCCGGAAGGGGATGATCGCCATGTTCGTCCGGGTGATCCCCGGGCAGCACCGCGCCCTGCTCGAGCTCCTGGAGGAGGGCCGGTTCGACGCGGTGCTCAGCGAGTCGGCGTTCACCGGGGTCGCGCCGTATGTCGCCCTCGCGCGTGCCGAGCGCCTCCCCGTCCTGGGGCTGGCCACCACGCCCGTGACGCTCACGAGCGTCGACGCGGCGCCGTTCGGCGCGGCCCTCCCGCCCGGTCGCGGGCCGCTCGGCCACCTCAGGGACCGGGCGCTGACGGCGGCGATCCGTCCCGGGCTCACCCGCCCGCTCCGGCGCGCGGTCGACGCCGTGCTGGCCGAGATCGGCGCGGCGCCCTCGCGCACGGACACCTTCGACTTCCCCTACCTCTGCTTCGACGAGCTCTTCCAGCTGAGCGTCCCCGCCCTCGAGTACCCGCGCCGTGAGCTGCCCGACACGGTGCGCTTCGTCGGGCCGCTGCGGGCAGCGCCGGGCAGCGCGCACGACACGGCGCTGCCGGACTGGTGGTCCGATCTGCAGGACGGCCGCCCCGTCGTGCACGTCACCCAGGGCACCATCGACAACGCGGATCCCGGCCGGCTCATCGCCCCGACCCTGCGCGCCCTCGCGGACGAGGACGTGCTCGTCGTCGCGACCACGGGCGGGCGCCCGGTCGAGGAGCTGGAGCGCGAGTTCGGCGGGCCCATCCCCGCCAACGCGCGTGTGGCGGAGTTCGTCTCCCACGACCTGCTCCTGCCGCTCTGCGACGCGGTCGTGACGAACGGCGGGTTCGGCGGCGTGCAGCGCATGCTGGCGCACGGCCTGCCGCTGGTGGTCGCGGGATCCACGGAGGACAAGCCCGAGGTCGCGGCCCGCGTCGCCTGGGCCGGGTGCGGCAGGGACCTGCGCACGGGGAAGCCGCGGCCGAGCGCGATCCGGCGCGCCATGCGCGACGTCCTCACCACGCCCTCCTACCGCGCGCAGCCGGGAGCTCGCCACCGTGATCGCCGCGCTCCCGGATGCGGTGGACGTCATCGCCGAGGGGCTGGCCGCCGCGGTCGCGGCGCGTCCGGCTCCCCCGGTGGAGCCGGCGGAGCGCACCGCATCACCGGAGTCGCCGGAGTCCCTGTCCGGACGCTGAGCTCCGCGGCGCCCCCGCGCGTCACGCGATGCGGATCAGCTTCCGGTTCGCGAACTCGTCGACCGCGTGCCGGCCGAGCTCGCGGCCCGAGCCCGAGCGCTTCACGCCGCCGAAGGGCAGCTCGGCCGCGTCGCCGAGCACGAGGTTGATCCAGACCATGCCCGCGTCGATGCCGTCGGCGACCCGCAGCGCCTGCTCCGGATCCGTCGTGTAGACGTACGAACCGAGGCCGAACGGGGTGTCGTTCGCGAGCGCGACCGCCTCCTCCTCGGAGTGCACGCGGTACAGCGCGGCGACCGGGCCGAAGAACTCCTCGCGGTAGGCGTCCATCTCGGGGGTCACGTCGGCGAGCACCGCGGGCGGGAAGAGGTTGCCGTCCGGCTCTCCGCTCGCGAGGAAGGTCGCGCCCTGCGCGACCGCGCGGGACAGCTGCTCGGTGAGGCGCTCGGTCGCGGCGCGCGAGGAGAGCGGGCCGAGCACGGTGCCGTCGGACATCGGATCCGCGGGCTGCGCCGCCGTGAGCTGCGCGGTGAAGCGGGCGGCGAACTCCTCGTAGAGGTGGTCGATCACGAGGAAGCGCTTGGCGCCGTTGCAGGACTGGCCGTTGTTGTCGAGGCGCGCGGCCACCGCATCCTGGACCGATGCGTCGAGGTCGTCGGTCGACAGGAGGATGAAGGGGTCGGATCCGCCGAGCTCGAGCACGACCTTCTTCAGGTGCCGGCCGGCGATCTCGGCCACGGCGGCGCCCGCCCGCTCGGATCCCGTGACGGAGACGCCCTGCACGCGCGGGTCCGCGATCACGCCCTCGATCTGCGCGTTCGTGGCGAGCACGGTCACGTAGACGCCCGGGTCGGCGCCGAGCTCGGCGGCGGCATCCGCGAACATCCGCTGGATCGCCTCGGCCGACTCCGGGCACTGCGGCGCGTGCTTGAGCAGGATCGCGTTCCCGGTCACGATGGCCGGCGCCGCGAACCGGGCCACCTGGTAGTAGGGGAAGTTCCACGGCATGATCCCGAGCAGCACGCCGAGGCCCGAGCGGCGCACGAACGCGGATCCGGTGCCGTCGGCGAGCTCGATGGCCTCGTCGGCGAGGAACTCCTCGACGTTCCGGGCGTAGTAGGCGTGGATGTCGGCGGCGAAGTCCACCTCGCCGAGCGCCTGGTCGAGGGGCTTGCCCATCTCGCGCACGATGATCCGCGCCAGCTCGTCCCGGCGCTCCACGTGCAGCTCGGCGACCCGCGCGACGAGGGCGGCGCGCTCGGCGATGGAGGTGCGGCGCGACCAACCGCGGTAGGCGCCCTCGGCCCGCGCGACGGCCTCCTGCAGCTCCGCGTCGGTGATCTCGGGATGCACGGCGACGGTCTCGCCGGTGGTCGGATCGGTGACGGCGTAGCTGCTCATGGGGGCTCCTCCTCGGACTCCGCGCGGGTCACGCGGGTGGGCCCACGATATCGAGCGGCCCTGATCGCACCGAGGTCTCGCCGTTACCATCGGACATCGAGGATCGGAGTACCGCATGCCGGAGGATCGGGATGGCGCCGGGCGCGAGGAGCGCCGGCGCCGCGTGGAGGACGCCGCGCACAGCGGTGAGATGGAGGGGTTGCACCTCACCCCGAGCACGTCGGAGGACGCCGGCGAGTACGTGGCCGGACGAATCGACGCGACGGAGCTGCGCGAGCGCGTCCGCGCCCGATACGGCATCGGCTGAGCCACGCACGATGCTCGACAGGGTGGTCGCTCCCGCGACCCCCCGACCCAGGACGGCGGCCGCTGCTCGGGACCGCAGCAGGCTGGGCAGCCGGACCCCGCGTCGCGACACCGACCGCGGGCGCTGACGCGAGGCCCATCCGGCCACGCCCCGGTCAGTGCCCCGCGCCCAGCTCCCCCGCGAGGCGGCCGTGCATCGCGGCGGACGACGCGTTCATGCCGCTGATGACGGCGCGCTTGCCGTGGCGCTCGTACTTGTACGTGATGGCGTCGAGGGCCGCGACGGTCGAGGCGTCCCAGACGTGGGATCCGGTCATGTCGATGACCACGCGCTCCGGGTCGCCCGCGTAGTCGAACTGCGTGGTGAGGTCGTTGCTGGAGGCGAAGAAGAGCTCGCCGATGACGGCGTAGTGCGCGACCGGGGCGCCGTCCTCGTCGGTGCGCTCCGTGCGCTCGACCGTCGCGAAGTGCGCGACGCGGCGGGCGAAGACGATCATCGAGGCGATCACTCCGATGATGACGCCGATCGCGAGGTTGTCGGTGAGCACGACGACGATCACCGTGAGCACCATCACGAGCGTCTCGCCGACCGGCATGCGGCGCAGCGTCGACGGCCGGATGCTGTGCCAGTCGAAGGTGCCGACCGAGACCATGATCATCACGGCCACGAGCGCGGCCATCGGGATCGTCGCGACGACGTCGCCGAGGCCGACCACGAGGATCAGCAGGAACACGCCCGCGAGGAACGTGGAGATGCGGGTACGTGCGCCGGAGGCCTTCACGTTGATCATCGTCTGGCCGATCATCGCGCAGCCGCCCATGCCGCCGAAGAGGCCCGAGAGGATGTTCGCGCCGCCCTGGCCGAGCGTCTCGCGGGTCTTGCGCGACGGCGTGTCGGTGATGTCGTCGACGAGCTTGGCGGTCATCAGCGACTCGAGGATCCCGACGAGCGCCAGGGCGAGCGCGTACGGCGCGATGATCCGCAGGGTGTCGAACGTGAGCGGGACGTCCGGGATGAAGAGGGTCGGCAGGCTGTCGGGCAGCGCGCCCTGGTCGCCCACGGTCGGCACGGCGAGCGCGGTGACGACCACCGCGACGGTGATGACGACGATCGCGACGAGCGGCGCGGGGACGACCTTCGTGATCCGCGGCATCACCACGATGATCGCGATGCCGCCCGCGACCAGCGGGTAGACGAGCCACGGCACGCCCACGAGGTTCGGGATCTGCGCGGAGAAGATGAGGATCGCGAGCGCGTTGACGAAGCCGACCATCACCGAGCGCGGGATGAACCGCATGAGCTTCGCGACGCCGAGCAGGCCGAGCACGATCTGCAGCAGGCCGCCGAGGATCACGGTGGCGATGAGGTAGTCGAGGCCGTGGTCGCGCACGATCGGTGCCACGACGAGCGCGACGGCGCCGGTGGCCGCGGTGATCATCGCGGGCCGGCCGCCGAGGAACGCGATGGCGACGGCCATCACGAACGACGAGAAGAGGCCGACGCGCGGATCCACGCCGGCGATGATCGAGAACGAGATCGTCTCGGGGATCAGCGCGAGCGCGACCACGAGGCCGGCGAGCACCTCGCGGCTGAGGAGGCGCGGGCTCCTCAGCGCCTGGAGGACGGTGGGGCTGGGCTGCCGGACGGGCGGCGCGGGGACGGTCGGGGTGGATGTTCCTGAGGCCATGGATGGGCTTCCGTTCTGTCGCGGGCATCGCGCCCGCACTGATGAGGTCGGTGGCGCGTCGTCGCGCGGGTGTCGCGGCCGCCGTGCGGGCTGCCGGGAGGGGAAGGGGATCGGAGCGGGGCTCCTGCACCAACCCTAACGTGAAGGGAGGGTTGGCGTCACGTCGGCCCACGACATGGGCGCGCGGAGCGCCCGGGCGGACTCCGCGGCGCGGGCATGGGAGACTCGATGCTGACCGCGCCTCGCGCGCCGCCGCTCACCACCGTGACACCGGACCCCGCCGACACCGGCTGGACCCTCATCCGACCGGGAGCGAGGCGGCACCCGCGCGACGCGCGTCGCATCCGCCCCCGTCGCCCGCGACCCGGCGCCGCACCACCCGTCCTCCCGGACGGCCCCTGACATCACCGGAGGCACCGTCTCCACGCACGAACCGCGCGAGCACGACCTGCGCACCTCGGCATCACCCGCACGACCTGACCAGAAAGGCACCATGCCTCCCACGTCCCACGCCCACGCCCTCGACATCGCCAAGCCCGGGCGCCTGCCCCGCGGCGGCCTGCGGGTCACGCCCCTCGGCGGCCTCGGCGACGTCGGCCGCAACATGACGCTGTTCGAGTACGAGGGCGAGCTGCTCATCGTCGACTGCGGCGTGCTCTTCCCCGAGGAGAGCCAGCCCGGCATCAACGTGATCCTCCCCGACTTCAGCACCCTGCGCGGGCGCCTCGACAAGATCACGGGCATCGTCCTCACGCACGGCCACGAGGACCACATCGGCGGCGTCCCCTACCTCCTGCAGGAGCGGCCCGACATCCCCGTCATCGGATCCCGCCTCACGCTCGCGTTCATCAGCGCGAAGCTCGAGGAGCACAAGATCAAGCCCGTCACCCGCCAGGTGAAGGAGGGCGACCGCATCGACGCCGGCAAGTTCAACCTCGAGTTCGTCGCCGTGAACCACTCCATCCCCGACGGCCTCGCCGTCGCGATCCGCACGGGCGCCGGCATGGTCCTGCACACGGGCGACTTCAAGATGGACCAGTTCCCGATGGACCGCCGCCTCACCGACCTCGGCGCGTTCGCGCGCCTCGGCGAGGAGGGCGTGGACCTCTTCCTCACCGACTCCACGAACGCGGAGGTCCCCGGCTTCACGACCGCCGAGAAGGACCTCACGCCCGCCATCGAGAAGGTGTTCCGCACGGCGCCCAAGCGCATCGTCGTCTCCAGCTTCGCGAGCCACGTGCACCGGATCCAGCAGGTGCTCGACTCCGCCGAGCAGTACGGCCGCAAGGTCTCGTTCGTAGGCCGCTCGATGGTGCGGAACATGAAGATCGCGTCCGACCTCGGCTACCTCCGCATCCCCAAGGGCCTCGTCATCGACCTGAAGGCGCTGAACAAGCTGCCGGACGACAAGGTCACGCTCATCTGCACCGGTTCGCAGGGCGAGCCGATGGCGGCGCTCAGCCGCATGGCGCGCCGCGAGCACATCATCGAGGTGGGCGAGGGCGACACGATCCTCCTGGCCAGCTCGCTCATCCCCGGCAACGAGAACGCCATCTACGGCGTGATCAACGGCCTGATCCGCTGGGGCGCCGACGTCGTGCACAAGGGCAACGCGAAGGTGCACGTCTCCGGCCACGCCAGCGCCGGCGAGCTCGTCTACTGCTACAACCTCGTCAAGCCCCGCAACGTGCTGCCCGTGCACGGCGAGTGGCGCCACCTCGTCGCCAACGCCGCCCTGGCCGAGAGCACGGGCGTGAAGAACGCGCTCGTCATCGAGGACGGCGTGAGCGTCGATCTCGTGAACGGCCGCGCCTCGATCTCCGGCCGGGTCCCCGCGCCCTACGTGTTCGTCGACGGCATGACCATCGGCGTCGCCACCGAGGAGGCGCTCGAGGAGCGCCGCACGCTGGCCGCCGAGGGGCAGATCACCGTGCTCGGCATCTTCGACGAGAAGGAGCAGAAGCTCATCCACCCGGCCGAGCTCATCACGCGCGGCTTCGTCGAGCACGAGGGCTGGATCCCGGAGGCCGAGGCCGCCATCAGCACCGCCCTCAAGAACGCGGCCGCCAAGCGCCACCTCGACGGCGTCGCCGCCGAGCGCGCCATGAGCGACGGCCTGCAGCGCTGGCTCCAGCGCCGCCACCGCCGCACGCCGGTGGTCACGGTCATCGTGGTGGACGCGGACTAGCACCACCCGCTCCTCGCCGCGGCGCCGCATCGGTAGCGTCGTGGCATGGACGACGAGCGGGACCCGGGGCTGGCGGCCGCCGTCGCCGACTCGCTCGGGCGTCCCGTCGCGGCGCTCGAGGGCGTCGTCCGCGAGCCGCTCGAGTACGACGCGTTCCTCGCGCACCGGTCGGTGACGCGGATCCGCGGGCGGGCGCGCCTCGACGACGGCAGGGCCCTGCCGTGGACGCTCGTCGAGAAGCGCACCGAGGGTCCCACGCTGGCCGTCCCGTACCTCGTCGACAACGGCGCGCGTGAGCTGGCCGCCTACCGGTCGGGGCTGCTCGACGCGCTGCCGCCGGGGATCCGCGCGCCGCGTGCGCACGGGACGCTCCGGGATGCGTCCGGCGGCGTCACGCTCTGGATCGAGGAGGTGCGGCACCTCGGTCCGCGGCCGCTCGACCGCGCCGCGCTGCTCGACGCCGCGGCGGCGCTGGGCGCGCTCGGCGGGCAGTGGCTCGGACGGGCGCCGGAGGATCCGTGGCTCTTCACCGGCTGGATCGACCGGCACGCGCAGCCCGAGGCCGGGGCCGACGGGATGCGGATGCTCGCGGCACCCGGGCCTGCCGCCCGCGCCCGCCTCGGCGCGCGCATCCCCGCGGCCGCGCGGCTGCTCGCCGGGCAGGACCGCGTGCGCCGCGTGCTCGAGGCGCTGCCGAGGACGCTCTGCCACCACGACGCGACGGGCGCGAACGTGTTCCGCGACGCGGGCGGGATCGTGCTCATCGACTGGGAGTCGGTGGGGCCAGGACCGGTCGGCGCCGACCTCGCGTCGCTCCTGTGCTCGTCGGTGCGGCGCGGCGACGCGTCCGCCGCGGACGTCGCGGCCGTGCTCGACGAGGCGGTCGACCGCTACGCGCAGGGGATCCGGTCGACCGGGCCGGATGCGCCCACGGACCTCGTGCGCCTCGGCCTCGACGCGTCCATGGCGCTGCGATGGAAGCTCGCGGCGGATCTCGTCGCCGCCCTCGACGCCGGATCCGCACCGCGCCGCGGCAGCCTCCCCGGCGAGCCCGCGGAGGTGGCGATGGAGGAGCTCGCGTCGCTGCTCGACCTGGTGCTGCGGGCCGCGGCGCGCGCGCTCGCCTGACCGCCGCACGCGCCCCTCGTACGATGCTCCGGTGACCACCCGCATCCGCCTCGCCACCACCGCCGACCTCGATGCGCTGCAGCGGATCGAGGACGCGGCCGACCGCCTGCTCGTCGACCTGCTGCGCCCGGAGGACTGGCCGCCCGCGCCGTCCGGGGTGTCGCGCGCCGCGGAGCCCGGCTTCTTGCTGGTCGCCGAGGACGCCGCCGAGGCCGACGGCCCGCTCGTCGGCTTCGCGCACGTCCTGGAGATCGACGACCTGGCCCACCTCGAGCAGGTATCGGTGCCGCCCGAGCACGGCCGCCGCGGCCATGGCGGCGCCCTCGTCGAGGCGTCCGCCGACGAGGCCCGAGGGCGCGGCCATCGGCGGATCACGCTGCGCACCTTCGCCGACGTCCCGTGGAACGCGCCCGCCTACGCCCGCGCCGGGTTCGTCGAGGAGGAGCCCGCGACGCCGTTCCACCTCGCGCTCGTGGAGACGGAGGCCCGGCTCGGCCTCGACCGGCTCGGGCGGCGGATCCAGATGGGGCGCGAGCTGGGGTGAGCGGACCCGCGCACCGACCGGGATCAGCTGCCCGGCTTCTGCAGCTCCCCGGTCACGTACTGGGCACGGCCGAAGCCGAACGACCAGTCGGCGGCGGTGTTCTCGACGAAGCCGATGACGAGGTCCTCGCCGGCGACGCCGACCTCGGCGAGCGAGTCCGCGAGGACGCGGAAGAACTCCTGCTTCTCCTCGGTGCTGCGGCCAGCCTGCGTGAAGATCTGGATGATCACGACCTGCTCGGACCGCTCGATGCCGAGTCCGACGTCGAGGGCCGTGAGCCGTCCGGGAGCGTGCTCGGTGACGATCTGGAAGCGGTCGCGCTCCGGGAGGCCGTAGACATCCACGAGCGTGCGCATGAGGACGTCGCCGATCGCGGTGATCTGCGTGTCGGGTCGGCCTTCGACGAGGTCGATGCGGATGAGGGGCACGGGGATCCCTTCGTTCGGGCGAGGGTGGGAGGGGGGTCGCGGCGGGGCTCAGTCGCCGCCGGCAGCGGAGTCGGACCAGACGGCGCGGGCACCCGACTCCCCGATGCGCACCGTCGTGACGATGGCGCCGACCGAGGAGACGGCCACGGCGACGGCCAGCACCGCGGTGACGGCGACGTGACGCGACCGGGGGATCGGGCGCGCGTCGCGGCCGGGCCGGCGCGGCTCCTGGGCGGCGAGGCGGCGGATCCACAGCCACTGCGCCACCGCGACGACGAACACCGCGACCGCCCAGGGAAGCAGCGTGTCGCCGAGCTCGGTGTGCACCTCGAGCACGGGGTTCGCGCCGACCTTCTCCTCCAGGTTCTCGCCAGAGGACGTCGCGAGCGGCACCGCGATCAGCGAGGCCAGGGCGACGAGCGGCGTGATGATCCCGAGCCGTCGCGCGAACGCGGGCCAGAGCGCCGACACCAGGATGAGCAGGGCGGCCGTGGGGAACGCGACCACCACGAAGTGGACGATGAGGGGATGCAGCGGCAACCCGTTGATCTGCCAGGACATGCGGTGGCCTCCTCGTGCGTCGACGCGGGTCGATCCGCACGACGGGACGACGCCCGACGCACCGTGGCCCGCCTGCTGCTCATGCTGTCGCACGAGCGGCCGCCGGCGCCTCCGCTGAGCGCGATCCCAGCGTGCGGCGCCCGCACCCCAGCGTCCGCGCGGGAACGCGGGTGTCCGCTGGCTACCGCCCCCGCGCCGTCCGCGGGGCACGGCGGCGGCCGATCCGGGGATCGACCGCTCGACGGATCAACCCGTCCTCATCCCGGCCGATAGGTTCCGCGGGAGTCGGACCCCCGGTGTGCAGCGCTCACGGGTGCCACGCGGCGGCCCTGTCCACCGAGGGAACGGGACGATCATGCGCGCATCGCGGCTCTTCTCGACGCGACCCGCCCTGCGGGGTCTGCTCCTCTGCGTGGTCGGCGCCCTGATCACCGGCAGCGGGATCCTCGGCATCGTCTCGGCGCTGCACCAGGGGGATGTCCGCGACGCCTTGACGGACGGCGCCGGCGTGACGGCGGAGGGGACGCTGACCGAGGTCGTCACGCTCCACTCCTCGACGCACCGCACCCGGTACTCCGACACGGAGCACTGCCCGCGCTACGCGTTCACGGCGGCCGACGGCTCGCGGCAGACCGTGCTCGACCGGACGCAGTGCAGCGATCGCGCGGACGACTTCACGACCGGCTCGACCATCCCCGTCCTGTACGACCCGGCGGATCCAAAGGTCGCCATCATCGACACCCCCGGGGCCCGCGGGAGCTCCCGGAGCGGGCTCCTCTTCGCGATCCCGATGACGCTCCTCGGCCTCGGGCTCCTCATCGCCGCGCCCTCGGCCGTGCGACGTGCACGGCGGAACCGCGCGGCCGAGGACGCCGCCCGCGCGGAGATGCCCGTGCTGGGCGGCGAGCCGACGGCCTACCCCGAGGTCGCCGCCGCGGCCGCGGTCGCATCGGCGGCAGGGACCGGGTCCGAGACCGACGTCAGCGTCACGGAGCGGTTCGCGCGCCGCGTGGCGTCGGGCCTCGACGGCACCCCGTTCATGGTCGAGCCGTGTCCCGACGGCTTCCGGGTGGGATTCGCGCTGGCGGACGCGCGATGGTGGTCGATCCTCCAGTACTCCGACGTGCGGGACAGCATCACCTACACCGTGCGGGTCGACGAGCGGAAGAACCGGTTCCGCATCGACGACACCCTGCGCACGCTGTCGTGGAGCGCGGGGGCGACCGGCATGGTGCCGCGTCTCGGGGTGTCGTCCTCCATCCGGTCGGGGCGCATCCGGTACGGCCGCATCATCCAGCTGGGGCTCGATCCGGGCGGCGTGCTCACGGCGTTCAGCCCCGACGCGGAGCGCGCGCGCATCGTCGAGACGGGTCGATCCCTCGGGCTCCGACCGGGCGCGGGCCGCTCCACGCTCATCGGCCTGTGGGCGGCGGGCGGCGCCATCGGCCTCTGCATCATCGGCGCGTCGACCGCCCTGCTGATCATCGCGCTGACCGGGTAGCGACCCGCCCGCCGCGTCACCCGAGGTAGGCGAGCACGGCCAGCACCCGCCGGTGGTCCTCGCCCGTGTCCTCCAGGCCGAGCTTGGAGAAGATGCTCGTCACGTGCTTCTCGATCGCGCCCGTGCCGATCACGAGGGCCCGCGCGATCGCGGCGTTGGTGCGGCCCTCCGCCATCAGCCCGAGCACCTCGCGCTCGCGCGGCGTGAGCGCGGTGAGGGGATCGCGGCGGCGGGCCATGAGCTGCGTCACCACCTCCGGGTCGAGCACGGTGCCTCCGGACGCGACGCGGCGCACGGCGTCGTCGATCTCCTCGAGCCGGGTCACGCGGTCCTTGAGCAGGTAGCCGATGCCGGCCGTCCCGCTGCGGAAGACCTCCTCGGCGTAGGCGGCCTCGACGTACTGGGAGAGGAGCAGCACGCCGATCCCCGGGACGCGCCGGCGCGCCTCGACCGTGGCGCGGATCCCCTCGTCGGAGAAGGTCGGCGGCATCCGCACGTCCATCACGACGACGTCGGGGGCGTCGTCGGCGAGCGCCGCGAGGAACCCCTGCGCGTCCGCGTGCTGGGCGACCACGTCGATGCCGGCCTCGACGAGCACGCGCGCGAGCCCTTCGCGGAGGAGCACCGCGTCGTCGACCACGACGGCCCGGATGCGCGCTGCATCCGGGGCGTCGTCCATGGTCCCGAGCGTAGCGATCGGGATGCTCACGCGGCGGGGTCGGGCGATGCGGCGACCGGGCCGCCCGCCGCGGGACCGGCGCCGGCGGATCCGTCGGTCGGCACGCCGTTCAGCGTCAGCAGGGGCACCCGCGCCGTGATCCGGGTCGGGCCGCCCTGCGGGCTGGAGATGCTCACGTCGCCGTCGAGCGCGCCGATCCGTCCGACGAGCCCCTCGAGGCCGTGCCCCTCCCGGACGGACGCGCCGCCCTGGCCGTCGTCGGTCACCCGGGCGACGAGGATCCGCGTCCCGTCGAAGTCGCGCATCAGCACCAGCGTGACGTCCGCCCGGGTCGCCCCGGAGTGCTTCGCCACGTTGGTGAGGAGCTCGCTGACCGTGAAGTAGACGTTCCGCTCGACCTCGGTCGGGAGCACCAGGTTCTCGGGCAGGTGGACGTCGAGCGCCACGGGGACGGTCGACCGGGAGGCGAGCGCCTCCAGGGCCGCCACGAGCCCGCGGTCGAGGAGGATCGGCGGGGCGAACCCGCGGGACAGCGCGCGCAGCTCCTCGAGGGTGTCGTGCGCGTGCTCCGAGGCCTCGGCGATGAGGGTCCTGGCGCGCTCCGGATCCGTGTCCAGCGCGCGCTCGGCGGCGGCGAGGTCCATGCGGAGGCGCACCAGGCGCTGCTGCGGCCCGTCGTGCAGGTCGCGCTCGATCTGGCGGAGCGTCTGGCCCTCGGCCGTTACGGCGCCGGCGCGGGACTGCTCGAGGCCCTGGACGCGGCGCTCGAGGACGTCGGACTTGAACCCGCCGAGGAGCGCGTGATCCGTCCAGTAGTGGGCGAGCACGGCGCCGCGCCCCCAGAGCGGGAGGAGCACGACGGACAGGATCATCGCCGTCACGCCGAGGACGCCGGCGAGGGCGAAGGTGCGTCCCGCGTCGTAGCCGCGCTCCACGAGGAGCTCCTCGAAGCGCCACCCGTAACCGAGGATCGCGATCCCGCCGCCGATCGGCCCGAGGAACCCGGCGACCAGCAGGGCGCCCGCGCCGAGCGTCACGAACGACACCAGCGGGTAGACCACGACCGCGTGCAGCAGGTGCAGCCAGTAGTGCGGGTTCGCGACGGCCGAGAGGATCCGCATGGCGCGGTTCTGCTGCCACCGCGGCGTCCAGTCGACCGGGCGGATGGGGCGGGGCTCGGCCCACCCGATCCGCACTCGCTCGACGGCGCCCAGCCCGCGCGCCGCGAACAGCGCCGCGAGCAGCGCGACGGCCGCGAAGATGCCCGACGCGGACCAGAGGAGCGAGTCGAAGAGGCTGTAGACCGCGGTGGGGAGCGCGAAGTAGACGGTGGCGAGCAGCAGCGCGGTGAGCGCGAGGTACCCGAGGTCGCGCGGGAGGTGGCGCCAGGCGTCGGCGTAGAAGGAGCGGCGGCGGGGCAGCGCGGGCGGTCGCGTGGCGTCGCCCGCGTCTACGTCGGCTCGGTCGTCGGCGTCGGCGGGTGCGGCGGGGAGGTCCTCGGGTGGCACGGGCGTCGATTCGGCCTCGGTGGTGGGCGGTGTCTCGTTCATGACACTCAGCCTCGCGAGGCGCCGGTGCGGTTCCCATCCTGCCCGCTCCCGGATCGGGGGTGGGGTCAGCCCCACCCCCGGCGACGACGGAGCGGACCCTTCAGGCCAATCCGTCCTACGCGACGCACGCGAGCTCCCCGATTCTCCGAGGACCGACGCGCTGTGGACGGCGAAGAGTCCCGGCCCATGGTCGCGGTCACGCACAAGGAGCGTCGTCACGGGAGCCTCGCCTATTTCCTGCCGCTTTTCTTCGGATTCCGACGGCGGTCGGTCGCATCATGTGCGACGACCCCCTTTAGGGCCCGGGCGTTGGCGCCCCGCTGTCCCGTGCCGAGCACGGCCACTAGAGGAACTATGACGTCGGTGACGAGAGTTGGCAGTACCAATTTAAAGACAACGAATGTCCCTACGACTACGACGGGACCCGGATCGGAGGAGCTCCACGCGCTGAGTAGCGCAAGAAGAGAATTGCCTTCTACAGACAGGAGGGCGAAATGGATCATGGAAGTCTCGATGCCGGCGCGGGAGCCTGCGCCGCACCTAGATCGACTGACCATTGATCGGTGACTAAAAAAGCTTCCGCATCCGGGATGCACCGATCAAGCGCGAATTCGGCTCACAACCGCGGGGTGTTGAGCATGACGCTTGTCGGCCTTCGGGGAGGAAGGTTCTCGACTCCAACCCTCCCGGGGAGCTTGTCGATCCAACGGCGAACCTGTCGCAGTTGGGCCACTCCGCGTACCCGGCGATGACCTCCTGGGTCAACTCTCCGGTGAAGCACCTGGCTCCACGCGTTGAAATGATTGTAGCACCTGAGGCCATCGTTTCAACGTCAATTCGGGCATCTCCTTCAAGAATGCCTGGAATTCCAGCAGGACGGGGCCCTCTCAGACGGCGCAACTCCCGTGGGGGCCAGGCCTCACATGTCGACCTTCGACTTCACGGGCCTAGCGGCAGAGCGCGTGCACACGCACGGCCTCGACGGAATCGCCCCGCCCCTACCGCCCCCGCGCCGCCCGCCCGCGCCACAGCAGCCACACGAAGTACGGCGTGCCGACGAGCGCGGTGACGAGGCCGGCGCCGAGCTGGCCCGGGGCGATCGCGGTGCGGCCGAGCAGGTCGGCGAGGGTCACGAGGGCGGCGCCCAGCAGGATCGCGACGGGGAGCACACGGGCGTGGCGCGACCCGACGAGCGCGCGGGCCGCGTGCGGCGCGACCAGGCCGACGAAGCCGATCACGCCCACGGCCGCCACCGCCGTCGCCGTGAGGACGACCGCGATCGTGAGCGCGAGCAGGCGCGCGCGACCGAGCGAGACGCCGAGGAGGCGCGGGGTGTCGTCGTCGAGGGCGACGAGGTCGAGCATCCGGTGCCGCGGCGCCGCGACGGCCACGGCGAGCGCGAGCGCGGCCAGCACTGGCAGGGCGTCGTCGAACCCGCGGCCGTAGGTGGATCCCGACAGCCAGGTGAGCGCCTTCGCCCCGTCGAACGGGTCGGTGAGCACGATGATCATGCTGATCGCCGCGGCCGTGCCCGCCGAGACGCCGACGCCGATGAGCACCAGCCGGTTCTGCGGGAACCCGCCGCGCGCCGCGAGCCCGAACACGACGGCCGCCGCGGCGAGGGCGCCCAGCCCGGCGGCGCCCGCGATGCCCCAGCCGGACGCGAGCGGCGCGGTGGTCACGAACAGCACGGCGCCGAGGCCCGCGCCGCCGGAGACGCCGAGGATCGCGGGATCCGCCAGCGGGTTCCGGGTCACGGCCTGCACGAGCACGCCCGCCAGCGCGAGCGCCGCACCGGCCAGCACGGCGGCGAGCACGCGCGGCACGCGGGTGTCGAGCACGTAGCTGACGACGGGGCCGGCGGTGCCGCGGATCCCGTTGACGACGTCGCCGAGGAGCAGCTTCGCGTCGCCGAGGAGCACGGCCGCGACGAGCAGGCCGACGAGCACCGCGACCAGCGCGCCGACCACGAGCGCGACGCGGCGGCGGGTGACCACGCCGTGCCGCTCGGTGGGCGCGGACGTCGCGCTGTCGCGGGTGCGCACGGCCAGCACCACGAGCACGATCGCGCCGATGAGGGAGGTGACGAGCCCGGTCGGCACGGCGACCGACGCCTCGGCGCCGACGACCGCGCGCAGCAGCACGTCGGCGAGGAGCACGACGGCCGCGCCCATGAGCCCGGCGACCGGGATGAAGACCCACGAGCGCCGCACGCCCGGCACGAGCCGACGCAGCGGCCGCACGAACGCGGGCGCGTACAGGCCGACGAAGCCGATGGGGCCGGCGACCGTCACGGCGGAGGCGGCGAGCAGCACCGAGGCGAGCACGGCGACCACGCGGGTCGACCGCACGTGGACGCCGAGGCTGCGGGCGGCGTCGTCGCCGAGCCCGAGCGCGTCGAGCCGGCGGGTGATGACGAGCAGGATCCCGAGCGCGACCACCACGACGGGCGCCATCTGCGCGACCGCGTCGAACCCGTTCTGGCCGATGCCGCCCTGGCCCCAGCGGTAGAGGCCGCTGGTCTGCTCCGGGAAGAGGAGGAGGAGCGCGCTGGTGACGGATCCGAGGCCGAGCGCGAGCGCGCTGCCCGCGAGCACGAGGCGCACGGTGCCGGATCCGAGGCCCGAGACCGCGAGCACGACCGCCGCCGCGACGAGGCCGCCCACGAACGCGACGCCGGCGCCCGCGAGCACCGGCAGCGTGAGCCCGGTGACGGCCGCGACCGCGAGGGCCGCGTACGCGCCCGCGTTCACGGCGAGCGTGTCGGGCGACGCGAGCACGTTGCGGCTCACGGTCTGGAGGGCGGCGCCGGCCGCGCCGAGGGCGAGGCCCACGAGGATCCCCGCGGCCATGCGCGGCAGCCGCGACGCGACCACGACGGACGCGTCGCCCGGCGTCGCGCGCCCGGTGAGCGCGTCCCACACCTCGCGCGGTCCGACCGCGGCGGTGCCCTGGGTGACGTCGATCACCGCGAGCACCGCCACGAGGAGCGCGAGCGCCCCGACGACCGCGACCGCCCGCACCGGGATCCGGCCGGCCCCGTCGGCGCGCGCGACGGCGGCCAGCGACGGGACGGGATCCGGCATCGCCGCCGCGGCGGCGGACGCGGGAGGCGCGTCGGCCGACGGGGGCGCGGTGCGGACGGGAGCGGTCATCGGGAGCGCGCGGGTCAGCCGGCCAGCAGGTCGGACACGGCCTTCGCGTACGCCGTCATCGACGCCGGGCCGCCGAACGCCCAGATGCCGTCGGGCATGCGGTGCACGTCGCCCGCCGTCACGAACGGGAGCGACTTCCAGACGGCGTTGCCCGCGAGCGTGGACGCGAACGGGTCGTCGCCCTGCGTGGAGTTGGAGTTGTAGAGGAACTGCACGTCGCCGATGGTCGTGAGGCCCTCGACGTCGGTGGATCCGAGTCCGTAGGCGGGGTCGACCTCGCCCGTCCACGCGTTCTCGAGGCCGAGCTCGGTCGTGACGTCGCCGATGAGCGAGCCCTTCCCGAAGGGGCGGATGGTGACCGCGCCGGCGTCCACGTAGGCGTCCGCGAAGAGGAACTTGGATCCCGCGAGCCCGGCCGCGTCGAGCTTCGCCTTGGCGTCCGTGACGGCCTGGTCGTAGGCGCCGATGACCTCGGTCGCCTTGTCCTCCGTGCCCGTCGCCTTCGCGATGAGCTCGAGGTTGTCCTCGCTCTGCTGGATCTGCTTGCTGCCGTCCGCGGACTCCACCTGCAGCACGGGCGCGATGGCCTTGAGCTGCGTGATCGCGTCGGCCGGCAGGTCGGTGGTCGCGACGATGAGGTCGGGCGCGAGCGACGCGATGGTCTCCACGCTCGGCTCGCCGCGCGTGCCGATGTCGGCGGGCTCGTTCACGAGCGGCACGGCCGAGGACCACGCGGAGTAGCCCGCGACGTCCGCGACGCCGACGGGATCCACGCCCAGCGACACGAGGTTCTCCACGACGTTCCACTCGGTGCCGACGACCTTCGTCGCGGGCCCGTCGAGCGTGACCTCCGCGCCGGTGCCGTCGGTCAGCGTGATCTGCTCGCCGGCCGGCGTCGCGCCGGCGCCGGTGGACGCCTCCTCGGTCGTGCCGCATGCGGTCAGCGTGAGCGCTGTCGCGGCGGCGAGGGCGGTCATCGCCAGGGTTCGTCGTCTCGTGATCACGGGTGGAGCCTCTCGTTCCTGTGGTGGTGGCGGGCGACCGCGCGGGTGCGCAGGCTGCCCGTCGTCGGGTCCGCGTGGACCTCGACGGGGATGCCGTAGACCTCGGTGAGGAGGTCGGGGGTCAGCACCTCGGATGGGGTGCCGGTCTTGACGATCCGGCCGTCGGAGAGCAGCGCGACGGTGTCGGCGAGCGCGGCGGCCTGATCGAGGTCGTGGAGGACGACGCCGACGGCGATCGATGCGTCGTCGGCGAGGTCGCGCACCAGGTCGAGGAGCTCGACCTGGTAGCGGAGGTCGAGGTACGTGGTGGGCTCGTCGAGGAGCAGCACGCCCGTCTCCTGGGCGAGGCAGCTCGCGAGCCAGACGCGCTGGAGCTGGCCGCCGGAGAGCTGGTCGACGCCGCGGTCGGCGAGGGCGGCGAGGCCCGTGAGGTCGAGCGCGCGATCCACGGCGGCGCGGCCCTCGGGATCCGCCCCGCCGAAGCGGCCGCGGTGCGGGTAGCGACCGAACTCGACGACGTCGCGGACGCTGAGGCCGCCGGGCGTCGGGCGGCCCTGGGTGAGGAGGGCGACGCGGCGCGCGAAGCGGCGGAGGGAGAGGTCGAGGGCGTCGGACTCGTGCTCGCCAGCGCCGCCGGTGCTCTCCTCGCGCAGCACGAGCGAACCGGAGCGCGCCGCCTGGAGCCGCGCCATCGTGCGCAGCAGCGTCGACTTGCCGCTGCCGTTCGGGCCGACGAGCGCCGTGACGCAGCCCGGCCGGATCTCGAGCCCGGCGCCGTGCACGACCTCCGTGTCGCCGTACGCGACCGTGATGTCGCGGGCCTCGAGGGCGGAGGCGGCGGGTGATCCCGGCACCGGATCCCGGTTCCCGGCGCGCGCGATGGGAGCGGTCGAGGCGAGGGAGGTCACGATAGGTGAGGTTAGCCTCACCTCATCACTGACGACAAGCCGGGTCGGTGATCAGGCGGCGGGAGCACCGGCAGCCGAGACCCCGCCGCGCGCGTCGACGAGCGCCTCCGACAGGTGCGCGCCCCACGAGCGGTAGGTGCGCTGGTACCGGCTCTCCTCCCCCTCCGGTCGCCACAGCGCGCGCGTGAGCTCATCGGGGAACGTGACCGCGCGGGTGAACGGCAGGCCGTCCACGACCTCGCGGGTGTGCCGGTTGAGGGCCTGCGCATGGGCGCCCGCGGCGACGCGCGCCGGCCGCGAGAGGCTCCCGGCGTTGTCGAGCGGCGGGATGTCGGCCACGAGGATCCACGCCTCCCCCGGCACGTGCACCCGCAGCGCGTCGAGCGCGCCCCGCATGTGCCGCCTCCACGCGCGGGTGGAGGTGACGCGCAGCACGTCGGTGATCCCGGCGAGGAGCACGACGGCGTCCGCCCCTGCGAGGTCGCCCTCGGCACGCGCGATCACGGCCGGCGCCTCGCGGAGGCGCGAGCTCGGCAGGGGGGCGATGGACCAGTCGACGCCGCGTCCCGTCCGCGTCGCGTGGTGCCGGGCGAGGAACGCGGGGAGCGAGATCTGGTGGGTGCGGACGCCCAGGCTGATCATGCCGGTCTCGCCGACGACCGCGATCCGGTCGGAATCCGGACCCTCGACCGTGCCGCGGGCGGCGTCGTCCGGGTGGATGTCGCCGGACGCGTCCGCCCGCCGGTAGAGGAACTCCCCCACGCGGGCGGCGACGCCGGGGAGGGAGAGGGCGGGGAGCAGGAGCTCGGAGATGCGCGTCATGGGGGGTCCTGGGGCAGCGGGTGGATCCGGCGCGCTCCGATGACAGGACGCCGACGTGCGGCGCCCGCCCGGAGGGGCGGGAGGGTCGCGGAGAGCGTGCTCTCCGTCGTGCGCACGGGAGATGGATCCGTGCGGCCCGAGGTCCAGGGGATGCCTCACCCTAGGCGCATGCCCTGGCCGTCGGCCGGGCCGCGCCCCCACCCGGACGCATCGGTCCCTCAGCCGGGCAGGTCCGCGGGCCCCAGCCGGTGCGCCCCGCGCAGCCAGGCGACCAGCTGAGCCGCGGTGGCCTCGACGGACGACGGCAGCGGATCCGGGCTCGCCAGCCCATGCGCGATGACGCCGGGCGCGCTGCCCAGCACGGCCTCGAGCAGCGCCGGGCCCCGCAGCCCGACCTCGCCGAGCAGCTCGACCTCCCGCGCGTTCAGCCCCACCGGGAGGTCGCCGTTGCCGAGGTCGGTGCCGTAGGCGACCCGTCCCCCGAGCGCCACGTAGCGCCGCGCGTTGTCGAGGGCCGTCGCGAGGTCGGCGCCGTCGTGGATCGCCAGGGTCGAGATCCAGAGGACGTCCCGCGTCGCGGACGCGCGCAGCGTGGCGTCGTCGAGCCGCTCGGTCCACGGCACGTGCACGAGCACGTCGGCGCCCGCCCGGATCGCGCGTGCCGCCTGCCCCGCGCCCTCCGCGTGCACGGCCGCCGGCAGCCCGGCGTCGTGCGCCGCGTCGACCAGCGCGGCGAGCACGCCGTCGGCGAGGAGCTGGCCGCCGTCGTGCAGCACGATCTTCACCGCCCCGGATCCGCCCGCCCGCGCCTCCGCGACGGCGGCGGCCGCGTCCTCCGCGCGCGCCACCTCGCGCACCGCGGCGGACGGCGCCCACGCGCGGTCCGAGGGGTAACCGCCCAAAGCGGTGTGGAACGGGCCCGCGTAGCGGACGTCCACTCCGGTCGGCGGCCGGGCGGCGATGCGGGCGATCTCCGCCGGATCCCATCCGAGGTCGACCACGGCCGTGACCGGCGACCCGGCGAGCGCCGCGCGGTCGACGAGCCCGAGGTGCACGTGCCGGTCGACCACGCCGTCGCTGATGCTGAGGTCGAGGCGGCCGAGGACCTCGTCGGCGGGGTCGGCGAGCGTCACGCGACCGCCCGCGATCCGCACGGCGACCTCCCGGTGGATCCGCTCGAGCCGCAGCTCCCGCACGCGCCAGACCCCGGCCGGCCCCGCGCCGCCGGTCCCCACCCCTCGCGTCATCGCGTCAGCGGATCCGACAGCCCGAGCGACCACACCGCCACCCCGCCGAGCCCCAGCTGCTCGGCGAGCGCCACGCGCGCGTCGTACGAGCGCGCATCCGACCACCACACGACGGTGCCGTCGCGCAGGGTCGCACGCCACTCCTGCTGCTGCGCGCTCCACACGGCCGTGCGCTCCTGAGAGGCCACGAGGTCGCGCGCGCCCTGGTCGGAGAGCTGCCGCCCCTCGCCGGTGCGCGGCCAGGTGTAGCCGTAGCCCGCGATGCCGAGCTGGATCCGCGCGGCCGGCACCGCCTTCCGCACCGGCACGAGCGCGGCCTTCACCCACGGCATCCCGCCGACGGGCCCCGCGGCGGACCACGTCGGCCCGTGCTGGTCGTAGGCCATGAGCACCACGTGGTCGGCGGCGCGGCCGAGCGCCGGGAGGTCGTAGCCGAGCGGGCGGTAGTCGCCCGTGGTCGCCATGAGGCAGACGGAGACGCTGCGCGCGGATCCGAGCGCGGCCTTCAGCCCCGCCACGAGCCGGGTGAGGCCGGCGGGGTGCGCGCCGGAGAGGCTCTCGAGGTCGACCGTGACGCCGTCCCAGCCGCGCGTGCCGACCTCGGCGGCGAGCTGCTGCACCACCCGGTCGACGTTCGCGGTGGATCCCAGAAGCGCGTCCGCGATGCCCGGCGAGAAGTCGCCGAGCGCCTCGTCGTAGTTGCCCACCAGCAGCTCGACCCGCTCGCCGCGCGCGTGCGCCTGGCGGAGGAGCGCGATCGCCTCGGGGGACGGGGCGGCGACGCCGCGGCCGTCCGACGTGACGTTGACCCCGTCGACCACCACGGAGGTGAGCGCGGCGGCGCTCGCGTCGAGGCGCGACACCGGCGTGGATCCGCCCTCCGCGTACCCGACGACCTGGAACGGCGCCGCCGCGGCGGCCGGCAGGGATCCGACGACGACGGCCAGGAGCGCGGCCGCTCCCACCGCCACCGAGACGAGACGGCGTGCGCGGCGAGCCGGGCGCGAGGAGCCGGCCGGACAGGTCGGACGGGTGGGACGGGTGGGGGTCATGGGCCGAGCGTAGGGCGCGCGGACGCCCGGGCCGGCGCGGCGCGGCCATCCCGTCGCACCCCATCCGCGCGGCCGCATGTGCAGGAGCCGAGACGCCGGATCCGCGCGGCCCGTAGCCTCGTGCCCCTCCCGTCCAAGCCGCAGCCCGAGGTCCCATGACGCACGCACCGCATCCGCGCACGCCGTCGGCCGCCGACCCGTCGCGCCGCGTCCGTGCCGACCGCGGCCGTGCGCGCGGCGCCGTCCTGGGAGCCCGCGCGTGCTGAGCAGCCCCGACCGCGACGACGACCTCCTGCAGGAGCGGCTCCGCGCGCTGCACGACGTGTGGCCCGGGGATCCCGCCGACGACGACCCGCTCCGCGAGACCCGGCGCGCGACGGCCGCCGCGGACGCCGACCGGACTACCGCGCCGCGCCCGCCCGGCCTCCTCGGCCTGGCCTGCCGCGCGATCCTCCACCGTCTCGGCGCCAGCGCGACCGGCCTTCCCCTGCCGCCCCGCGTGGACCCCGCGCCCGCCGCTGATCCCGCACCCCGCGCGGACCCCGCCCCCGCCGCGGATGCGCCGCCCATCGAGCGCCGGCCGCCCGCGCGCCCCTGAGCCCGTCCCGCAAGCCCGTCCCGCATGCCGTCTCCGCACGCCAGCCCTGCACGCCGTCTCCACACGCCGTCTCCGCACGCCGCCCCCGCATCGCTACCGTTGACCCGTGCCCCCCGCCGCCCCGCACTCCGCGCCGACACCGCGCCCCGCCTCCGACCCCGGGACCCCCTCCCCGCGGATCCGCGCATGAGCCGCCCCGGCGCCGCCCCCACCATCCGCGACGTCGCCGCGCGCGCGGGCGTCTCCAAGTCCGTCGTCTCCCGCGCGCTCTCCGGCGCACCGGGGGTCGCCCCCGCCACGCAGCAGACGGTCCGCGACGCCGCCGCCGCGCTCGGCTACGTGGCCAACGCCCACGCGCGCGGGATGTCCGCGCACCGCACCCACACGCTCGGCGTGCTCGTGCGCGACGCGTCCACGCCCTTCTACGGGCACCTGCTCACGGCGCTGCAGCAGCGGGCGTCGGAGCGCGGATACCGGGTCGTCACGGCCACGGGCTTTGGCGCATTCGACGTGGCGGAGGAGCGCAAGGCCCTCGAGACGCTGTCTCGCTGCAGGTCGAGGGGCTCGTCGTGTGCAGCGGCGCACTCCCGGTCGCCGACATCCTGCCGTCCGCCCGGCGGATCCCCACGGTCGTCGCCGGCCGCCCCGAGGTGGACGCGTCGCTCAGCAGCGTCTACTGCGACGAGACGACGGGCGGCCAGGGTCTCGCCGACCACGTGGCGTCGCTCGGCCACCGCCGCGTCGCCGTCGTCACGCTCCCGCCCGCCATCTCCCTCACGATGTCCGCCCGCACCCGCGCGATGCTCGACCGCCTCCGCGAGCTCGGCCTCGACGTCCTGCACGTGCGCGGCGAGGACCACGCGGACGGGCAGATCGACGGCGCGGACGGCGTCGCGCGGGCGATCGTCGACGCGGGCGGCGTGACCGCGGTCATGGCGCCGAGCGACATGTGGGCCCTCGCGATCCTCGACGGCCTCGGCCGCCGCGGCGTCACCGCCCCGGCGGACGTCTCCATCACCGGCTACGACGGCCTGCCGCCCTTCACGAGCGAGCTCCTCGGCTTCACCACGTGGCGCCAGCCGATCCCCGTCATCGGCACGCTCGCCGTTGACGCCGTGGTCGACCGCATCGACGGCACCGTCACGGGCACCCGCCACACGGCGGTCGACGGCGAGCTGATCCCGGGCCGCACGGCCGCCCCCCTCCGCGCCTGACGCCCGCCGGCCAGCCGTCGCACGCGCGCCGCTCCCGCCCGCACCACCCGTCCACCGGCCGTTCACCCCGCGGCCGCCCCCATCCGCCCGCGGTGTGGCACGGTGGTCGTCGCCCCGTAGGGAACGTTCCCTGCGTCGCTCGACGCCTGGAGGATCCCACATGGACCACGACGACCCGAACGGCTACGACATCGCCGCACCCGACATCGTCCCCGCGGCGGCGAGCCGCGTCGACGTGCGCCCGTCGCTCCTCCCCCGCGACGACAGCGATCCCTACCGCTACGGGATCTTCCTCCGCCCCGACCCGCGCACCTGCCGGGCCGTGACCGTCATCACCGACCAGATCCGCGCGCAGTACGGCCTCGTGTCCGCGGGCGCCTTCCCCCCGCACGCGACCCTCATCGGGAGCCAGCCGTTCGGGCACGACGAGGCCCGGGTGGTCGCGGCGGTCACCGAGCTCCTCGCCGACCGTCCCGCGTTCCCCGTGCACAACGCGGGCGTCCGCGAGCACGGCTTCGGCTTCGTCTACGACGTCGACGAGCGGCCGGACGGCAGCAAGAACACCGAGCTGCTGGCGCTCGCGGCGGACATCGACCGCGTCGCGGCCCCGTTCCGCCGGCCCATGGAGTCCCCCGAGCGCCACTCGTTCGACCCCGTGCGCTTCCGGGCGCACCTCTCGCTCGCCTCGCACGACCTCCTCGTCCGCCCCGACCTGCACGACGAGGTCGGCGCCTTCATCCGCGAGCTCGACGAGCCCGTGCCGACCGGCTTCGTCGGCGACACGGTCGTCATGTACCGCACCGCCAGCCCGGACTGGTCCGGCCGCTGGTGGACGACGCTCACGTGGGAGCACGTCCGCACCTGGACCCTCGGCGGCACCGCCGGCTGATCCAGCGGGCGCACCCCGTCTCTCCGGTCTCGGCTCGCGGCGGGCCCGGATCCGCGGCCGGCCGGGCCTCTCACCCTCGCCTCACCCTCGGATCACCCGCGGTTCGTGCACGACTTGTCCTCCGAAATGAGGACAGGCGACATAGAGTCGTCGTCAGCACAGCGGATCTCCCCCGATGCCGCCGTGCGAATGGATACCCGACGAGCGCCTCGCAGCGCCCCCCCCCGCTCAGCGAGCAGCTCATCAGATCCCTCCGCGATCCGACCCGAACGGACGCGGCAGCAGCAGGAGCCCGACGCGCGCCGTACCCGTGGACGCGTCGGGCTCTTGCCCTCCGGCGCCGGCTCCGAGCCGCCCCCCGAGCCGTCCGCGATGTCCGACCCGTGCGATCCCTGCGCTCCCCGTCCCCATCGGCGCCCGCGACACGCGAGTATGGGGAGACGGCCTGAGGGGGATCCATGCGCACGACCGTCTACACGAGCACCGCCACGCAGCACATGACCGAGGACGACCTCGCGGAGCTCCTCCGGCAATGCGTGCGGAACAACGAGAAGACCGGCCTCACGGGCCTGCTGCTGCACCGGGACGGGAAGTTCATGCAGGTGCTCGAGGGCCCGCACGACGCGGTGGAGTCGGTGTTCGACGCCATCGAGGCGGATCCCCGCCACACGGACGTGCGGCTCCTGCTCGACGAGGAGATCCCGGCCCGGCAGTTCCCCGCCTGGTCGATGGGCTTCCGCACGGTCGACGACGCGACCCTCCGCCAGCTCCGCGGCTACGACGACTTCCTCGACCGTCCGGCCTCCGCCGCCGCACGTCCGAACGCGCCCTCCCGCGCCCGCTGGCTCCTGGAGTGGTTCCGCACGCACCCGGCGTGATCGCCGCGGGCCTCGACACCGGGCCCGACCCCGTGCGACCATATCGACATTCGTTGTAACGATGATCGATAGGACGCATCATGGGACGCACCCCCGTCGCCGGCACCGGCACCGGCACCAGCGCACGCGTGACGCGCGGCGTCCTGCGGGCGGCCATCGCGATCGCCCTGCTCGTGCTGCTGGCGGTCGCCACGGCGGCCGTCGTGAGCGCAGTGGAGACCGTGCGGACCGGGGTGGTGCACACGTCGCTCGAGATGCGCGGATCCCTGCCCGCCGAGGCCGACGCCGGACCCGCCGACCTCCGCGCCGGCGCGTACCGCACGGCCGAGGTCGCGGTGGGCGAGCTGTCGGGGGGCATAGTCGCGCTGCACGTCGTCCGCATCGCGCTCGACGCCTCCGTGGACATCGCGCTCGCAGGCACGGTCGCGATCCTCGCCCGGCGGCTGCTCCGGCCGGATCCGCTCGCCCGTCGCCTCAGCCTCGTCGTGACGCTCGCGGGCGGCACCGTGATGATCGCGGCGCTGCTCTCGCTCGCCGCGCGCACGGGCGTGGCCTGGATGGTCGGCGACGCGCTCAACGACCCGGACACGGGGCTCGACGGCTTCTGGCCCGTCATCGCGGAGGTCGACGCGTCCACCATCGCGCTCGGCTTCGCCCTGATGATCGTGGGCCTCGTGGTCGAGCACGGCGAGACCCTGCAGCGCGACACCCGCGGCCTCGTCTGATGGGCGCCGACGACGACGCACCCACCGGCGTGCACTGCCGCCTCGACGAGCTGCTCGCCGCCCGCGGCATGACGCTCACGCGGCTGAGCGCGATCGTGGGCGTCAGCCAGGTGAACCTCTCGGTGCTGAAGAACGACCGTGCCCGCGCGATCCGCTACTCGACCCTGGTCGCCGTCTGCCGCGCCCTCGAGTGCGAGGTCGGCGACCTGCTGGTGCTGGATCCGCCGGCGGCCTGACCCGCACGACCCGCGCGGGTCGTCCGCGTCAGCCCCGCAGCGCCGCGAGCGCCTTCTCCACGCGGCGCTGACGGGTCTCGTCCGTCTTCGCCTCGCCGATCGGATCCACGAGGGCGCGCTGCCGGCTCGACGACAGCGCGCGGAACGCCTCGGCGAGCGCGGGCTCCGCGGCGAAGGCGGCGGCGACCTCGTCCGGCACCACGGCGTCGCGCGGCGCGGCGTCGAGCTCGATGGTCACCTCGACCTCGTCGTCGGCGGCGACGCCCGACGCGGCACGATGCGCGGCGCTGAGCGGGATCAGGGCCTGCCCGCCCATCGCGCCGACGCTCGTGCGGTACGTGTGGCCGGCGACCGTGACGACGACCGCGGGGCGTTTCCCGGCGCCGAGCTCGTCGAGCGCCTCCGGCGGCACGGGCAACCCCGTCGCGTTGACGCGGGCCTGCATGACGCGAGTGCGGAAGGTGGGCATGGCGGCTCCTCGGCGAGCGGGCGCGGCCCGGGCAGCCGCGGTGGATCCGACGCTAGGTGTACTGGGTCATGACGTTGGTGACACTCGGGCCGCGGGCGTGAGCCCGTGGCTTGAGTGGATTCGTTCAGTGTTGTAGTGCTCGATGAAGGGGTCAAGCGCGTCGGCCCGGTGTTGGTTGCTGGTGAAGGGTTGCCGGTAGGCCCACTCGGTCGCGAGGGTCCGGTTGAAGCGCTCGACCTTGCCGTTCTGCCAGGGGCAGTGCGGGCGGATGAACTTCTGCCGCGCGCCCAGGTCCTGGACGGCGTTCTTGAACGCGGTCGAGTGCCGGTAGGCGAACGCGTTGTCCGTGATGACCCGCTCGATCCGGGTGATCCCGCGCCCGGCGAAGTACGCCGCTGCGCGGGTCAGGAACCCGGCCGCGGTCGCGCCTTTCTCATCGGGATGGATCTCCGCGTAGGCGAGACGGGTGTGGTCATCGACCGCGGCATGGACGTAATCGAACCCGATCCCGCGGCCGCGGACCTGCTCGCTGCGCCCGTGGACCCGCCAGCCGCCTCCGTCCGGGATCCTCCCGAGCTTCTTCACGTCCACGTGGATCAGATCACCCGGATGCTCGTGCTCATACCGGTGCGCCGTTGACCGGGATGCCCGGATCACGGCCCCGGTGACGGGGTCCAACCATGCCAACGGCGGCGCCCCGTGCCGGCGCAGGATGCGGGAGATCGTACGGGATGGAACACCTGTCACCGGCGCCAGCCGCGCAGGACCCGCCCGCAACTGGGCCCGCGCTTCCAGCACGGCCCGTTCCCGCTCCGGGCTCGTTCGCCTCGGTACTGACCGGGGCCGCGATGACCGATCCGTCAGCCCTCGCAGCCCCTCGGCACGGAACCGGTTCACCCATCGATGCGCGCACTGCCGCGACACCCCCAGCTCCCGCGCGACGTGCGCGACCGGCCGACGATCCTCCACCACCCGCCGCACGAGGAGAACCCTCCCGTGAACCGTCAGACGAGCATTACCGTGGGACATCGAGGCCTCCTGGCGATGGTTGAACTGAACAGCTCCATCAAGCCAGGAGGCCTCTTCACACGCCCCGAAGTGTCACCAACGTCATGGCCGAGTACACCTAGGTGTAGTTCCTCGGGAGGTTGTGAACGCTGGGGCGGATAGCGAAGACCTCCGGGACGATGTGGGTTACCACACTCATCAACGTCCACGGAGGTCTTCGTGACTCACGCTAATGCCCCGTTCGCTCCTGCGGGCAGGGTTCGGCTTGCTCGGTTGATCGTTGAGGACGGGTGGTCGGTCCGGCGTGCGGCGGAGAGGTTCCAGTGCTCGCCGGCGACGGCGTCGAGATGGGCTCGCCGGTATCGGGCCGGGTTGCCGATGACGGATCGCTCATCCCGCCCGCACCGGCAACCGACCCGCACGAGTCAGCGTCGGGAGCGGCGGATCATCGCGCTGAGATTCACTCGCCGGTGGGGCCCGCACCGCATCGGCTATCACCTCCGCGTTCCGCGTTCGACGGTCGAGCGGGTGCTGAACCGGTATCGGATGCCGTTGCTCGAGCACGTCGATCTGAGCACCGGGCTCCCTGCCCGGCGGTCTCCTGCCCGACGCTACGAGCACTCCTCGCCGGGAGATCTGGTCCACGTCGACATCAAGAAGCTCGGCCGTATCCCGGACGGCGGCGGGCACCGAGTCCTCGGCCGACAGGCCGGCCGGAAGAACAACCCCCGGACCGGACGGGGGTACGCGTTCCTGCACCACGCCGTGGATGACCACTCCCGACTCGCGTACTCCGAGATCCTCACCGACGAGCGCAAGGAGACCGCTGCCGCGTTCTGGGCCCGCGCGAACGCGTTCTTCACCGCCGCGGGCATCACCGTGATCCGTGTCCTGACGGACAACGGCTCCTGCTACCGCTCCCACGCCTTCACCGAGGCGCTCGGATCGATCACGCACAAACGCACCCGCCCGTACCGGCCCCAGACGAACGGGAAGGTCGAGCGCTTCAACCGCACCCTCGCCACGGAATGGGCTTACGCCCATCCCTATCGCACCGACGAGGCCCGCGCCGCGACCTACCCTGCCTGGCTGCATCACTACAACCACCACCGCCCCCACACCGGCATCGGCGGACTCACGCCCGCCGAACGCGTTCACAACCTCACTGGGAACTACAGCTAGATCGCGAGGCGCTCGGTGACGAGCGCCGCCAGCTCCTGCGCGTGCCGCTCGGCGGTCGCCTGGTCGGCGGCCTCCACCATCACGCGGATCATGGGCTCGGTGCCCGAGGCGCGCATGAGGATCCGCCCGGTGTCGCCCAGCTCGGCCTCCGCGCGCGCGACGGCCGCGTTCAGCTCGGCGTCGTCGGACACGCGCTCGCGGTCGACGCCGCGCACGTTGATCATCACCTGCGGGTAGACGGTCATCACCGAGGCGAGCTCGTGCAGGCTCCTGCCCGTCGCCGCCATCTCGCCGAGCAGCTGGATCCCGGTGAGGATCCCGTCGCCCGTGGTGGCGTGCTCCGCGATGACGAGGTGGCCGGACTGCTCGCCGCCGAGGGAGTAGCCGCCCTCGTTCATGGCCTCGAGCACGTAACGGTCGCCGACCCGGGTCTGCAGCACCGTGATGTCGTTCTCGGCCATCGCGATGCGGAGGCCGAGGTTGCTCATGACCGTCGCGACCAGGGTGCGCTCCACCAGCAGGCCGCGGCGGGCCATGGAGAGCGCGAGGACCGCCATGATCTGGTCGCCGTCGATGATCGCGCCGGTGTGGTCGACGGCGAGGCAGCGGTCGGCGTCGCCGTCGTAGGCGATGCCCACGTCGGCGCCGTGCCCGAGGACGGCCTCGGCCAGGAGGTCGAGGTGCGTGGATCCCACCCGGTCGTTGATGTTCATGCCGTCGGGGTCGTTGCCGATGACGGTCACGCGCGCGCCGGCGTCGGTGGAGACCTCGGGGCTGATGCCCGCCGCGGCGCCGTGCGCGCAGTCGAGGACCACGTGGATCCCGTCGAGCCGGTGCTGCAGCGTGCCGAGCAGGTGGAGGACGTAGCGGTCCTCGGCGTCGGCGAAGCGGCGGATGCGGCCGACGTCAGCTCCCGTGGGGAGCAGGACGGGCTGGCTCAGCTGCGCCTCGATGCGGTCCTCGAGCTCGTCGGCGAGCTTCCGTCCGCCCGCGGCGAAGAACTTGATCCCGTTGTCGGGAGCGGGGTTGTGCGATGCGGAGATCATCACGCCGAAGTCGGCGTCGAAGTCCGCGATGAGGTACGCCGTGGCCGGCGTCGGGATGACCCCGGCGTCGAACACGTCGACGCCGGAGCTCGCGAGGCCGGCGGCCACGGCCGCCGCGATGAACTCGCCGGACACCCGGGGATCCCGGGCGACGACCGCGACAGGTCGTCGTCCGGCATCCCGGGCGTCCTGGCCGAGCACATGCGCGGCGGCCTGGGCCAGGCGCAGGGCGAGGTCCGCGGTGATGGTCTCGCCGTTGGCGAGTCCGCGGACGCCGTCCGTGCCGAAGAGCCGGGGCATGGCTGCCGGTGTGCCCGAGCGCCTTAGCGCTTCGAGAACTGGGGCGCCTTGCGGGCCTTCTTGAGTCCGGCCTTCTTGCGCTCCTTGACGCGAGCGTCGCGGCTGAGGAAGCCGTTCTTCTTCAGCACGGCGCGGTTGTTCTCCTCGTCGATCTCGTTGAGGGCGCGGGCGATGCCGAGGCGCAGCGCGCCGGCCTGGCCGGAGGGGCCGCCGCCGGAGATGCGCGCGACGACGTCGTAGCTACCGAGGAGGTCGAGCACCTTGAACGGGTCGTTCACGAGCTGCTGGTGCAGCTTGTTGGGGAAGTAGTCCGCGAACTCACGGCCGTTGACCGTGATCGAGCCGGAGCCGGGGACGAGGCGCACGCGGGCGGTGGCCTGCTTGCGTCGTCCGACGGCGCCGCCGGACACGTTGAGGACCGCGCGGGGGGCCTTGGGGGCCTCCTCGTTCGGGGTCTCGGTCGAGAAGCTCTCGGGAGCCACGTCGAGGGAGTCTGAGATCTGAGCCACTGGGTTCGATTCCTTCTGAGGTCTTTGGTCGTCGCTGTCGGCAGCCGGAGCTACTGAGCGACCTGGCCGAGGGTGTACGGGGTGGGCTGCTGCGCAGCGTGGGGGTGCTCGGGGCCCGCGTAGACCTTGAGCTTCTTCAGCTGCGCCGCACCCAGCGAGTTCTTCGGCAGCATGCCGCGGATGGCCTTCTCGACCGCGCGCGTGGGGTGCTTCTCGAGCATCTCGACGTAGGTGGTGGCCGTGAGGCCGCCCGGGTAGCCGGAGTGGCGGTAGGCCAGCTTCTTCTCGAGCTTCTGGCCCGTGAGCGCCACCTTCTCGGCGTTGACGATGATCACGAAGTCGCCCATGTCCATGTGGGGGGCGAACGTGGCCTTGTGCTTGCCGCGCAGGAGCGCGGCGGCGTGGCTGGCGAGACGGCCGAGGACGATGTCCGTGGCGTCGATGACGACCCAGTCGTGCTGGACCTCACTGGCCTTGGGGGAATAGGTGCGCGTCATTGATCTGACTGCCTTCTTTTCGAGGTGAGATGGTCGTGGATCCCGCTCCGTGGGCGTTCGATGCGAACGCATCCGGTGGAGGGCTCAACCTTGTACGTCGTCGCACGCAGGCGTGCAGACAACCGGTTCAGAGTACGCGATCCGGGGCGATCAGGCAATCCCGGGCGTGTCGCGGATGCGGGCGAGGTCGCGCGCGGCCGCCGCGGCGCCCTCGACGATCGGGTCCACCTCGTGCGCGGCCCGCCGGGCTCGGGTGATCTCGTTGCGCGCCGCGAGCTCCTCATCGCGCGGGTAGCCCACCCGCTCGAGCACGAGGCCACGCGCCGGCATCACGGTGAACTCGCTCGTGCGCTCGCGGAGCTCGAGCAGCTCGCGGAGCCGGGCGACGGGGACGCGCCCCGACGCCGCCGCGACGCACGCGCCGACGAGCGCGCGCACCATGCTGTGGCAGAAGGCGTCCGCGCGGACGACCGCCTCGAGCGCGCCGTCCGCCGCCCGGATCCACGTGAGCTCCTGCAGCGTGCGGATGGTCGATGCCCCCTCGCGCGGCTTGCAGTACGCGGCGAAGTCGTGGAGGCCGAGGAGCGCGTCGGCCGCCTCCTGCAGCACGGCGGCGTCGAGCGCGACCGGGACCTCGACCGTGCGATGCCGCTGCAGCGGGTCGCGGGGGCCGTCGGCGTCCGCGACCCGGTAGCGGTACGCGCGCCAGGTGGCGGAGAAGCGCGCGTCGAAGCCGTCAGGCGCGGGGGCGCACGCGAGCACGACGACGTCGGACCGCGCGCCGAGCACGCCGTTCAGCCGGCGTGCGAGGGCGGAGGCGGCGCGAGCGGCGGTGGGGACGTGCTGCCCCTCCCCCGCGGTCGCCTCGGCGGCGCGCCCTCGCGGCGGCCGGTCGAGCGACGCGATCTGCGCCTCCGTGAGGTCGAGGTGCGCGACCTGGCCGGTCGCGTGCACGCCCGCATCGGTGCGTCCGGCGACGACGAGCGTCGGCGCGGGCGGCGTCCGGGCAAGCAGCTGCGCGAGCGCGTCCTCGAGGGATCCCTGCACGGTGCGGAGCCCGGGCTGCTTCGCCCAGCCGGCGAACCCCGTGCCGTCGTACGCGACGTCGAGACGGAGGCGCACGGCGGCGGGCTCCGCCCCGTCGACGTCGGTCATCGGGCGGCGGATCCCCGCGGACGCGTCATGCCGACCTCGCGCTCGTACACGGCCGAGCGGCTCGCCTGCGTGAAGCCGAGGTGCTCGTACAGGCCGAGCGCGCCGGTCGGGCTGTCGGAGTCGACGTCCAGGACCGCGCGATCGAGGCCCTCCGCGCGGAACGCGGCGAGGGCGGCGGAGAGGAGCGCCTGCGCGAGCCGCCGTCCGCGGAACTCGCGGCGCACTCCGACGAGCGCGACGTACGCGGACGAGTAGCCGGCCGCCTCCCAGTTCTGCGGGTGGATCTCCGTCATCGCGAACCCGGCCACCTGCGCGTCGTCGTCGTCACCCGTGACGGCGATCACCGAGAGGTCGTCGCGCGCGGTCGACAGCGACAGGAACGCCTCCCAGCGCTCGACGCTGATGGGCTCGGACCCCCAGTGGTCGCGGAACACGTCGTTTTTGGCGAGCCGGGTGCGCTCCCACCAATCGCGGGAGACGGGGATGAGTCGGAGCCGCTCGGGCGCCGGCACGTCGGGGAACTCGGCCCGGAGATCCCGGTGCATCTCGATGAAGTAGCGGCTGGGCGTGAAGCCGCGCGACGTCGCCAGGGCGGTCGCGCCGGCGGAATCGTCGGGGAACTCGACGCCGATGCGGGTCGGGACGGGGCCCTCGATGTGGTCCGCCGGCTGCGCGACCTCGAGCGCCTGCGTCGCGCGCGCGATCTGCCAGTCGAGCAGGCGCCCGCCGATGCCGCGGCGGCGGAGGTCGGGACGGACGCCGCCGGAGATGTGGCCGCGCACGACGGTCTCGTCGTCGGGCTTGACGATGGCGGAGCCCTCGGCCGCCAGGCGCCCGTCCGCGTCGAAGGCGACGATGGCGTCGCGTGCCAGGTCGACGTAGGAGAACCCCATGGACATGACGACCTCGTCGCGGGTGGGGCGGTGATCGGGGTGGTCGGCGTCGGCCAGGAGGCCCTGGAGCTCGACGAGCGCGTCGACGTCCGCATGCGCCATGGGGCGCCAGGTGATCCCGTCCGGCCCCTCGGGGAGCGGGATCGGTGCGCTGGAGGAGGGGTCGTCCGGCATGGTCGTGCTGCTGTCGGTCATCCAGCCAGGGTACCGGGGCCATGCGGGCGACCGGGCGGCCCGGACGCACGAGAGCCCCCGACGCGCAGGGCGGCGGGGGCTCTCAGGGTGGTGCGGTGCTACTTGTCGGACTTCTCCGCGGCGTCAGCCTCGACCTCGGCGGCGGCCGCGTCGGTCGTCTCCGCGGGGGTCTCGTCGGTGTGCTCGACGGCGTCGGTCTCCTCGACCGGCACGTCGGACTCCTCCGCGGGCGCCTCGGCGACCGGGGCCGCGGCGACCGGAGCCGTCGCGGTGGAGGTGCGCGACGAGCGGACCTTCGGGGTCACGGGCTCGAGCACGAGCTCGATCTGCACCATGGGGGCGTTGTCGCCCTTGCGGAAGCCGAGCTTCGTGATGCGGGTGTAGCCGCCGTCGCGCTCGGCGACGAGGGGGGCGATCTCCGTGAAGAGCTCGTGCACGACGCTCTTCGAGGGGATGATCCCCATGACGCGGCGGCGGGCGTGCAGGTCGCCGCGCTTGGCGAACGTCACGAGGCGCTCGGCGACGGGACGCAGGCGCTTGGCCTTCGTCTCGGTCGTCTTGATGGACTTGTGCTCGAAGAGGCTCTGGGCCAGGTTCGCGAGCATCAGGCGCTCGTGCGCCGGACCGCCTCCGAGGCGGGGACCCTTGGTGGGCTTGGGCATGGTCTTGTCTCCGTAGGTGTCGAAAGAAGGCGTCGGGCCGAGGCCGGACGGGTCAGTTGGTGGTGGTCTCGTCCTCGTCGTAGCTGTAGTAGTGCGCGCCGTCGAAGCCGGGGACGGCGTCCTTCAGCGACAGACCGAGCTCGACCAGCTTGTCCTTGACCTCATCCACCGACTTCTGTCCGAAGTTGCGGATGTTCATGAGCTGCGTCTCCGAGAGGGCGACGAGCTCGCTGACGTTGTGGATGCCCTCGCGCTTGAGGCAGTTGTACGACCGCACCGAGAGGTCGAGGTCCTCGATGGGCATCGACAGCTCGGAGCTGAGGACGGCGTCGACCGGCGCGGGGCCGATCTCGATGCCCTCTGCGGCCGAGTTGAGCTCCCGCGCCAGGCCGAACAGCTCGGTGAGCGTGCGACCGGCGGACGCGATGGCGTCGCGCGGCGTGATGGCCGACTTCGTCTCGACGTCGACCACGAGGCGGTCGAAGTCGGTGCGCTCGCCGGCACGGGTGGCCTCGACGCGGTAGGTGACCTTGAGCACGGGCGAGTAGATGGAGTCGACCGGGATCTGGCCAGCCTCGCTGAACTCGCTGCGGTTCTGGGTCGCCGAGACGTAGCCGCGACCGCGCTCGATCGTCAGCTCCAGCTCGAACTTCGCCTTCTCGTTGAGCGTGGCGATGACGAGCTCGGGGTTGTGGATCTCGACGCCGGCCGGAGCCGAGATGTCGGCGGCCGTGACCTGGCCCGCACCCTGCTTGCGCAGGTACGCGGTGATCGGCTCGTCGTGCTCGCTGGAGACGACGAGGCCCTTGATGTTGAGGATGATCTCGGTCACGTCCTCCTTCACGCCGGGGACGGTGCTGAACTCGTGCAGCACGCCGTCGATCCGGATGCTGGTGACGGCCGCGCCGGGGATGGACGACAGGAGGGTGCGGCGGAGCGAGTTGCCGAGCGTGTAGCCGAAGCCGGGCTCGAGCGGCTCGATGACGAACCGCGAGCGGAACTCCGAGATGGACTCCTCGGTGAGGGTGGGGCGCTGCGCAATGAGCACTGTGTTGTTTCCTTTCGGCGAGGCGTCCGCTATATGACGCCTGCGATGCCCCCCGGGTGGCGGCCCGGGCGGGTAGTAAATTGGTCGAACGGACACACGGCGGATCGGCCGACGCCGTCCCCTCCTGACGGAGCGGGACGGCAGCGGCCGATCAGCGCGAGCTAGACGCGGCGGCGCTTGGGCGGGCGGCAGCCGTTGTGCGCCTGCGGGGTGACGTCGTTGATCGAGCCCACCTCGAGGCCGGCGGCCTGGAGCGAGCGGATCGCGGTCTCGCGGCCGGAGCCGGGTCCCTTGACGAACACGTCGACCTTCTTCATGCCGTGCTCCTGTGCCTGGCGGGCGGCCGACTCGGCGGCGAGCTGAGCGGCGAACGGCGTCGACTTGCGCGAGCCGTTGTAGCCGACGACGCCCGAGGACGCCCAGCTGATGACGGCGCCGGTCGGGTCCGTGATCGAGACGATGGTGTTGTTGAAGGTGCTCTTGATGTGGGCCTGGCCCACGGCGATGTTCTTCTTGTCCTTGCGGCGCGGCTTGCGAACAGCCGACTTGGGTGCTGCCATGGAATTCTCCTGTGTCTACGGGTGGCGAGGCGCGGGCCGAGAGGCCTAGCGCGCCTTCTTCTTGCCGGCTACGGTGCGCTTCGGGCCCTTGCGGGTGCGAGCGTTGGTCTTCGTGCGCTGCCCGTGGACAGGGAGGCCGCGGCGGTGGCGGATGCCCTCGTAGCTGCCGATCTCGACCTTGCGGCGGATGTCGGCGGCGACCTCGCGTCGGAGGTCGCCCTCCACCTTGAAGTTGCCCTCGATGTAGTCGCGGAGCGCGATGAGCTGGTCATCGCTGAGGTCCTTGACGCGGATGTTCTTGTCGATGCCGGTGTCCTCGAGCGTCTTGACGCTGGAGGTACGGCCGACGCCGTAGATGTACGTGAGTGCGATCTCGACGCGCTTGTCGCGCGGGAGGTCGACGCCTGCTAGACGTGCCATTGAGGCTTCTCCTGGTGGTGGATGGAGGTCTGCAGCAGAGCCTGTGCATCGGCCTCCGACCGATGGTGTCCCCCGGATCCCTCAGGATCCCGGCTTCCGGCGCTGCTGTCGTTCTTATCTCGGGTGGTGCGGGTGGTGCCGTGCGGTCGTGCTGACTAGCCCTGGACCTGCTTGTGGCGCGGGTTCTCGCAGATGACGCGCACGCGCCCGTTGCGTCGGATGACCTTGCACTTCTCGCAGATCCTCTTGACGCTGGGATTGACCTTCATGATGCTTCCTTGCTTTCGTTCTCGCTGGCCTCGTGCCGCCGCGGATGCGGGGCCGTTCCTTGTGCAGCAGGCCTACTTGTAGCGGTAGACGATTCGGCCGCGGGTGAGGTCGTACGGGCTCAGCTCCACGATCACGCGGTCCTCGGGGAGGATGCGGATGTAGTGCTGACGCATCTTGCCCGAGATGTGGGCGAGGACCTTGTGCCCGTTGCTCAGCTCAACGCGGAACATCGCGTTCGGCAGAGCTTCGACAACTCCGCCTTCGATCTCGATGACGCCGTCTTTCTTGGCCATATAGCTCACTGTCGCTAGAGGTGGTGTCTGCTGTTCGTGCGGATGCGCATCATGGTGAGACGCAGGTGCTCGTGGGACGCCGGGAGGCGGCCGAGCACCAAGGGTCGAGAGTACGGCATCCCCGGGCGTGTCGCAATTCTCCCCGCGTGTCGCGGACGGATCCGCCGATCCTGCGCTAACGGACACCCGCCTGCGCCATCGGATGCGCGACGGGCCGGGCGGTCGCCCGTCCGGCCCGCGGTGGTGCGCCGGCTACGCGCGGTGGCGCGGTGCGCTGCGGCGGTCGGCCTGCGCCGCGTCGACGACGGCGACGAGATCGGGCGTCAGCGGGTGCTGGTCGTCGAGGCCCGTCACGCGGCGGACGAGGTCGGCAGCCGTGTCCGTCGCGAGGAGCCCCTGCAGCTCGAGCGCCTGCGGGTCGCCCGCGGGGTCGAACCGGAGCGCCTGGCCGACGGCGCGCACGAGCGCGTCGTGCGGGAGCCCGCGCTCGGCGAGCTGCGACGCGGGGCCGACGAAGCGCTCCTCGCGCGAGAGCTTGCGCAGGGGCTGGCGGCCGACGCGCTCGACGGTGTCGGCGAGCGCCGCGTTGGCGAAGCGCGCGAGGTTCTTCTCGCGGTACGCCGCCTGCTCGGACTCGTCCAGCCCGTGCTTGGCGACGAGCAGCGCGCTCGTCTCCTCGAGCACCTGGCGCACCTCGTCGGCGACCTCGGGGATCGCCATCGCGTCCGACTGGCTCACGGCGCCGCGCGCGTAGCCGTGGTACGCGACGGTGGCGTGCCCCGTGTTCACCGTGAAGAGCTTCCGCTCGATGTAGGGCGCGAGGTCGTCGACGAACGTGGCGCCCGCGATATCGGGAACGGCGTCGCCGAACGGCGTGCGCTCCACGACCCACTCCGAGAAGTCCTCGACGGTGACGTCGAGGCCCGCAGCGGGATCCTGGTTCGGCACGATGCGGTCGACGGCCGTATTGGCGAAGACCGCGCGTCCGAGGGCGTCGGTCTCGTCGCCGAGGGCCTTCGCGATCTCGTCGCGCAGGGTGTCGGTCGCGTTGATCGCGTTCTCGCAGGCCATCACGGCGACGGGACCGAGATCCGCGGAGCGCGCGCGGAGGCCGGCGGCGATCGCGGGGGCGACGAAGCGGAGGATGTTCGGGCCCACCGCCGTGGTCACGACGTCGGCGGTCGCGATCTCCGCGATGAGCGCCTCGCCGTCCGCCGCGCTGTCGATCGCCCGGAAGCCCGTGACCGTCCAGTCGCGGGCGTGCGGGCCGACCTCGGTGACGCGGTAGGAGTCGGCGGACGCCAGGTGCCCGATGAGCTCGGCGTTGACGTCGGCGAAGACGACCTCGTAGCCGGCCTCGTGCAGGATCAGCCCGACGAAGCCGCGGCCGATGTTGCCGGCGCCGAAGTGGACGGCCTTCACGCCTCGTTCACCTCGGCCAGGAGGGCGTACAGCGCCTCGGCGTCCGGGGCGTCGAGGAGCTTCTGCACCTCGTCGTCGTCGCTGAAGATGATGGCGATCTTGCTGAGGATCTCGAGGTGGCCGCCGTCCTTGCCGGCGATGCCGACGACGAAGCGCACCTCGTTGCCCGCCCAGTCGATGGGGGCGTCGTAGCGGACGAAGGAGAGGGCCGAATCGAGGATCGTGTCCTTGCCCTCGTTGGTGCCGTGCGGGATGGCGAGGAGGTTGCCCATGTAGGTGGAGACGCTCTTCTCGCGCTCGAGCATGTACCCCTGGTACTCGGGGGTGACGGCGCCCGCGGCGACGAGGATGCCCGCCGCCTCGGCGATGGCCTCCTCGACGGAGGACGCGATGCCGCCGACGCGGATCTGGGCGGGTTCGAGGACGTTCGACATGGTGCTCCTGACGTGTGTGCGTGGTGCGGGGGCCGGGCGGTGCCGGGCGGCTCGGCCCGGCCCCCGCGATGCGGTGGTGCGGGGTCCGCCGCGGGGGCGGACCCGGGTATCAGCTGTCCGAGCGCTGCTTCCGGACCAGCTCCACGATCTCGTCGTAGCGCGGCGAGTTCATGAAGTTGTCGACGGAGACGTGCTCCGACGACGGGCTCTTCTGACGGGCGCGGTCGGTGAGCTCGCGCTGCGTGATCACGAGGTCGGCCGTGCCGTCGAGGGCGGCGATCGCCTTGTTGACGACCGTGACCTCGGTGAGGCCGGCCTTCTTCATCTTGTTGCGGAGCACCGAGGCGCCCATGGCGGACGAGCCCATGCCGGCGTCGCAGGCGAACACGATGTCCTGGATGCGGGTGGCCGTGGCCGTCCCGCCGTCCGTGCCCGTGCTGGATGCGCCGTCGGCGAGGCCGCCGACCGTGCCGGCGGTGCCGGTCTCGGCGCCGAGGCCCGAGAGGATCGAGGACTCCTTGCCCTTGTTGGCCTGCGTGGCCTGGACCGCGGCGCCGAAGTCGCCGTCGCTCTTCTTGCCGGTGCGGAGGATGACCGCCGCGACGACGAAGGTGACCGAGGCCGAGATGATCACGGAGAGGATCACGCCGAGGAAGCTGTCGCTCGCAGTCTGGCCGAGCACGGCGATGATGCTGCCGGGCGACGCCGGTGCGCGGAGGCCCGAGCCGAACGCGACGTTGGTCGCGACGCCGGACGCGCCACCCGCGATGACCGCGAGGAACAGGAGCGGCCTGGAGAGCACGTACGGGAAGTAGATCTCGTGGATGCCGCCGACGAACTGGATGAGGATCGCGCCGGGAGCGGTGGAGCGCGCCGCGCCCGCGCCGAAGATGGCGAAGGCGAGGAGCACGCCGAGACCGGGGCCGGGGTTCGCCTCGAGCAGGAACAGGATGCTCTTGCCCTTCTCGAGCGACTCCGCGGTGCCCAGCGGCGTGAGGATGCCCTGGTTGATGGCGTTGTTGAGGAACAGGACCTTGGCCGGCTCGATCACGATGCTCGTGAGGGGCAGCAGGTTGTTGTCCACGAGGAAGCCGACGCCGCCGCCGAGGACCGACGTGATCGCGCGGATGACGGGCGTGAGGCCGAAGTAGGCGCCGACCGCGAAGACCGCGCCGAGGATGCCGGCGGAGAAGTTGTTGACCAGCATCTCGAAGCCGGGGCGGATCCGGTCGATCCAGAGCCGCTCGATGACCTTGAGCAGGTACGCCGCGAGCGGGCCCGTGATCATGGCGCCGAGGAACATCGGGCTGCCGCCGTCGTAGTAGGGCTCGCCGATCGTGCCGACGATGACGCCCATGGTGGCGATGGTCGCGACCACGCCGCCGCGGGTGTCGTAGACCATGCGGCCGCCGGTGTTCGCGATGAGCAGCGGCAGCATGAAGAACAGGATCGGCGCGATGAGGGTCGCGATGTCGGCGTTCGGCAGGTAGCCGGTCGGGATGAAGAGGGCCGTGAGCAGGCCCCAGGCGATGAACGCCGCGATGTTCGGCATGATCATGCCGCTGAGGAACGTGCCGAACTTCTGCACGCCGAGCCGCACGGACTGTCCCGTGCTGCGGGTGGGTGACGTCGTCGTCATGGGGGTGGTGCTCCTGTCGTGGTGATGGCGGGCCTGCTGTGACCCGCCTGCTGCGGTGAGGGACGTGCGGTGATGCGGGACGTGCGGTGGTGCGGTGGAGAGGGCCGTGCGGTGGGTCGGTGGTGCGGGTCAGACGGTGGCGGGCGCCGATGCCGCGGTGACCGCGGCGCGCGCCTCGACGGCGCTGTCGGCGGCGAGGGCGACGGCGGCCAGGGCCTCCGCCTCCTCGCGCGTGTGGAGGGCGAGCTCGGCGCGCACGTCGGCGAGGGCCGCGGGCGACATCGAGAGGCTGGTGGCGCCGAGGCCGACGAGCACGACGGCGAGCAGCGGGTCGGCCGCGGCCTCGCCGCAGATCCCGACGGGCTTGCCGAGCTCGCGGCCCGCGGTGCCGACCTCCTGCACGAGGCGGAGGACGGCGGGGTGCCACGGGTCCTGGAAGGCGGCCACGGATCCCAGCAGCCGGTCGGCCGCGAGCGTGTACTGCGTCAGGTCGTTGGTGCCGATGCTCGCGAAGTCGGCGTTGGCGAGGATCCGGTCGGCGAGGAGCGCGGAGGACGGGACCTCCACCATCACGCCGACCGTCGTGAGGCCCAGCTCGCGGCCGAGCGCCGTGAAGTAGCGCGCCTCCTCGACGGTCGAGACCATGGGCGCCATGACCCACAGGTCGGCGTCGGTGGCGGCGTCGGCCTGGGCGAGCGCGGTGAGCTGGTCGCGGAGGATCTGCTCGTTGGCCCGCAGCGCGCGGAGTCCGCGGAGCCCGAGGGCCGGGTTCTCCTCGTCGGCGTCGTTGAGGAAGCTCAGCGGCTTGTCGGCGCCGGCGTCGAGCGCGCGCACGACGACCTTCTTGCCGGGGAACGCCTCGAGGAGCCGCGTGTAGTGCTCGCGCTGCTCGTCGACGGTCGGCGCGCTCGTGGCGTCGAGGAAGAGGAACTCGGTGCGGAAGAGGCCGACGCCCTCGGCGCCCTTCTCGACCGCGTCGGCCGCGCCGTCGGCGGATCCGAGGTTGGCGAGCAACGGGATCGTGGTGCCGTCGGACAGCGCGCCGGGGCCGGTGGGCACGTCGACGCGCGCCTTCCTCGCCGCGATGGCGTCGCGCGCGGCGGACTCCTCCGCGGGCGTCGGGGCGACCGTGACGGCGCCCGTGAGCGCGTCGACCACGACGGTCTCCCCGTCGGCGAGGTCCTTCGCCTCTGCGACGCCGACGACCGCGACGATCGCCTTCTCGCGGGCGAGGATCGCCGTGTGCGAGGTGGGGCCGCCGTCGGTCGTGATGAGCGCGAGCACCTTGTCGAGGTCGAGCAGCGCGGTGTCGGCGGGGGCGAGGTCGCGGGCGACGAGCACGAAGGCGTGGTCGGGATCCGGCACGCCGGGGGCGGCGACGCCCTGCAGGTGCGCGACGACGCGCTGGGAGACGTCGTCGAGGTCGGTGGCGCGCTCGCCCATGTAGCCGCCCATGCTGAGGAGCAGGTCGCGGAATCCGGCGAAGGCCTCGTGCACGGCGCGCTCGGCGGTGCGGCCGGTGGCGAGGCGCGCGGTGATGTCGTCGACGAGCGTGGGGTCCTCGGCCATGAACGCCTGCGCCTCGAGCACGTCCTTCGCGGCGCCGCCGGCCTTCTCCCCGCGGATGCGGATGTCGGCGGCGGTCGCGGCGAGCGACGCGCTCACGCGGATGCGCTCCTCGTCGGCGGTCAGGGTGCTGGGGGTGTCGGCGGGCTCGGGCAGCGGGTCGGGCATCCGGATGACGGGTCCGACGGCGGATCCCCGGCCGATGCCGATGCCGTTCAGGGTGCGGGAGCTCATGCGGCGTCCAGGTCCGACTCGAGGAGCGTGGCGAGGTCGGTGACGACCTGCTCGGCGTTCTCGCCCTCGGCGGAGACGACGACCTCGTCGCCCGTGTCGACGCCCAGGGAGATCACGCCCAGGATGCTCGCGGCGTTGACGCTGCGGTCGCCCTTGGCGAGCTGCACGGGGATCCCGGCCTTCGCGGCGGCCTGCGTGAACAGCGAGGCGGGGCGGGCGTGCAGCCCGTGCGACGAGGCGATGGTGACGGTGCGTTCTGCCATGGTGGCTCCTTCGGTCGGCCCCGTCGTCGGGGCCCTGGTGGGCGGTCGTCGTGCGGTCGTGCGGGGGATGCGGTGCTGCGGGTCGTGCGGTGTCGGCGCGGGCGCCGGTGGTCAGGCGCCGGGCGGGGATCCGCCGACGGGACGCCCGTGCAGCCCCGGGGCCAGGCGGAGCGAGCGGGCGCCCTGGCGCATGGCGGCGACGGCCCGGTCGAGCGCGGCACGCGCGCCCTCGGGACGCGCGGCGTCGGCGTCGAGGAGCACGGCGGTCGCGCCCTCGTCGGCGGCGGCCTCGCGCACGGCGTCGAGGCGGTCGGCGAGGTGGGCCCCGAGGAGGACGACGTCCATTCCCGCGGCGTCGACGCGCACCTGGGCGATGGATCCGGCGACGGCCTCGATCTCGAGCCCGTCCGCCTCCGCGAGCGCGCGGAGCCGCTGGGCGAGGAACGTGCTGGATGCGCCGGAGCCGCAGACGACGAGGATCCTCCCGGTCATGCTGTGCCTCCTCGCGTCGTCGCTGGTCGTCCCATCGTGCTCCGCCCCCGGCCCCGTGTGCCAGCAGAGCCCTTTCCGCAGGGTAGGAAGACGACGCCGGCGCCCGCCCCGGCGGGCGTGGGACGGGGGTGCGGATGGTTGACTCGTCTCCGACAGCCGCACGCTCCGTCCGCCACCCGGGGACGCGAGCCGGCCGCGCAGGGAGACGACCATGCTGAGCGAGAACCAGGAGCGGCTGCTGGACTACCTGTCCACGGCCGACCGCTGGGTCGAGGCCGGCGAGCTCGCGGACCGCCTCGGGGTCACCACGCGCAGCGTGCGCAACTACGTCACCGCCGTGCGGGAGCGTTCGACCGTGGCCATCGCCTCCTCCCCCGACGGCTACCGGATCGACGCCGGCAGCTACGCCCGCCACCTCGGGACGCGCTCGGGCGCCGACCAGCAGGGCACGCCCCGCGACCGCCTGCACGCGCTCGTCCGCCGCCTCGGCGACGCGCCCGACGGCCTCGACGTCTTCGCGCTCGCGGACGAGCTGCACGTGAGCGAGTCCACCGTCGAGGCGGACCTCCGCAAGGTGCGCGCGCTCGTCGAGGACGCCGGGCTCGCCCTCCGCCGCACCGGATCCATCGCCGTCCTCGAGGGATCCGAGCGCGACTTCCGCCGGCTGCTGTCGCGCATGTTCCGCGACGAGAGCGCGCAGGGCTTCCTGCCGCTCGAGACGGTGCAGCGGGAGTTCGCCTCCGACTCGCTGCGCGCGTTCAAGACGGACCTCGTCCGCGAGCTCACCGAGGGCGGCTTCTTCGTCAACGAGTACGGCGTCGACAACGTGCTGCTGCACGTGGCGATCGCGGTCGACCGGCTCGCGCGGTCGCCGCGGCGGACGGACGCCGGCGCGGATCCGTCCGCGGGCGCCGACCTCGACCCCGCGCCGGCCGCCGACGACGCGGCCGAGGGACCTGCCGCCGCCGACCCCACCGCCCTCGCGATCCGCGCCGTGCTCGCCCGCCTGCTCGCCGCCCACTTCGACGTGCCCGTGCCCGCCGGCGACGTCGCCTACCTCGCGCTCCTCGTGCGCACGCGCGTCGTCACGCCCGGCAACGAGCAGTCGCTGGCGACCGTGATGCGCGAGCACGTCGTCGAGAGCGACCTCGACGTGGTGCGCGCCATCGTCCGCCGCGTGAAGCAGGAGTACCTGGTGGACCTCGAGGACGAGGACTTCACGGTGCGCTTCTCCCTGCACCTCGGCAACCTCGTGGCCCGCGCCGCCGACCGCTCCTTCTCCCGCAACCCGCTCGCGCGCTCCATCAAGACCTCCTACCCGATGACGTACGAGATCGCGGTGTTCATCGCGAGCGAGGTGCAGCGGCGACGCGGGATCGCGATCAACGACGACGAGATCGCGTACATCGCCCTGCACGTGGGCTCGCACCGGGAGCGCATCGCCCGACGCGACGACCGGGTCGCGTGCGCGCTCGTCTGCCCGAACTACTACGACCTGCACCAGATCATGCGGCAGCGCATCGAGCAGGCGCTGGGCGCCGATATCAGCGTGGACGCCGTCGTCACGCGCACCGACGTCGACGCGGACGCCCTCGGGGTGCAGCTCGTGATCAACGCCACCGGCACGCGTCCGCCCGGCGACGACGTCGTGGTCGTCCAGCCGCTGCCGACGCCCGACGACATCGAGTCGATCCGCCAGGCCGTCGCCCGCGTCCGCCGGCACGCGCGCCGGAGCTCCATGAAGCACGACCTGCTGCGCTTCCTCGACGAGTCGCTGTTCTTCCGCGACCTGCACGCGCCCGACGAGGAGGCGATGATCCGGCTGCTCGGCGGCAAGATGGTGGAGCAGGGCATCATCGAGCCCGAGTACATCGACGGGGCCATCGAGCGCGAGCGCCTCTCGTCGACCGCGTTCACCGACACGCTCGCCGTGCCGCACTCGCTCGCGATGACGGCGCATCGCACGGCCATCGCGATCGTGGTCAACGACGAGGCGATGCAGTGGGGCGGCAACCGCGTGCACGTGGTCGCGCTCGTCGCCTTCAGCGCGAGCGGCCGCACGAGCTTCCAGCACGTCTTCGACCAGTTCGTCGAGGTCTTCTCCGACCACCGCGACGTGCAGGCCATCATGCGGGCGTCGGGATCGCACGGCTCCTTCATCGAGGAGCTCGTGCACGTCATGGACACCTGAGCGCGGCCGTCCCCGCTCAGCGGGTCGGACGGAGCCGTCGGGCCCGGGTCAGGGCGCGACGGGCGTGATGCCCAGCGGCACGAGGCGCGACGCCCCGCCGTCCGCGAGCGTCAGCACCCAGATGCCGCGCGCGTGCACCGCGACCGAGTGCTCCCAGTGCGAGGCCATGCTGCCGTCGACCGTGGCGACGGTCCAGTCGTCGTCGAGGACGCGCGTCTCCGCCTCGCCGTCGGTGATCATCGGCTCGATGGCGACGACGAGCCCCGGCTTCACCGCAGGCCCCTTGCCGCGCACGCGGTAGTTGAAGATCGGCGGATCCTCGTGCATGCTCCGCCCGATGCCGTGGCCCGTGTAGTCCATGACGATGCTGAAGGCGCCTGCCGCCTCGACGCTCTCCTCGACGGCCTCGCCCACCTCGTTGAGGTACGACGCGGTCGCGAGCCGGGCGATGCCCGCCCAGAGCGAGTCCTCGGTGACGCGGGACAGGCGCTCGCGGGCCTCCACGACGTCGGGGCGCGCGGGATCCGGCACCACGACGGTCATGGCGGAGTCGCCGTTCCAGCCGTCGATCTCCGCGCCGCTGTCCACCGAGACGATGTCGCCCGGCTGCAGCACGCGGTCGCCGGGGATGCCGTGCACGACCTCGTCGTTGACGGAGACGCACACCGTGTGGCGGTAGCCCGGCACGAGCTGGAAGTTGGAGTGCCCGCCGAGCGCGCGGATGGCGGCGTCGGCTGCCGCGTCGAGCTCGCCCGTCGTGATGCCAGGGGCGATGAGCTCGCGCACGGCGTCGAGCGACGCGGCGGTCGCGAGGCCGGGGGCGACCATGCGGCGGATCTCGTCCGGGGTCTTGTAGATCCCCGGCGTGCGGCGGAGCGCGCCCACGTCGCTACGCGCGACCGGCGTCGGAGGAGGGACGGACGCCGCGAGCGGCGAGTGCCGTGCGGATCCGCTCGGCGACCTCGTCGACCTCGCCCAGCCCGTCGACCTCGACGAGCAGGCCGTGCTCGCGGTACACGTCGATGAGGGGGCTCGTCTCGCGGACGTAGACCTCCTGGCGGTGGCGGATCTCGTCCTCGCCGTCGTCGGCGCGCCCCTGCTCGGCGGCGCGACGGGTCAGCCGGGCGACGACCTCGTCCTCGTCCGCCACGAGCTGGATCACCGCGTCGAGCTCCTGGCCCCACCCCTGCAGCAGCTCCTCGAGGTACGCGACCTGGGCGAGCGTGCGCGGGTAGCCGTCGAGCAGGAAGCCCGCCTGCGCGTCCTCCTCCTGGAGGCGCACGGTGACGAGCCGGTTCGTCAGCTCGTCCGGGACGTAGTTGCCCGCGTCGACGAGCGCCTGGACCTGCTGGCCGAGCTCGGTGCGGTCCTTGATGTTCTGGCGGAAGATGTCGCCCGTGGAGACGTCCGGGATGCCGCGATCGGCCGCGATGCGCTTCGCCTGCGTTCCCTTGCCCGCGCCGGGAGGGCCGACGATCAGGAGCCGGGTCACTTGAGCAGCCCCTCGTAGTGCCGCTGCTGCAGCTGCGAGTCGATCTGCTTCACCGTCTCGAGGCCGACGCCGACCACGATGAGGATGCTCGCGCCGCCGAACGGGAAGTTCTGGTTGGCGCCGACGAGCGACAGGGCGATGAGCGGCAGGAGCGCGATGAGCCCGAGGTACAGCGAGCCCGGCAGCGTGATGCGCGTCAGCACGTAGTCGAGGTACTCGGCCGTCGGGCGCCCCGCGCGGATGCCGGGGATGAAGCCGCCGTACTTCTTCATGTTGTCGGCGACCTCCTCCGGATTGAAGGTGATGGCGACGTAGAAGTACGTGAAGCCGACGATGAGGAGGAAGTACATCACCATGTAGAGCGGGTGGTCGCCCGTGGTGAGGTTGTCGGTGATCCACTGCACCCACGGTGCAGGCGGCTGGCCGACGGGCGGCTGGTTGAACTGCGCGACCAGCGCGGGCAGGTACAGCAGCGACGAGGCGAAGATGACGGGCACGACGCCGGCCATGTTGACCTTGATCGGGATGTAGGTGTTGTTGCCGCCGTAGGTGCGGCGTCCGACCATGCGCTTGGCGTACTGCACGGGGATCCGGCGCTGCGACTGCTCGACGTAGACGACGGCGGCGACGACGAGCAGGCCGACGGCGATGACCAGGAGGAAGACCTCCCAGCCGCGGCTCTGCTGGATCGCGATGAGCGAGGTCGGGAACGCGGCGGCGACCGACGTGAAGATGAGGAGCGACATGCCGTTGCCGATGCCGCGCTCGGTGATGAGCTCGCCCATCCACATGATGAGGCCGGTGCCGGCGGTCATGGTGATGACCATGAGCATGATCGCGTACCAGGCGTCGTTCGTGACGAGCTGCGTGCAGGCGCTGACGTTGGTCTGGCCGAAGAGCGCACCGCTGCGCGCGACCGTGATGAGCGTCGTGGACTGGAGGACCGCGAGGGCGATCGTGAGGTAGCGCGTGTACTGCGTGAGCTTGGCCTGGCCGGACTGGCCCTCCTTGTAGAGGGTGTCGAAGTGCGGGATGACCACGCGGAGCAGCTGGACGATGATCGATGCCGTGATGTACGGCATGATGCCCAGCGCGAAGATGGAGAGCTTCAGCAGCGCACCGCCGCTGAAGAGGTTGACGAGCTCGTAGAGGCCCGAGGTGCCCTGGTTGGCCGCGAGGCACGACTGCACGTTGGCGAAGTCGACGAACGGCGCCGGGATGAAAGATCCGAGGCGGAAGAGGGCGATGATGCCCAGCGTGAACCCGATCTTGCGACGCAGATCGGGGGTGCGGAAGATCCTGACGACGGCGCTCAACACGGAGGGTGTCCTGCTTTCTGTGGGAGGTCCGCCGGGAGGCGGGGGTCGGGCCGACGCGATGCGGCCCCAGGTGCCGGTAGGGGCGGTCGGTTTCCCGACCGCCCCTGCCGTTGCGTCCTGAAGTGCTACTTGACGGAGCCGCCTGCTGCGACGATCTTCTCCGCAGCGGAGCCGGAGACCTTGTCGACAGCAACCGTCAGCTTAACCGAGATGTCGCCGTCCCCGAGGACCTTGACCTTCTCGTTCTTGCGCACGGCACCCTTGGCGACCAGGTCGCTCGTGGTGACGTCGCCGCCGTCGGGGTAGAGCGCGGCGAGCTTCTCCAGGTTGACGACCTGGTACTCGACGCGGAACGGGTTCTTGAACCCGCGGAGCTTCGGGGTGCGCATGTGCAGCGGCATCTGCCCACCCTCGAAGCCGACGCGGACCGTGTAGCGGGCCTTCGTGCCCTTGGTGCCACGACCCGCGGTCTTGCCCTTCGAGCCCTCACCGCGGCCGACACGCTGGCGTGCCTTCTTGGCCCCGGCGGCGGGACGGAGGTGGTGGACCTTGAGGACCTGCTCGCGCTTGACCGTCTCCGTCGAGCCGACCGTGGTCGCCTCGGCGGAAGCGGCCGCAGCGGCGGCGGGCACCTTCGCGGTCTTCTTGGGTGCGGCCTTGGGCGCCTTCACGGACGCCTCGGCCGACTCGTTCTTCTCAGCCATCAGTCGATCTCCTCCACCTTGACCAGGTGCGCCACGGTGTTCACGTACCCGCGGTTCTGGGCGTTGTCCTCACGGACCACCACGGCACCGATGCGACGGAGCCCGAGGCTCCGCAGGGTGTCGCGCTGGTTCTGCTTCTCGCTGATCTTGGACTTGATCTGCGTCACTCGGAGCTGAGCCATCAGACACCTGCCTTCGCGTCGGCCTCGGCACGCTGGGCGCGGAGGATGCGGGCCGGGACGACCTGCTCCAGCTCGAGCCCACGACGGGCTGCGACGGCGCGCGGCTCCTCGAGCTGCTTGAGCGCCTCGACCGTGGCGTGCACGATGTTGATCGTGTTCGACGACCCGAGCGACTTGCTCAGCACGTCGTGGATGCCGGCGCACTCGAGCACCGCGCGGACGGGGCCACCGGCGATGACGCCGGTACCCGCGGACGCGGGGCGGAGGAGGACGACTCCGGCGGAGGCCTCACCCTGCACGGCGTGCGGGATGGTCAGGCCGATGCGGGGGACGCGGAAGAAGTTCTTCTTCGCCTCCTCGACGCCCTTGGAGATGGCGGTCGGGACCTCGCGGGCCTTGCCGTAGCCGACGCCCACCAGTCCGTTACCGTCTCCGACGATCACGAGCGCGGTGAAGCTGAAGCGACGACCACCCTTGACGACCTTGGACACGCGGTTGATGGTGACGACGCGCTCCAGGAACTGGCTCTTGTCGGCATCACGGCCACCGCGGCTGTCGCGGCCGCCCTGGTTGCGATCGCGTCCGCCACGACGGCCCTCACGGCCCTCGTTCTGCGCGGGTGCGGTGGACGCCGCGGTCTCGACGGGCGTCTCCGCCACTGCCACGACCTCGGGCTCCTTGTTGTTGTTCTCGGCTGCGCTCACAGGCTCAGACCACCCTCTCGAGCTCCTTCGGCGATGGCCGCGACGCGTCCTGCGTAGCGGTTGCCACCACGATCGAATACGACGCTCTCCACGCCGGCCGCCTTGGCGCGCTCGGCGACGAGCTCGCCGACCTTGCGCGACTTGGCGGTCTTGTCGCCGTCGAACGTGCGCATGTCGGCCTCAAGGGTCGACGCGGACGCGACGGTGTGACCACGGCTGTCATCGACGACCTGCACGAAGACGTGGCGGGCCGAGCGGGTGACGACCAGGCGCGGACGCAGCTCGGTGCCCTCGACCTTCTTGCGCAGACGTGCGTGCCTGCGGCCGCGGGCGGCGGACTTGCTTTTTCCTCTAACTCCGAGAGCCATGATCACTTACCACTCTTTCCGGCCTTGCGGCGAACGTTCTCGCCGGCGTAGCGGACGCCCTTGCCCTTGTAGGGCTCGGGCTTGCGAATCTTGCGGATGTTGGCGGCCGTCTCGCCGACGAGCTGCTTGTCGATGCCGACGACGGTCATCTTGTTGACGCCCTCGACGGTGAAGCTGATGCCCGCGGGCGCCTCGACGTACACGGGGTGGGAGAAGCCGAGCGCGAACTCGACGCCCTTGTCCTTGAGCGCGACGCGGTAACCCGTGCCGACGATCTCGAGGCCCTTGGTGTAGCCGGTGGTGACGCCGACGATGTTGTTCGCGATGAGGCTGCGCGTCAGGCCGTGGAGCGAACGCGACTCGCGCTCGTCGTCGGGACGGGTGACGAGCACCTGTCCGTCCTGGACCTCGGCGCGGATGGGCTGCGCGATGGTGAGGCTGAGCTCGCCCTTCGGGCCCTTGACCGTGACGTGCTGGCCGTCCACGGAGACGTCGACCCCTGCGGGGACGTCGATGGGAAGTCTTCCGATGCGTGACATGGCGTTACCACACGTAGGCGAGGACTTCCCCACCCACGCCCTTCTTCGCAGCCTGGCGGTCCGTGAGGAGCCCCGAGGAGGTGGACAGGATGGCGACCCCGAGGCCACCGAGGACCTGGGGGATCTCCGCGGACTTCGCGTACACGCGCAGTCCGGGCTTCGACACGCGCTTGATGCCCCGGATGGAGCGCTCGCGGTCGGAACCGAACTTGAGGCTGAGCGTCAGCGTCTGGCCGACGCGGGCGTCCGCGACGTCCCAGCCGGCGATGAAGCCCTCGGACTTGAGGATGTCGGCGATGTGCGACTTGAGCTTGGAGTGCGGCATGGAGACCGTGTCGTGGTGCGCGGAGTTCGCGTTCCGGAGTCGGGTCAGCATGTCAGCGACCGGGTCGGTCATTGTCATATCTGGTGGTGCCTCTCTCGCCTGGTTTCGTTCATCCGGACACGGATGACGACCTGTGGTGGTGGCGGCGCCGGGCGGAGGTGCCCGGCGCCGATCGTGCGGTGGTGCTGGTCGTGCGGGTGGAGCTGGCGGTGCGTGTTACGGCGTGTTCTCGGGCGTCTGGAACGGGAAGCCGAGCGCCTTGAGCAGCGCGCGTCCCTCGTCGTCCGTCCGAGCGGTCGTGACGACCGTGATGTCCATGCCGCGGACCCGGTCGATGCGGTCCTGGTCGATCTCGTGGAACATGGACTGCTCGTTGAGACCGAACGTGTAGTTGCCGTTGCCGTCGAACTGCTTCGGGCTGAGCCCGCGGAAGTCGCGGATGCGGGGCAGGGCGAGGGACAGCAGGCGGTCGAGGAACTCCCACATGCGGTCGCCGCGCAGCGTCACGTGGGTGCCGATGGCCTGGCCCTCACGCAGCTTGAACTGGGCGATCGACTTGCGGGCCTTCGTGACCTGCGGCTTCTGGCCCGTGATCTTGGTGAGGTCGGCGACCGCGCCGTCGATGATCTTGCCGTCGCGAGCCGCGTCCCCGACGCCCATGTTCACGACGATCTTCGTGAGCCCGGGCACCTGGTGCACGTTCGTGAAGCCGAGATCAGCGGTCAGCTGGCTGACGATCTCGGTGCGGTACTTCTGCTTCAGGCGCGGGAGCGTGGTGCCCTCGGCCGTGCCAGCGGTTGCGGTGTCGGTCATTGCTAGAGGTCCTTACCTGACTTCTTGGCGTAGCGGACGCGGACGGTCTTGGAGACCCCGTCCTTCTCGACCGTCTCGGTCCGGAAGCCGACTCGCGTGGGCTTCTTGGACTCGGGGTCGACGAGCGCGACGTTGGAGATGTGGATGGGCGCCTCGACGGTCTCGATGCCGCCGGTCTTGGAGCCGCGCTGCGTCTGGCCGACGCGGACGTGCTTCGTGACGAAGTTCACGCCCTCGACGACGACGCGGTTGCGCTCGACCAGGACGGACAGGACACGGCCCTGCTTGCCCCGGTCGCCGCCCTTGGCCTGCGTGCGACCCGTGATGACCTGCACGAGGTCACCCTTCTTGATGTTCGCCATGACTAAATGACCTCCGGTGCCAGCGAGATGATCTTCATGAACTTCTTGTCCCGGAGCTCGCGGCCCACCGGTCCGAAGATGCGGGTGCCGCGGGGCTCCCCGTTGCTGTTCAGGATGACGGCGGCGTTCTCGTCGAACTTGATGTACGAGCCGTCGGGACGGCGCGTCTCCTTCTTGGTGCGGACGATGACGGCCTTGACGACCTCGCCCTTCTTGACGTTTCCGCCGGGGATCGCGTCCTTGACGGTCGCGACGATGACGTCGCCGAGACCGGCGTAGCGACGACCCGAGCCACCGAGCACCCGGATGGTCAAGATCTCCTTGGCGCCCGTGTTGTCCGCGATCTTGAGGCGGGATTCCTGCTGAATCACTGTTGCTCCTTCATCCAAGCAGCCGGGGCTACTTGGCCTTCTCGAGGATCTCGACCAGGCGCCAGCGCTTGGAGGCGCTGAGGGGACGGGTCTCGTTGATCAGGACCAGGTCGCCGATGCCGGCGGTGTTCGCCTCGTCGTGCGCCTTGACCTTGGAGGTGCGGCGGATGACCTTGCCGTACAGCGGGTGCTTCACGCGGTCCTCGACCTCGACGACGATGGTCTTGTCCATCTTGTCGCTGGTGACGTAGCCACGACGGGACTTGCGGTAGCCGCGGTCGGCCGTCGCGGTGTCAGCCGTGTTCTTCTCTTCGGCGTTCGCCATGATCAAGCCTCCTCAGCCTTCTCGGTGACGGCGGCGTCGTCGGCCTTCGCGGCCTTCTTCGTCGCCTTCTTCTTCTCGGGCTTCTCGGGGACCTCGACGGGGGCGGGCGTGGCACGGATGCCCAGCTCGCGCTCGCGGATGACCGTGTAGATCCGAGCGATGTCGCGCTTGACCGCGCGGAGGCGGCCGTGGCTGTCGAGCTGACCGGTGGCCGACTGGAAGCGCAGGTTGAACAGCTCCTCCTTGGCCTTCTTCAGCTCTTCGACGAGTCGCTCGTCCTCGAAAGTGTCCAGCTCGACGGGGGCGAGCTCCTTGGAACCGATCGCCATTATGCGTCGCCTTCCTCGCGCTTGATGATGCGTGCCTTGAGGGGCAGCTTGTGGATGGCCCGGGTGAGCGCCTCGCGCGCCGTGGCCTCGTCGACGCCGGAGAGCTCGAAGAGCACGCGACCCGGCTTGACGTTGGCGACCCACCACTCGACCGAGCCCTTGCCGGAACCCATGCGGGTCTCGGCGGGCTTCTTGGTGAGCGGGCGGTCCGGGAAGATGTTGATGTACACGTTCCCGCCGCGCTTCACGTGACGCGTCATGGCGATGCGAGCGGACTCGATCTGGCGGTTGGTGACGTAGGCGGGCGTGAGGGCCTGGATGCCGTACTCGCCGAACGAGACGACGGTGCCGCCGGTCGCGTGGCCGGTACGACCCGGGTGGTGCTGCTTGCGGTGCTTGACCTTGCGGGGGATCAACATGGTTACGCCTCAACTCCTGCTGCGGCGACCGGCGCTGCCTCGGCGGCCGGCGCGGTGCGCGGCGCGTTGGTGCGGCGATCTCCGGTTCGACCGTCGGAACGGTCGTTACGACGCTCCGGGCGCGACGACTTCTGGTTCGCCTGCTCCCGAGCGAGATCCTTGTTCGTGATGTCGCCCTTGTAGACCCACACCTTCACGCCGATGCGGCCGAAGGACGTGCGGGCCTCGTAGAAGCCGTAGTCGATGTTCGCGCGGAGGGTGTGCAGCGGCACGCGGCCCTCGCGGTAGAACTCCGACCGGCTCATCTCGGCGCCGCCGAGACGGCCCGACACCTGGATGCGGACGCCCTTGGCGCCGGCGCGCTGTGCGCCCTGCAGGCCCTTGCGCATCGCACGGCGGAACGCCACACGACCCGCGAGCTGCTCGGCAATGCCCTGGGCCACCAGCTGCGCCTCGGCCTCGGGGTTCTTCACCTCGAGGATGTTCAACTGGATCTGCTTGCCCGTGAGCTTCTCGAGGTCGGCGCGGATGCGCTCGGCCTCGACGCCGCGGCGGCCGATGACGATGCCCGGGCGGGCCGTGTAGATGTCCACGCGGACACGGTCACGGGTGCGCTCGATCTCGATGCGCGCTACACCGGCGCGGTCGAGGCTCGTCTTGAGCATGGTGCGGATGCGCACGTCCTCGGCGACGTAGTCGCTGTAACGCTGCCCCTTCTTCGTGCTGTCCGAGAACCAACGCGACACGTGGTCGGTCGTGATCCCGAGACGGAACCCGTACGGGTTGACCTTCTGTCCCATTACTTGCTCGCCTTCTTCGCGGTCGTCGCCACGTCCGCCTCATCCGGCGTCGCGAGGACGACCGTGATGTGGCTGGTGCGCTTGTTGATACGGAATGCGCGACCCTGTGCGCGCGGCTGGAACCGCTTGAGGGTGGTGCCCTCGTCCACGAACGCCTTGGCGATGTAGAGGTCCTGCTCCGCGAGGAAGCTGTTGGACGCGTCGGCCTTGACCCGCGCGTTCGCCATGGCCGAGGCCACCAGCTTGTAGATCGGCTCGCTCGCGCCCTGCGGCGCGAACTTCAGGATGGCCAGGGCCTCCTCGGCCTGCTTGCCACGGATCATGTCCACGACACGACGGGCCTTCTGGGGGGTGACGCGGATGTGACGCACGCGTGCGATCGACTCCACCATTTCTCTCCTCCTTCTCGTCGCCGCGTTAGCGACGACGACCCTTCTTGTCGTCCTTCACGTGGCCGCGGAAGGTGCGCGTAAGAGCGAACTCGCCGAGCTTGTGGCCGACCATGGACTCCGTGACGAACACGGGGACGTGCTTGCGACCGTCGTGCACCGCGATCGTGTGACCCAGCATCGCCGGGATGATCATCGAGCGGCGCGACCAGGTCTTGATCACGTTCTTGCTGCTGGCCTCGTTCGCCGAGATCACCTTGCGGAGCAGGTGGTCGTCGACGAAGGGGCCCTTCTTCAGACTGCGTGGCATCTTCTACAACTCCTACTTGCGCTTCTTGCCGGCGTTGCGGCGGCGAACGATGAGCTTGTCGCTGGGCTTGTTGATGTGGCGCGTGCGGCCTTCCTTCTGGCCCCACGGGCTGACCGGGTGGCGACCACCGGAGGTCTTGCCCTCACCACCACCGTGCGGGTGGTCGACCGGGTTCATCGCGACACCGCGGACGGTCGGGCGGACGCCCTTCCAGCGCATGCGGCCGGCCTTGCCCCAGTTGATGTTCGACTGCTCGGCGTTGCCGACCTCGCCGATGGTCGCGCGGCAGCGCGCATCGACGTTGCGGATCTCGCCGGAGGGCAGGCGCAGCTGGGCGTAGGGGCCGTCCTTCGCCACGAGGCGCACGGAGGCGCCGGCGGAGCGGCCCATCTTCGCGCCGCCGCCGGGGCGGAGCTCGATGGCGTGGATGACGGTACCCGTGGGGATGTTGCGCAGCGGCAGGTTGTTGCCGGGCTTGATGTCGGCCTGGGCGCCCGACTCGATCTTGTCGCCCTGCTTCAGCTTGTTCGGCGCGATGATGTAGCGCTTCGTGCCGTCGATGAAGTGCAGGAGCGCGATGCGCGCCGTGCGGTTGGGGTCGTACTCGATGTGCGCGACGGTGGCGAGGACGCCGTCCTTGTCGTTGCGCTTGAAGTCGATGACGCGGTACTGGCGCTTGTGCCCGCCGCCGATGTGGCGGGTGGTGATGCGACCGGCGTTGTTGCGACCACCGTGCTTGGGCAGGGGACGCAACAGGGACTTCTCGGGCGTCGAACGCGTGATCTCCGCGAAGTCGGCGACGGACGAACCGCGACGACCCGGGGTCGTGGGCTTGTACTTGCGAATGGCCATTGGTGTTTTCCTAGTCCCGGTCTCAGCCGACAGTCGTGAAGATGTCGATGGAGCCCGACTTGAGGGAGACGATGGCGCGCTTGGTGTCCTTGCGCTTGCCCATCCCGAACTTGGTCCGGCGGGTCTTGCCCTGCTTGTTGAGCGTGTTGACCGACGCGACCTGCACGCCGAAGATCTTCTCGATCGCGAGCTTGATCTCGGTCTTGTTCGAGCGGGGGTCCACGATGAACGTGTACTTGCCCTGGTCGATCAGGCCGTAGCTCTTCTCGGAGACGACCGGCGCGATGATGATGTCGCGGGGATCCTTCTGGGTGGCGCTCATGCGGCAACCTCTTCCTTGGCCGTCTTCGACTCGACGAACGCGTCGAACGCGCCCTTCGTGAAGACGATGTCGTCGCTCACGAGCACGTCGTACGCGTTGAGCTGGTCGTAGGACAGCACGTGGACCGTCGGGATGTTGCGCACGCTGCGGAGGCTGACCTCGTCGGTGCGCTCCAGGACGATGAGGACGTGCTTGCTCGTGGCGATGCCCTCGAGCAGCGCGACCACGGTCTTCGTCGAGGGGACGTCTCCGGCGGAGAGGCTCTCGATGACGTGGAGGCGGGCGCCGCGCGCGCGGTCGGAGAGGGCACCGAGCAGAGCGGCGGCGATCATCTTCTTGGGGGTGCGCTGCGAGTAGTTGCGGGGCGTGGGTCCGTGGACGATGCCACCGCCGGTCATCTGGGGGGCGCGGATCGAGCCCTGACGAGCGCGACCGGTTCCCTTCTGCTTGAACGGCTTGCGACCGGCGCCGGAGACCTCGCCGCGGCCCTTGGTCTTGTGCGTTCCCTGGCGCGCCGCGGCGAGCTGGGCGACGACGACCTGGTGGATGAGCGGGACGTTGGTCTGCACGTCGAAGATCGACGCGGGCAGGTCGACGGAGCCGGTGACTGCACCGGTCGCGTCGAGGACGTCGAGCTGGGTGTCGGTAGCCATGACTACTTCCCCTTCACTGCGTTGCGGACGAAGACGATGCGGCCACGCGCGCCGGGCACTGCGCCCTTGACGAGCAGGAGGCCCTTCTCGGCGTCCACGCTGTGGACGACGAGGTTCAGCACGGTGACGCGCTCGCCGCCCATGCGACCGGCCATGCGCATGCCCTTGAAGACACGGCTGGGGGTCGAGGAGGCGCCGATGGAGCCGGGCTTGCGGTGGTTGCGGTGCGAACCGTGCGAGGCCGAGACGCCCTTGAAGTTGTGGCGCTTCATGACGCCGGCGAAGCCCTTGCCCTTGCTGGTGCCGACGACGTCGACCTTGGTGCCGGGCTCGAAGGCGCCGACGGTGATCTCCTGGCCGAGCGTGTACTCGGCGAAGTCGGCCGTGCGGACCTCGGTGAGGTGGCGGCGCGGCGTGACGCCGGCCTTGTCGAAGTGGCCGGTGCTCGGCTTGTCGGCCTTGCGGGGGTCGATCTGG